>JAHDEP010000076.1 GCA_020628775.1 Rhizobiaceae bacterium | reverse complement strand
TTCAGTTGCAGCGATGGGAAACTCACATGCATCCAAAAGCCTGGAAGAGTTACCGAAAAGGCTTAGAATCCTCCCGCAATAAATGCAAGTCAATTTTTTTATGTAAGTTTATCAGTATCTTATTAGGTGTTATTCTTACGTAAACGTCAAATAAATCGATTTAAATGACTTTTGAAAAACGGTCAAAATTAGCTAATTTCCAATGATTCCAGATATTCAGCGCTTTGCATTTCAAATAATCGCGATGCCGTGCGTGCAAACTCGAACGCTTCCGTGCCGCGTTCACCTTCATAAAGCTCATCTGCAGGCTTTTCAGCAGAGATAAATAATCGGATTTTCTTATCGTATAAAACGTCAATTAAAGTGATAAAACGTTTACTCTCATTGCGCTTTTGATTGCCCAATTGCGGCACGTCATCGAGCACAATGGTATGAAATTCACTCGCTATCGCGATATAATCAGACGCCCCAAGTGGCTTAGCGCAAAGATCATTAAAGGAAAATCTAGCACTCCCCGTCACGGATGCGGGAACTGAAATTTTGCGTCCCTTATTCTCAATCTCATGCGTATTCGTAATGGTTTTCCCAGCGGTAACAAGCGACCAAGCTTCGTCCATTTTTGCTTGCGTCTCATCATTGAGCGGTGAGAGATAGATCGGCAATTGATTGGTTTTTTCCATCCGATAATCGGTTGGAGAATCCAAACTTAGAACATCAACATGCTCATCCAATAAATCGATAAATGGCAGGAACAATTCACGGCTCAGACCATCTTTATAAAGATTAACTGGCTCGACATTCGAGGTAGCAATAAGGATGCAGCCTTTGGAGAATAATTGCTCAAAAAGGCGCGATAAAATCATCGCATCGGTAATATCTGTGACCGAAAATTCGTCAAAACATAAGATCCATGCTTCGGCAAATAACTGCGAAGCTACCGGGGGAATAGGGTCTTTCTCACGACTTTCACCAGCTTGAAACTTCTGACGATGCGCATGAATGCGGTTATGCACATCCGCCATAAAATCATTGAAGTGAATACGTTTCTTGCGCTTTGCAGGCACCAATTCATAGAACATATCCATGAGCATGGTTTTCCCACGTCCCACAGATCCATGAATATAAAGTCCCTTGGTGGGCGTATCTTTTTTCTGGCGCTTAGCAAACAACCAGCCAAGTGCGTTTGATTTAGACGCAACACGTCGATTGCGAATATAATCAAGCACCTGATCTAATGATTTGATGATCGCCTTTTGCGCGGGATCAGGCTGAACCTCATCGGTCTTTACCAACAGCTCATAAGAAGCTGAGACCGTTAGCATTTCCGACTGAGGCATAAAGGTTCTACCCTTGAGTGCTAAACCTGATTAACGGCTCATTCCAACTGTGCCGCCACTTGTCAGTGAACCGCTATAACGTTCTGAAGCTGTTTTATAAAGACGCGCAACATTTGCACCTGTGCTATCAGCTAAGACAACCTGTTTGCCTTGAACATCCCATGCAGAAATAACCGCAGATTGGCCTGAACATCCGCGAGATGCTGCTCTGTAACCACCTGTCCACTTCGTCAGGGATAGGAAAATATCACAGGTTTGATTATCAGCTGCCAGTGTCCAGCGGCCGATCAATTCTTCCTTAGTCAAATCCTGTGCACTTGCGGCAAGCTGTGTTGCATCGGCACCTGAAGCATTTGGCGCATCGGGGAACTGATTTGGATCGCTTGTCGCGTCTGGCAATTGGCTAGCTTCAACCCCACCAACTGGCGCAGGCGAGATTGGCTGTGGCTGTGTGACTTGCGGGTTTGTTGTGCGCTGGCCAGGAAAGCCACCAAAACTTGTTCGCTGACACCCAGATAGCACAGCAAGAACTGCTGCTGCAGTTACTAAATATGTCAAACGCATGGTGAACACTCCCGTATATTGCCGCTATTCAAACGCGAAACTCTATGGCGTCTATTATCTTAGACCTCATAAAACCGCAATATGGTTAAAAATAAACAAAAATTCGACTAAACTGCGGCAGAACCACAGTTTATCTCAATTAAAACAATAATTTCTTGGTCGCTACACGCGACGCTCGACCATCATTTTCTTAATTTCAGCAATAGCTTTTGCAGGATTTAGACCTTTTGGACATGTCTGCGCACAGTTCATGATCGTATGACAACGATACAAACGGAACGGATCTTCAAGGTTGTCCAAACGCTCACCTGTTGCTTCATCACGACTATCAATGAGCCAACGATAAGCTTGCAATAGAACAGCAGGACCTAAATAACGATCGCCATTCCACCAATAGCTTGGGCAAGAAGTTGAACAACACGCACACAAGATACACTCATAAAGTCCATCTAATTTCGCACGGTCTTCGTGGCTTTGTTTCCACTCAGTTGCAGGCTGCGGCGAAACCGTTTGTAGCCAAGGCTCAATTGAACGGTGTTGTGCGTAAAAATTATTCAAATCTGGCACAAGGTCTTTAACTACTGGCAAATGCGGCAAAGGATAAATCTTTACCGTGCCATTGACCTCGTCCATACCCTTTGTACAAGCCAATGAGTTTGTGCCATCAATATTCATCGCGCATGAACCGCAAATACCTTCACGGCAAGAACGACGGAATGTCAGCGTCGGGTCAATTTTGTTTTTGATATATAAAAGACCGTCCAAAACCATTGGACCACAATCATCTAAATCAACATAAAACGTATCAACGCTTGGATTATCGCTATCATCAGGTGACCAGCGATACACCTTATATTCGCGAACATTGGTTGCGCCTTCAGGCTTAGGCCAAGATTTGCCAGTTTGTACAGTTGAGTTTTTTGGAAGTGTTAATTCAGCCATATCTCAAATTCCCTAATGTCGCTCTTCTCGAATGCATCATTTCAAACCGGACCATGATTAGTAAACCCGTGCTTTTGGTGCAATTTTCGCAATATCAATACCGTCAGCGATAAGCTCTGTGTGCACTGGTCGATAATCAAGTGTCACATCACCTTTTTCATTTACCCATGACAATGTGTGCTTACGCCAATTTTCATCATCACGACCAGCAAATGCGCCGTCAGTATAATCTTCGCGCGCATGCGCCCCACGGCTTTCCTTACGCGCTTCCGCACCATAAACAGTGGTAATTGCGTTTGGCATGAGGTTTGTCAGCTCAAGCGTTTCAACAAGATCAGAGTTCCAGATCATCGAAGTATCAGTGACTTTCAGATCACTCATCTCACCCCAAATCTCAGACAAACGCTTACAACCAGATTCAAGTGATTCTTGCGTTCTAAACACCGCAGCATCGTCTTGCATCGCCGCTTGCATTTTATCACGAAGCGCAGCTGTTGGCGTGCCACCAGATGAATGGCGTAGACCATCGAAACGATCCATGATTTTATCGCAAGCCTGTGTATTCAAGTTTGGAATAGGCTCATCTTTATTGATCACTTCAGCTGCACGGATAGCAGCTGCGCGGCCAAAGACCACCAAATCAATCAATGAGTTTGAACCCAAACGGTTTGCGCCGTGAACCGATGCACAGCCCGCTTCACCCACAGCCATAAGACCTGGAGACACAGCGTCCGGAGAACCAAGTGCAGGGTTTACAACTTCACCCCAATAGTTGGTCGGAATACCACCCATATTATAGTGAACTGTTGGCAGCACTGGAATTGGCGCTTGCGTTACATCAACACCAGCAAAAATCTTTGCAGATTCTGAAATACCCGGAAGACGCTCAGCCAATACAGCAGGGTCTAAGTGATCAAGATGCAAGAAGATATGATCTTTGTTCTTGCCAACACCACGACCTTCGCGAATTTCCATCGTCATACATCGTGAGACCACATCACGAGATGCCAAATCTTTCGCAGATGGTGCATAACGTTCCATGAAACGCTCACCTTCAGAGTTGACGAGATAACCGCCCTCTCCGCGTGCACCTTCAGTAATCAATGTACCTGAACCATAAATGCCAGTTGGGTGGAATTGCACAAACTCCATATCCTGCAAAGGAAGACCCGCACGTGCGACCATGCCGCCGCCATCACCAGTACATGTATGTGCTGATGTTGCCGAGAAATATGCACGGCCATAACCACCTGTTGCCAACACAACCATTTTGGCTGAGAAGCGGTGGATTTTACCGTCATCAAGGTTCCAAGCGACAACACCTGTGCAACGGCCATCATCTTCCATGATCAGATCAAGCGCGAAATATTCGATAAAGAATTCAGCGTTGTTCTTAAGTGATTGACCATAAAGTGTGTGCAAAATCGCGTGACCAGTACGGTCAGCTGCAGCACATGTGCGCTGTACGGGCGGACCTTCACCATAGTTTTGCATATGGCCGCCAAATGGACGCTGGTAAATCTTACCTTCTTCATTTCGTGAAAATGGCACACCGTAATGCTCAAGCTCATAAACAGCTTTTGGCGCTTCCATGGTGAGGTATTGCATCGCGTCAACATCACCAAGCCAGTCAGAGCCTTTTACAGTGTCATACATATGCCACTGCCAGCAATCCGGCGTCATGTTAACAAGCGAGGCGGCAATACCACCTTGAGCTGCCACTGTGTGCGAACGTGTTGGGAATACTTTAGTGATACAGGCTGTTTTAAAGCCTTGCTCTGCCATGCCCAATGTTGCACGAAGACCAGCACCGCCGGCACCAACAACAATCACATCATAGGCGTGATCTACATATTCATAGGCGCGCTTATCTTGCGCATTTTCTGAAGCTGCCATGAATTAACCCCCAAAACCGAGTTTTAAGATCGCAAAGAGTGACAATGCACCAATTACAATTGCGAAGAATGTATTGAAAAGTAAAAGCGCGATTTTCGTGCTTTCTGTGTGGATGTAGTCTTCAATGATAACCTGCATGCCAAGCTTCATGTGCACAACGCCTGAAATGATCACCAATCCAAATAATACAGCCACAATTGGATTGCCCAATGCACCAGTAACTTCAGCATATGAAGCACCATTATATGTGATGATAAATCCAATGAAGAAAATGAGAAGCGGCACGTTTGCAAGCGCTGTTAGACGCTGACGCCAAAAGTGCTCTGTGCCTTCTTTGGCTGAACCAAGACCACGAACTTTGCTTAAAGGTGTACGATAATCCATAATTTACTCCCTACATGCGCGTCGCATAGCCGATGATCCAAATTAGGATCGTCAGGATGATGGAACCAGCAAGCGTTGCCCATGCCATTTTGGTGGAAACGTCTTTATCGAAACCTTTACCTGTATCCCAAATAAAGTGACGAATACCGCCAAGCATGTGATGGACAAGTGCCCATGTGTAACCAAAGAGGATTAGACGACCGATAAATGATCCGAAAATACCATTGACCAAGTCAAAATAAACCTCGCCGGAAGCGGCAGCGATTAGCCACCATGCCACCAAGATCGTACCCACATATAATGCTGCACCTGTAACACGGTGCGCAATGGACATAACCATAGTTGGAATAGGCTTATAAACGGAAAGATGCGGCGACAACGGCCTGTTTTGAGGTGCACTGCTCATAAATAAAGCCCCCCTTTGATGTGTGCTAATGTGGGAGACAATGTATCCATTCCGCTGATATACGCAGAATTAAAAGACCGTTCGGTTCCCACTGATTTGAAACAAAAATGCATCATTGCGGCGTTCTTTAGCAGTTCGAATCGCTTTGGCAAAGATACTTAACCAAATAAAATCGGTTTAAGCTTCATCTTGAATCGAAATAATCGTTTAATTCTCTGTATTTAACAACTCATACAGAGCTATTGCGGTGCAGGAGCTGCAGATTTGCCTAAAATTTTATCACTTAGCGCATCAACGGCTTCCGTCAGAACAACAATGCCAACACTGCCGATGATCGCCGCAACCGCCCGATTAAGCCGAAGCATTGCTTTTGCGGAGGATAAAACACCAGCTGCGATGGATGCAGCAAAGGCATAAACCAGCAATGTGATCATCAATATTGTTGCTGTGATCGTTGCTAATATCGACCAGTCTAAAAATCCAACCTGATTTAGATCCAAAACATTGGGGATCAATGCCATGTAAAAGATGATGGTTTTTGGATTCCCGAGGGTGACAACCAAACCATATAAATACCCGCCAGCTAGGCGTGACTTTTTCGATTTGGTTTGCTTGTTTTCAGTGGTTTGAAACGCACCTTTCGATGTCCAAAGACCATAGGCAATATAAAGCAGGTATAAAGCGCCAAGAATTTTAATGACGATAAATACGCCGGAAAATGCTTTTGCAACAACGGACAACCCCAAAACGGCGAGCGTTAAAAAGAACACATCACCTGAAATATGTCCCAGAATAAATGGCATTGTATCCTTAACCCGTTTACCAAGTGCCTGCCCAATAAGAGCGGCGACACCTGGACCGGGGATTAACGCAGACACAGCCAACGCCAATGAATACGCGATAAAGGGGGTAATCGTTTCCATGGATTGCGCTTTCTTCGTCTAAATTACTCATATAAACGGTATCGCACCCTGCCCGATAACACCATCCACTTCGCAAAAATTCTTACACGGTTTCAGATGTTGAATAAGACAAACCATTGATCTAACGTTCGGCCATGAGCAAAAATGACAATCGCCCTGATCCGCTTTCAATCAAAGACGCAACAGAGTTTAAGCGCTGGTATTGGCGCAAAGAAGATCTCACATTGATAGCCAAACATTATGGGGTCAAATCTACCGGTGCCAAATTTGATATTTTGGACAGAATTGCGCATTTTTTGGATACAGGTGAGAAATATTCGCCAAAGGATCGCGCATTAAAAAATAACCGCACACCGCAATTATCAAGATTTGATTGGCATTGCGAAGTGCTTGATGAAAACACAATCATTACTGACAGCTATAAAAATACTCAAAATGTGCGCAGGTTTTTCAAACAGCACTGCGGAGAAAGCTTTAAATTCAACATCGCTTTCATGGAATGGATGAAGGCCAATATTGGCAAAACGCTATTAGATGCCGTGGAGGAACATAAAAAACGCGAACAACTCCTTAAGGCGTCTGGCAAAAAAACCAAAATCAAACCTCACAATCAATATAATCAATATTGTCGCGATTTTTTGGCTGATAACCCCAATTTGAAAATGTCTCATGTGCGCATAGCATGGGCCAAAAAGATCGAGCTACCATCTGAAACCGGTCGCCATGTCTATGAAAAATCTGATCTAGAGTTTCTTAAAAACTAGGCTCAAAACCATCTAGACAAATGCGCCGGTGAGCACGGGATATAACGTTGCGACCAAAATCAGTGCGCAGCTGATATTAAATGCTCTGAACGCGACCGGATTGCTTAAAAAAATGCGAAGCTTCAAGCCAATGATCGTCCAAGTATTTGCTGACATCATACCCACCGCCAGAAACACAAAAATAACGATGAAAACGCTGAGCAGCATATTGTTCGCAATTGTGTAAGCAGAAATCGCTGTTAACGCCATCGCCCAGGCTTTGGGATTAACCCATTGAAATGCTGCGGCTTGGACAAAGGTTAGCGGTCGAGAGTTTTTGATCTCTGCATCAACACCTGATGGCCGTGTCGAAGCTATTTTATACGCGAGATAAATCAAATAAACCGCGCTTAAGACTTTCATGAAAACGAGACTAACCGGATAGGCTTCAAATATTTGCGTAATCCCCATACCCACGCCAAATATCATCACTGGGAACCCAATAGCGATCCCTAGGATATGAGGCACAGATTTCCGCCAGCCAAAATTCATCCCAGAACTGAGTAACATTAGATTATTAGGGCCGGGTGAAAATGCTGACACCAACGCAAAACCGACTAATCCGATAAGAAGATCATTGCTCATGAATGATACTTTATTGCATGCCCACCATAATTTTATTGCAAAGACGCACTGAAATTGTGTTATTACGCAATATATGAGAGATATTGATAAATTTGACGAAATTATATTGCGTGAACTTGAACGCGATGGACGCATCTCTAATGTGGACTTAGCCGATAAGGTTGGTCTTTCTACATCCGCTTGCTTAAGGCGCGTGCAAGAACTTGAAAAAAACGGCACCATCAAAAGCTACCGCGCAGTTATTGACCGGGAACGCACAGGCAAAGGTTTCACCGTGATCGTCACCGTCGGCCTCGCTCGCCACCTTAAAAAAGATCAGCAAGAATTTGAGCGCGCGATGCAAGCTGCGCCGCAAGTTGCGGAATGCCATAGCATATCTGGCGAATTTGAATATATGCTGCGCATTGAGGTGCGTGATCTTGCAGCTTACAAATATTTCCATACCGAAATTTTAGGAACCGTACCGCAAGTATCGCGCATAACTTCGCATTTTGTCATGGCTTCTCCCAAGGATATGCGCGGGTAATCCAGCCTACTTTTCTAAGCAATAATCATCGGGTGAGCTTTACGCTTCGGCCGATAAATTTGTTTATCCAAATATTTTTGATTGACATTCATACCAAATGAGACATATTTGTCTCATGACAAAAATTCGATTAGATACAAAAGACGCTATCCTGCAAGCAGGCTTTGACGTCTTCAGCAAAAACTCCAGCGCATCCATAGACAAAGTTGCCAAACGCGCTGGCGTTGGACGCGCAACTTTGCACCGTTACTTTTCTTCAAAAGATGATCTTATGGAAGCTCTGGCGTGGGCCGCGATGGACGAGTTAAACAAAGCAGTCGAAGACGCGGTTAAAGATGCGCAAAGCTATACAGAAGGTTTAAAGCTAGCTCTTACGGCAATTGTTCCGCTTTCTAATCGGCAGCTTTTCTTGGCTAATGAACCTTTGGATAAAAACCCAAAAATTGCCAAGGCTTATCAGAAAGACCGGCAAGAGCTGATTGCTGACATTGAAAAGGCAAAGCAAGAGGGCACCTTTTCATCTGATATCCCATCCAAATGGATCGCCGAGAGCTTTGAAGCATTAACCTATGCCGCATGGGTAATGGTCAATGATGGCGAAGCCACACATAAACAAGCCGCAGAATTAGCGTGGCACACGTTAACTGCAGGCCTTTCAAATCCCACAGGTCAATAAGAAATGAACTTAGAACTTTTAGAAAATTTAAGCACGCAAATCGATGATGCGTTCTTCATCATAGGTGCTATCATCCTCGTCATTGAAATCGCAGAAGCATTCTTTAAAGGCAACTTAAAAGGTCGCACTTTTTTAGAAATGCTTGCCAGCGCCTCCACACAAATTCCGTATTTGCTGGTTGAAATCTTTATCATGACCAGCGCATATGGCCTGTTCTACATCCTGGCTGAAGGTCTCGTACCCTGGTCTATCCCGATGAATTGGTGGACACTGGTGCTGGTCGTCATTGTTGCGGATATCACCT
Organism: Rhizobiaceae bacterium; assembly: GCA_020628775.1. Taxonomy (GTDB): domain Bacteria; phylum Pseudomonadota; class Alphaproteobacteria; order Rhizobiales; family Rhizobiaceae; genus Lentilitoribacter. Next base: position 3,615 of record JAHDEP010000076.1, on the reverse strand, counting down.
ATTATTGGGAACACCGAATTGCCCATCAAGTGCGCATTTTATGGACCCAGCATGCCGTGCATCATTCATCACGTGATTTTAATATTATTACCGGCATTCGCTTTGGCCCGCTGGAAAGCGTGTGGGCACTTATTGCGCATATTCCGATGGTTATCATGGGTTTCTCACCAGACATGATTTTCTTCGGCTCGCTCACCGTGCTTGCCTATCAAACATGGATCCACACTGAAACTATTGGCAAATTGGGTCCATTAGAAAAAGTGCTAAACACGCCATCTCACCACCGAGTTCATCACGGTTCTGACGCGAAATATCTCGATAAAAACTATGGTGGCATCCTAATCATCTGGGATCGTATGTTTGGATCATTCCAAGTGGAAGAAGAAACACCGCGCTATGGCCTGACCACAGATTTTGATACCCCAAACCCGATCCATGTTTGGTTTTCTGAAATCCCCCAGCTCTACCGTGATCTCAAATCAGCAAAGTCTGGAAGAGAAGTGTTTATGCGGTTATTTGCCGGCCCAGGCTGGTCACCCAAAAAAGACAAACAAGCGAACTGATTAAGTGGGGTTTATGACCCCACCCATAATTCAGTTTCGGGATGGAACTGTGACCATGCAAACCAAAACGCTTGATGGCTGCCAATATCCACGCCGTCTTTGCCAACGGCCTTAACGCCACTACCTGATAGCACCAATCTCACATCGCCAAAGGTAATTTCTTTACCGCTTGCAAGTGCGGCGACAGCATTTGAACGTTGGAAAGCAATCGGTTGGCCAGCCTCGGTGATCACACCAATGACATCTTCATGAACCGGCAGGCGTGGATCGACATTTCCAACTGGGAAAATTGGGCCATTGGCATCGCGTCCATTTCTGAAATCAGGATCTCTGCCCAACGCATATTTCTCAAGCAGAACAGTCGTCTCAGGATGAGCTTTTTTCCACGCACCCCATGTGGACGTAACAACGCTTGCCTGCTTCAACTTAATGCCTTTTTCATAAAGCGGACCCGTTACAGCATTGCCTTTAAACGTGTCGAGCACAGAATAAGTCGTAAGGTCATACATCACTTTGTTCGAGCGAATAAGAAGACCGGATGTGCGCAATACTGGTCGCTCAATACCCTCGGGTAATTGATCAGTGAAATAGGCCTGCGCTGCGCCACACAATGTGCAATATGGAATACCAAGATGACGGCCACCAAGCGTATCATTGACCATCTCGCGCACTTCCATGATACGGCGTGGATAAGCGCGGTATTCACCGTTGACTTCGATACCAAAGATCACATCATCATCTTTCAGCCATGTCGCATCTTCTGCACTTGAGACTTCTGGATTATCCGCAGCCGGGATACAATTACATGGCTCATCAGTGGTGTCATATGGGCGGTTATCAATGAGAACCCCACCCCAGGACACATGACGCCAATCAATATCACCTTCAACGAAAATGCGTTCCCAACCAGGGACAATCGTTGTGAAAATCGCACGCTTATATTCAAGATAATTCGGTGGCTCAGGGATATCCCAAGCGATCAAATGATCCGTCGCAATACCCCATTGGTTTTGCAAAGGTATCTCTTTGCCCAAAAGGTTTGTAGAAGCTGCAGAAAGTTCAATATTCAAACGCTGGCCAGATGAAAAGCGCATTAAATCGCTCAATACCCATACAAGTCGCGGATCTTTAGATTGAGAGATTTCTATCAGCGCAACTGACTGATCAGGTCCCCAACTCGACTGCGCCATCGCATCAATAAAGGCAACTTTCACAGCAGCTTTCAGTTCATCGGAGAAATCACCTTCTGGAATAGCGGGTGGTTCGCCAAATTTCTCAATCACATATTTGGGCAGAGCCTTGCGTTCCTCTGCCTGAACTGAGGTTACAAGCATCGCGCAAATCGCAAGAAACGAATAGAAAACATAAAGGTGAGGTTTTGAGCCAATTGCCATGAGAAAGCCTTTTCGCAAACTTATCAATTGGCAATTAGCGTAATCGCAAGCCTTTCTTGTGGCCAATCACGATTACATCAGGATTTTGTGATCAGAGAAGTTGAAAGAGCTTTATAGATCTATTTACCGAGGACTTTTTCTTCTTTTGCGATTGACCATTCAATCAGATCACGCCAAACGGTTTCGGCAATTTCCGGATCAAGATTGTGTTGTTTTGCAAGCTGCTTGACGTTATCGACAACCTCTTCAACGCGTGAGGTAATTCTCGCAGGCATTTTTTCACTCTGCTTAAGCACAGCGGCACGATCGATATAGGTTGTTCGCTTTGCGATCAATTCAATAAGCTGGCGATCAAGTTGGTCAATTTCCACACGCAATTCTGCCATAGAGCCGCAGTCTTCAGGAAGTCTTTGTGTCATTTATCGCTCGTTTTTAGATGAAGTAGCAACCTCTTATCACCACCCTTTACCATCAATCAACCCAGCAAAATGCCGCAATTAAAGTCGCATCGCGCAGGAACGAAAACTCTATGAATTAACGATTAAGTCTGTTAGCCAATACCCACCAATTAAGTAGGAACCAAACCGTGCTTTTATTAAATCGCTCCGAGATTGAACAACTCGTTGATTTTGATCTTTCTTTTGATGAGATCACATCTGCTTACATCGCGACGAGCAAAGGCGAGGTTAATCTTCCACCTGTGGGTCACATCACATTTCCTGATCATAATGGTGACTGTCATATCAAATATGGTCATGTCAAAGGCGACGAGTTTTTCGTCATTAAAGTTGCTACCGGATTTTCCAATCTAGGTAAAAACGACTTACCAAATGGCAATGGTATATTGTTGGTTTTATCAGCGCAAACAGGTCAAGTCATGGCCATGATGCACGATGAAATGCATCTAACTGATGTACGCACAGGAATTGGTGGCGCTATCGGATCACACCTATTAGCAAAAACCACATCTGAAAAAGTGTTGATAGTAGGAACGGGCATTCAGGCTGAAATGCAAATTAGAGCCCATGCTGCGAAATTTGATCAGCCCTTAGAGTTTAGCATTTGGGGTCGCGATAATTTAAAGGCTCAGTCACTTAAATCGCGCTTGGATAATTCGCTGAAGGTTTCAGTCGTCACGGATTTAGAACAAGCCTGCAAACAATCCGATATCATTGTGACAACAACAACCAGCAGCACGCCCTTTATTAAAGCTGAATGGATTACTCCTGGCACGCATATATCTGCTATTGGTGCGGATGCGCCGGGTAAACAAGAGCTGATGTCCGAGGTCTCAGAATTGGCTGACGTTATCGTTGCAGATTCAATATCCCAATGTATCGATCATGGTGAAATTGAAGAGGCAGCAACAAAGGGTTTAATCGACCAAACAGCAGTCCAAGAGCTTGGCGACATTCTGACAAACCCAAAACTTGGGCGCAAATCTGATGATCAAATCACACTTGCAGATTTCACAGGAATTGCAGCGCTTGATATCGCTATGGCCAAAATCATTTGGCGATCATATCATCAAGCAAAAGGCGGTTAAGCTCGAGATTGATAGCTCGCGTTAAAGAAATCAACTTCGCAATCAACCGCTTTGCCGAACATCTCTTCAGCCTTTGCGCGTTGAGCATCATCAAGATCGCCCCATGCTTTAT
>JAHDEP010000352.1 GCA_020628775.1 Rhizobiaceae bacterium | reverse complement strand
TCAATCGTTAAATATTCAGACGTCATGTTGTGAAGCGCAAAAATGCTTTGCGAGCGATCAATGCTCTGACGCCAAAACCCAAATATCTGATTGCCCAATTGCAACGTAAATTGAGTGGCATTTGGATGGAATGCGGACTGACGACTGCGAATTGCAATGCGAGACTTCAACTCATTGAGCACAATGCTTTGGTTTGATTTCGGATCTTCAAGCTTCGCATTGAGCTCTTTATAATCCCAGCGATGTCTGTTGATTGCGCGATTGTGCTGAGACTTTTCAACGCCTTCATGATCATTGGGTGTCGCGAGCATAGAGTGGATGTAAAAGGCTGGAACGCCCTCAAGCGCCATTGCAATTGTTTGGCTACATAGGAAACGCTCAATATTGAACTTATCCTGCCCCTTATTGGTGCCTTTTAGCGCATCAAATAATGAGACATTCATCTCATATGGGTGCATTTTACCATCATTGCCCTGACGCATGGAGATCCGGCCACCATGGGCTTTAACCGTGTCGATCATCGCATCGATATCATCTTGTGGTAGCAAACCTTCCACCGGGCGCAGTCCCACACCATCGTGAGAAGCTGTAAAATTGAAATAAGCACAGCCCATTTGTGCCGGCGGCATGCGCATTTGCCAGGCATTGAGATGTTCAGATGTGCCATTGAGCAAACCGTGCAACAAAAGCGGTGGCAATGAGAAGTTATAAATCATATGCGCTTCGTTGCGATTGCCGAAATAGCTTAGATTTTCCGTATTCGGCACATTGGTTTCTGTGATGATGACCACAGGTTCACGATCAAAATCCGCGAGCAATCTAATCAAGCGCACAATTTGGTGAGTTTGCGGCAAGTGAATACAACTCGTGCCGATCTCTTTCCAAACAAAGGCAACCGCATCAAGCCGGATGGTGCGAACACCTTGATTAATGTGATCACGCGTTACTCTTAAGAATTCGAGCAGCACTTCGGGATTGGAGAAATCAAAATCTACCTGATCATGGCTAAAGGTACACCAAACGTGTTTTGTCCCATTTGCCGTTTCAACTTCGCGCAATAGATCATGTGCGCGTGGTCTGACGACAGCACTCGTATCATCATCAGGTGAGGCTTCGAAGAAGAATTTGTTATAGGGCTCATGCCCTTGCAGATATTCGTTAAACCAGTGTCCTTGGCTGGACATATGGTTGAGCACAAGATCTGACATTAGCCTGAAATCAGCGGCAATACGGCTAATATCTTCCCATGAGCCTAAAAGACTATCGACCTTACGATAATCGGTGACCGCAAAACCATCATCTGATGTATAGGGAAAAAACGGCAGGATATGAACGCCATTGACCGTATCACGGAGGTGCTTATGCAAGAAGTGATTAAGCAGATCGAGCGGCTTATGCTCACCATCGGTAAAGCTGTTGCCATAGGTGATGACATAATTGTCTTTTTCAGACCAAAGTTCATTGCTGGGCAGGCGTCCGCGGCGTCTTGGTGTATGCACATCATCCCAAAATGCTGCAATGACTTGATCCGTCAAAACATCGCTATCCAGATCAGGATAAATCGAGTTGATAAGTTGGGAGATATTGTTTTTAAGACGTGCTGACGACATGTCGGCAATTGTCGGAAGATCGGTCAATGTTAATTCGCTTATTTTCGCTTATCTAAATGCTTGTCGCTTGGGAGGCTAACATAGCAGAATTATCTTACAATGGATTCGGTTGATGGCAAGTCCAACATGCGCTAAGGATGGTATTAAATAAGCTTTGTTGCGATATGAGGTGCTTGAAATGGTTGGCTTTTTGAAAAAACTCGGTTCAATGTTTGGTGGTGAGGCAGCGCCTGCAAAACCAGACCGACAAGAGAGTTATGAAGGCTATGTCATCACATCGACACCAATTGCGGAAGGCGGGCAGTTTCGCTTATGCGGCACAATTACGAAAGAAATTGGCGGCGAGCAAAAAGAGCATCGATACATCCGTGCAGACGTTTGCCAATCCAAAGATCAAGCTGACGATCTAGCGATCATGAAAGGTCGCCAAATGATCGACCAA
>JAHDEP010000351.1 GCA_020628775.1 Rhizobiaceae bacterium | reverse complement strand
GCAGTTTACCAATTAAGGTTTCATTATGGCTAAGTTGTGAATCATTGTATTGTGAACAACAAAATTGCTTTAAACCTTTGTTTAAATCCTAGCAAATTTTGCCATTGGAGCTGATTGATGTCGAAAAACCCTGTTTTAACACTCGCTGGCCATGACCTAGCGGCACTTTTATGTTCTCGCGTTTGTCATGATATTATTTCGCCCGTCGGCGCCATTAATAATGGACTAGAACTTTTAGACGAGGGTGGTGCAGACGAAGATGCGATGGATTTGATTAGATCCAGTGCACTTAATGCATCTGTACGATTAAAATTTGCGAGACTTGCATTTGGTGCGTCAGGCTCAATTGGTGCTTCCATTGATACAGGCGAAGCTGAACAAGCTATTAAAGATTTTGTTGAGACAGATGGCAAAACAGTCATCAACTGGCATGGCTCACGTGCAATCGTTCCAAAAAACAAAGTTAAATTGCTGATGAACTTGTTTTTGATCGCCTTTAGCGCGATCCCGCGTGGTGGAGAGATTGATATCTTCTTAGAAGATCTTGAAACAGCTCCGCATTTCCGATTGGTATCTCGTGGCAAAATGATCCGCGTCCCACCTAAATTCTTGGAATTGCATGGTGGACAAGCTGATGAAGCGATCGATGCGCATGCTGTTCAGCCTTACTACACCATTTTGTTGGCTGAAGAAGCTGGCTTGGAGCTAGGCTGCGTTATGAACGCCGATGATGTGGTTTTCACAGCGAAATAATCCGAAGTATTATCGATAGTATTAAAGACGCGGAATTTGCTATGAAGTCCGCGTTTTTTTGTGCCTTGAGAAAACTTTATGTTGTGCAATGCACAATAATGAAGCAGATTTCAGGATAAGTGTAATTGCTTTATCTTATTGAAAAACAATAATAAAATTACGTTTACGTGAGTTTTCACTTACCAATAACCGGAATGATTTTGTAAGACATTATTAAGTTTGATTGCTAACCGAAAATTTGTTTGCCTTTGTTATTGTACTCCCCAGGAAAGAATATTTAAGGGGAATGAAATGCAAAGAATTATCGTTGTCGATGAATCTCCGGTGATCTGCAAAGTCGCAAAGCGGATTTTGACTGGTTTTGACTTTACTGTCGTTGAATCTAACTCATTGAGCCAGGCGCGCAATTATTGTGAAGCAGAATTGCCAGACGTTATTGTTATCGATTCAGATTTGGATGGCGCACTTGATTTGATCGCAGATATTAGAGCTATGGAAGGCGGCAAGGACATCCGCATTGTATATAGCCTTGTTGAAGCTGATCTTAAGCGCATGATGGCAGGTCGTCGTGCAGGTGCAAGTGACTTCTTGCTAAAACCATTTGACCGCACATCGCTGTTTAATGTGTTTGGCTCAATGAAGATGGCAGCTTAATTAGTTATATCAGCTCACACAAAAAAACCCGCCTCAGAGACGGGTTGATTTTGAATTGGATTGAGAATGATTTATGCGATGTCGCGTAGCTCATTTTCATCTGGCTCGCGAAGAACATAGCCACGACCCCATACGGTTTCGATGTAGTTTGTTCCGCCTGCCGCAGTTGCAAGTTTCTTACGAAGCTTACAAATAAATACGTCAATGATTTTAAGCTCTGGCTCATCCATGCCACCGTAAAGGTGGTTAAGGAACATTTCTTTGGTAAGGGTTGTGCCTTTACGCAATGAAAGTAGCTCAAGCATTTGGTATTCTTTACCAGTAAGGTGAACGCGTTGGCCACCAACTTCAACTGTTTTAGCGTCTAGGTTAACGATTAGATCGCCAGTTGTGATAACTGATTGCGCATGACCTTTCGAACGACGAACAATTGCCTGAATACGTGCAACAAGCTCATCCTTATGGAATGGCTTTGTCATGTAATCATCAGCACCAAACCCGAGGCCGCGAACTTTATCTTCAATACCAGCCATGCCGGAAAGGATAAGGATTGGAGTTTGAACTTTAGAAAGACGAAGTGTTCTTAACACTTCATAGCCAGACATATCTGGCAAATTCAGATCAAGTAAGATGATGTCATAATCATATAACT
>JAHDEP010000350.1 GCA_020628775.1 Rhizobiaceae bacterium | reverse complement strand
CCTGCTCCTGTGATGGCTCAACCTGCAGCGCCGGCACCAATGCCAGCGACAATGCAAGCACCTGCACCAACACCTCCAGTCGCTCCTGTGCCGGCTCCTGAAAGTGTGATGCCTGAAGCACCGGTTCAAGCTAGCCGTATGCCTCAGATTGAAGACTTCCCTGCGACAGTTAAAGCTGAAATGGATCGTGTGAATTCACCTTCCCATCACGAAGCAGCTGAAGAAAAAGGTGCAAAAGGTCTGTTCAAACGCATCAGCTCAAGCCTTGGAATGGGTGAAGATGATGTAACAACTGCCGCGCAAAAGGCGATTGAACAACAATCTCCACAACCGCGCCGTCCATTGTCAGCTGATCAGTCAGCCATGACAGGTGCACGTGGTAACATGGATGAGCAAGGTCGCATTGCACCAGCAACGCCAACTGCTTCAGAAGACGAACAGCTTGAAATTCCAGCGTTTTTACGTCGCCAGGTGAGATAACACTTATAAAATTAATGATTTTGAAACGCAGTTGCACTAGTGTGTGACTGCGTTTTTGTTTTTGCTGAAAAGCACGTTGTAATCCAATGTTACAATTGCGTTACAATTGGAAATAAAGCGTGATTTGGAAAGAATCATGTTTCAGCATATTTTAAGCATGTGGCGGGGGACGCCTCTTAAAATTACAGAGTGAGTGGCAACAAAGATGCGTCGTATAATTTCGTTCGACTGTGTTGCGTAAAGATCGAATTGGGCAGTTTAATGCATTATGATTTGAATGAATTTCAGGCTACGATTTCTAGGCCTGCAACACTTTCGGGTGTCGGAGTTCATAGCGGTTCTAATGTAACAATTTCTCTCATTCCTGCAGAATCAAATACCGGCATCGTTTTCAAGCGCATGTGTGGCAATCAAACTATTTGTACTTTGCGCGCTGTTTCCTCTCAAGTGGGTTCAACAGATTTCTGTACATTGCTTGGTGACGCTCCTGATCGTTCTGTTGCGACAGTTGAGCATCTTATGGCTGCGCTTTATGCAATGGGTATTGATAACATCATTGTTGAGATCGATGGTAGCGAAGTTCCGATCATGGATGGTAGTTCAGCACTGTTTGTTGAATTGATTGAAGCAACGGGCGTTCTAAAGCTTGAAGAGCGTCGTCGTTATATCCGTGTGAAAAAAGCAGTACGCGCTGAAATGGGCGGCTCATGGGCAGAATTTACACCCCATGAAGGTACACGCTTTGAAATCGACATTGATTTTGCTTCTCCAACCATTGGACGTCAGTCATGGTGCGGTGAAGTTACAGCAGACAGCTTTAAACGTGAGCTAAGCCGCGCACGTACATTTGGTTTCATGCGTGATGTAGAGTTCTTGTGGGCATCAGGCCACGCTTTGGGTTCATCGCTTGAGAATTCTGTTGTGATTGGTGAAGATGATAAAGTCATCAATATGGAAGGTCTTCGTTTTGAAGACGAGTTCGTCCGTCACAAAACACTGGATGCTGTTGGCGATTTAGCGCTTGCCGGTGCACAATTTATCGGTTGCTATCGCTCGTATCGCGGTGGTCATAAGCTTAACGCAATTGCACTACGTAAATTGCTAGCACAAACAGATGCTTATGAGATTGTTGAAACAAAACAAACACGCGGAAAAGGCGGTTACGGCGAATTGGTTGCTGTGAGCTCACCTGTATTTTCGCCATGGACTGTGTGATCGTCGACCTGACGACAAAAAACACACCCCGAAATTAACTTAATTTCCAATTTTGCCATAAAAATGTGCCAATGCTGAAAGATGACGTTGGACGCATATGGATTTTACGATTAAAACCCTGTAAATAATGCTTTCGGTTTCAAACTCCTTTATTGGAGAAAGGTCAATTGGTTATGTTGTTATTCTCCAGTTTGAGAATGCTCACGAAAAAGGTTCTGAGCTTTGCAATTCTGTTAGGCATGGTGGTGTTGGCAGGGTGTCAATCTGATCCGGATATCGATATTAACTCGCTAGTAGACTCTGTCGAACCGGCTGATGTTTTGTATAACCAAGCGCTTGCGAATATGAGCGCTGGTAAGATGACCG
>JAHDEP010000349.1 GCA_020628775.1 Rhizobiaceae bacterium | reverse complement strand
GTACCTAACTCATCAACACGTTTGCGGATAACTTCAATGGACTGCGCCACTGCAGAAGATACGCGATAATCAATGCCTTCTTCGGTTAAAGACAAACGAAGCAAACCAGTTTGCGGCTCTTCAAGTAAGATCTCGCGAATTGCGCCACCACCCAACAAACCGCCGTCAACCGGCTGTAGGAGCTCATTAAGTGCTTGCTTTGCTTGTTCAACATCGTCTGCATTACGGATACGAACCTGCACAGACTGGCCCGCCGCTGCAAGGCCAGTATATCCAAGTTGTTCTGCGCGTAACAAACGACGAATATCGTCACGTGTTGTCTGCAAACGATCTTCAATAATTCCGTTTCGCTCTAATCTTAAAAGAAGGTGCGAACCACCTTGCAAATCAAGACCTAAAGTCACCTGACTTTTCGGCATCCAATCGGGAAACGCTTCAAGTTGTTTCTGAGATAGCAGGTTTGGTAAAGCGACCATCGCGCTTAAAAAAACGGCCATCCAAATGAGTGTTGTTTTCCAACGGGCAAAATAAAGCATGATTATCTCGAATTAGTTTCGGAAATTGAAGAGAACAGAAAAGACTTATTTCTTGTCTTTTACAGGTTCACCCTTGCTGCGAACATCCGCAATCATGGAACGAACGACACGCATCTTTGATCCGTCTGCAACTTCCATTTCAACTTCAACATCACCATCAACGATTTTTGTGATTTTACCGATGATGCCACCGCCGGTGACAATCTGGTCGCCACGACGAATATTGGTGATTTTCTCAAGATGAGCTTTACGCTGTTTTTGTTGAGGACGAATAAGAAGGAAATACCAAATTGGCATAATCAACAATAGTGGTACCAAGATACCAAAAACATCACCACCACCGCCGGCTGCTGATTGTGCATAAGCTGGAGAAATAAACATAAAACAAGCTCCCTAAAGGCATATCGCCCAAAATTAGAAATTATAAGTATTGTTGAGCGGAATATAGTGTTCAATGGTGTGATTGCAACGGCAAAGGCATCATCAAATAGCTATTTTCAAGCACTTAACGTAAATTACGCCTGTGCTAAAGCAAGTTAATTTGATAATCAACGCCTTGATGTGAATTCGAGGTCAAATAAATGAATGATTTTAAAGTTGATGAACTGCTTTCAGAAATTAAGTTGCTGCGCGAAGCTGTGCAATCGCTTGGACCCAAAATAGCCAAAGAAAATGACCTTGATTCGGCTGACTGTTTTGTCTGGTCTCCTGAACAGCTTTTCCTGCAACCTGTTTCCAAGCCAAATCGTATTGAAATCGGCCTGATTAAAGGTGTTGATCATGTCCGCGATATCTTGGTGGAAAACACTGAAAGATTTGCAAAATCACTGCCAGCAAACAACACTTTGCTGTGGGGTGCGCGCGGCATGGGTAAATCTTCATTGGTCAAATCAGTTCATGCTGATACGAATTTAAAGCACAGCACGAATTTAAAACTTGTTGAAATCCACCGAGAAGACATCAATACCCTACCCGCTTTGCTCAACATTCTGCGCGATAGCGAATTTCGCTTTATCCTGTTTTGCGATGATCTATCATTTGATCACGATGACACTGCATACAAATCACTAAAAGCAGCATTAGATGGTGGGATCGAAGGTCGTCCTGAAAATGTGATTTTCTACGCGACATCTAATCGTCGTCACCTATTGCCGCGTGACATGATGGAAAATGAGCGTTCGACTGCAATTAACCCACATGAAGCTGTGGAGGAGAAAGTATCCCTCTCCGATCGATTTGGATTGTGGCTTGGTTTTCATAAATGCGATCAGGATGATTACCTAAGCATGATCTACGGTTATGCGGATCATTTTAAGCTCGACATTGATCGCGATGATCTTCGCGCACAATCACTCACATGGGCAACAACCCGCGGCGGTCGATCAGGCCGCGTCGCCTGGCAGTTTATCCAGGATTTAGCAGGTCGGTTAAATCAGCAGATAAACACCTAGCCCAAATATGAAAAAACCTGCCTACGCAGACAGGTTTTCTCACCGACTTTCACCTGGAGGGGTGAGATTATTCTA
>JAHDEP010000348.1 GCA_020628775.1 Rhizobiaceae bacterium | reverse complement strand
TTGCGAAAGCTAGGCATAAGCGATCGTACTTTGGGTTCTAAGTCCCCCACCCGCTCGGGCATAATGCCAATACCAACACCCGCCTTTGTGAGCTCCCAATGCACCATATGATTACCCGCACGCACGGTTATATTTTCATCAGAAATCTCAAGCCCAATACTTGAGAGCTGCTTGACCATCTCATCTGATCCATCAAAGCCGACAAATTTGTGGTTTCGCAAATCGCGCAACTTAGTTGGCACACCATATTTTTCAATATATTCAGCTGATGCATATAGCATCGCGACTTCATCACCGATTTTGCGCGCTACCAGATCATTTTCCTTGGGGCGGTAATTGCGCATGGCAATATCGGCTTCGCGTCGGCGCAAATCTTTGCTGTCATCAGATGCTGCTACTTCCACCTCAACACCTGGATGGATCTTCCGCAATTTTGCGATGATCGGCGCCAAATCATAGATCGCAGTAACTTCAGTTGCTGTGATACATATTGATCCTTCAAGCGCTTCTGAGCGCCCGGTTGCTGCCAGCGACATTTGACTTGCCGCTTCGCCCATCCCGCGCACATGCGATAATAACTCATGCCCAGATGGGGTCAGTGTTAAACCTCTTCCCAAACGCTCGAAAAGGATAACGCCCAGCTCTTCCTCAAGCGCATCAACCTGACGCCCCAAAGTTGGCTGCGCCATCCCCAGCGCTTTAGCAGCTGCAGATAAAGACCCCTCTTCAGCCGTTACTAAAAAGGCCCGAGCCCTGTTCCAATCAAATTTTACTGATTTCCAATCCATGCATTTATGCATATCACTCTTACGAAATTAGTCAATTTACCATTGTGTTACGCATCGGTATAAATACCACAACAAATCAACGGATGACCTTAGGCGCCAGGTCGAGACCGAACTTTACATTTCTTTACAAACGGGAAACACCCATGACACATTCTTCCGTTAAACCTATAAACCAAGACGTAAAACAAGCTATTTCATCAGGCGACAATGATATGACAGCTCTTACAATCGATAACAATTCTGAACGCAAAAAAACCAACGTCACAGCCTCCCGTTTTTGGGATAAACTGGCAACAAAATACGCGGCCCGTCCGGTCGATGACCCTAAAGCATATGAACACACACTTGCCCGCACAAAAGCACATTTAAAACCATCTGATCATGTGCTTGAAATTGGCTGCGGCACCGGCACAACATCGCTCATTCTTTCTGATCATGTTCGCCACATCACGGCACAAGACTATTCGAAAGAAATGATTGATATTGCAGAGAAAAAGCGCGAAGTCGATGGCACAAACAATGTCACTTTTGCACAAAGTAGTGTCGATGATCTGCCGAGTTTTGAAACATATGATGTGGTGTTTGCCTCTTCGCTTTTGCACCTTTTGCCGGATTTAGATGATTCACTAAAACGCATCCAACAATCGGTCGAACCAGGTGGATTGTTTATCTCCAAAACAGTCTGTCTGAAAAACCAAAGCCTGCTTTACGATATCATGGTTCCGCTGATGCGGCTGGTTGGTAAAGCACCTTATGTAAACTTCGTCACAGGAGATGAAATCGAAGAAAAGATCAAGCAAAACGGTTTTGAAATTCTCGAAGCGGATGACCACAACCACAAGCCCGCTTGCCGTTTTGTCGTTGCGCGTCGCATAGCCTGACCACAACTTCGCTCAGCTCCACAAAGCATTTACTGAGCGATGCAGACTATGGACCGACGCTGCACTCGGCTCCACCTATCCCGGCGATAAATCCCCTGAAAGCCAATGGATAGGTGGAGCCCCCTCCCAAGCGATTTTGCCAGACGAATGTTCGGCACGACATTGAAAGACGATCCGATGACCAATCATTTCCCGAAAGATACATTTTCAAGCAATACATTTTCTGGCAACACATTTACCAAAGACAGCTTTTTGATGAGCTTGCCTAAGCCAACCACAATGAAAGCTGCGACATATTCCAAATACGGCCCGCCAATAGTCGTTGGCATCCAAGAGGTTCCTGTGCCAGAGATCAAAGACCATGAGGTTTTGATCCGCATTCGTGCGGCCAGCG
>JAHDEP010000347.1 GCA_020628775.1 Rhizobiaceae bacterium | reverse complement strand
TCTGAGGCTTTGTTTGCCGCAACATCTATGACATCGCTGACAGTCGCAGGATCTTCGCTTAGCGCGTCATCAACGGCTTTCATAAGCGCGTTGTTTGGGCGGCCAGAACATTCGTGGAAAATACGCGTTTTACAAGTCGCGCAGATATCCTCATCAAGCATCGGCACGATCTCAGCAATCGCCTCACCTTTACTTAAGTGAATATGGTGCTTCGTGAGCGCTTTCATCACATGGAAGCGACCAAGCTTGTTGATCGTCCGCGGTGTTGTGGTTTGTAGATGGAACGAGCCACCGCGTTTGTGACGACGCGTTGCTTCCTCGATCAACAATTCAGCACCTGGCAAATCAATCTCACCGATCCCCTTCACAATAAGCATCATATGACGCTGCTCGGGCTGATCATATTCAATCGTACGCAATTTACGGCGAACAAATTCCACAGAGCCGAAATATAAAGGTCCATCAATTCGCGCCATGACGAGTTGCGGGCATTCCGGCAAATCAAGACGCTCGACACTGCTAAATCGGCGATTTGGTGTTGATGTATCCGGCGCGCCTACGGAAATGCGTGGTCGTGAAGATTTGTTTAAGAACAATGCAAGTGACAAAAGCACCCCAGCATAGATCGCAAATTCTAGATCAAAGACCAATGATGAGAAGAAGGTAACTGCCGCAATCCATGTTTCGGTCTTACTTGTGGTGATCAAATGCTTGATCTCACGCACATCAACAAGCTTCCATGCAACAAGGATAATCACACCTGCCATTGCTGGAATAGGCACAAAGGCAAAGAACTGCGCGACAAACAGCAAGATGCCAAGCAAGAACACAGCTGCAAATACCGCAGACAATGGCGTTTTGGCACCAGCCTCATAATTAATGCCAGAGCGTGTGAGTGACGCGGATCCTGGATAGCAGTTGAAGAAGCTACCAGCGACATTGGATAGGCCCTGCCCGGTAAACTCGCGGTTGGCATCAATATCCTGACCTGAGCGCAAACCAATCGCGCGGGAAATCGACATGGCCTCCAAGAGACCAACCACCGCCACCGCAAATGCAGGAGACGCTAAATCACGCATATCGCTTAGATCAAATGCTGGCATAGCAAAACTTGGAACAACAGATGGAATTACGCCAACGGTTTTAACGTCGAGTTCAGTCCAGCCTAGGAAGTAATAAACGAGTGTTCCAGCGCCCAGCGCGATCAAATAGTTTGGCCATTTGGGCAGGAATTTTTTAGATAACACACCCACAGCCAACGCTGAAAACGCGATAATAAAGCTATCTGCATCGGCTTGCGGCCATATTTCCCAAAGCTTTGTGGCAAATTCACCTAAATCTTCGGGTCGCGGCAAATCAAGCCCGAGCGCGTGGCGAACCTGACTTAAGCCAATAAGCAAAGCTGCGCCGGTGATAAACCCGGTCATAACGGAATGGGACACAAAGTCGACCAATGCGCCCAAATGCGCGATACCCAGTATCAGCTGGAACATACCCACTAGAAAGGTTAGCAATATTACAGCTTGGATAAATTCAGGACTACCTGGGGTGTGACCGCCTGCAAGCGCTGCAAATACCAAAGCCGAAATCGCAGTTGTTGGACCAGATACGGTGTGCCAGGAAGAGCCAAAAAGCGCTGCGATGATCGGCGTGATCATTGCGGTATAAAAACCATATTCCGGCGGCAAGCCAGCAATGGCGGCAAACGCGATACCCTGAGGTAGAACAATTGTAGCGCCGGTGAAGGCAGCAAACATATCATCGCGCAACGTAGACCACGTCACTTTCGACACCCAATCTGGAATGCCAAAAAGCAAACGTATTTCTTTCATAACCGCCCCCATTTCTTTGCCGTGGAGCGACTTAGCCATCTACGTATCCAATCTTAATTCTTTAATATAACGATAATTGCCCTTCTCATATGCCGATAAATACGAATGTCAATTGCAGCTAATGAATATTGCTGCATGCTGATCGATCAAGGCAAGCTTAAAGGCGATAATTCGCTATGGTCCGCAAATTGGTCAAAACGGGTATTTATATCAATAAATGAGACTTTTTGACC
>JAHDEP010000346.1 GCA_020628775.1 Rhizobiaceae bacterium | reverse complement strand
GCCGATTCAATGATTGGCATATCGTTATTTTGATTATATACATCGCTTCGGTTGATCTCGCCCACCAAAGACATGGCAGACACAACCGCTAAGATACTTAAAATTGCACACCCCACTTTACACATTCATAGTTGTAATATGCAATTTATTAAACGGCAAGAGATAATAGATGAAAGCTTCTGAAGCAGATATTTTGATCGTTCCGGGATACAAAAATTCAGGTCCTGATCATTGGCAATCCCGCTGGGAAACCCGCATTAAAACAGCGCGCCGCGTTGTCCAAGATGAATGGTCAAAACCAGTTGTAGAAGATTGGACTGCGCGAATGGCTGAGGAGGTCAATAAATCGACCCGTCCTGTCGTTATCGTGGCGCATTCTTTGGGTGTAGCGACTGCAGTTCAAGCGATACCGCAGTTTAAGAACAATGTTGTTGCGGGCTTTTTCGTGGCACCGCCGGATGTTTCCAACCCAAAAATCCGTCCAAAACATCTCATGACTTTTGGCCCCTACCCGCGCGATCCATTGCCGTTTCCATCCATGGTCATTGCAAGCCAAAATGATGAATTTTCAAGCTTTGAACAGGCTGAGGATATCGCTGGTGCGTGGGGTTCAATGTTTATTGATGCAGGCGAACGCGGCCATATAGATGATGCAGCTGGTCACGGGCCATGGCCTGAAGGTTCGCTCACCTTTGCAAAGTTCATGCAGGGTCTATAAACGCCCCTGTTTAAGCAGATAACCATTTAGTAACCATGATCATATAGCTTACAGATACTACAATGAAGCTATGTTGATGACTATGAATTCGAACAAATCAAAATCGAGTTTTACCGAGGTATTGGGCAATTCTTTGCGCACCAAAGCACCCGGATCATTTAATAATAAAATCAAAGGTATAGGCTCAACAGACACGGCCATTCGCAATTGCCGCGTCGTTGCCCTTGTTGATGATAAACACTTTGATGCAATGGCCCATGGTCAGCAAAAACAGACGTTGGAAATCTCAAGTTTTCATAATCAATACATGCTCGAAGACGCGCCACAGATGCTGGAAGACACCAAATCTCGCGTGGGCAAAAACTATGATCAGTCAAATTTTGTGGTGGTCACGCGTGAGGTTTCAAACCCAAATGACGTTCATTACGCCATGACAGCTAAACGCTAGCGCGCAATTAAATTTGCTTTGATAGTTTAAAATAAGCCAATGCAAACGCGATTTCAGTTGTAATCGCAAGCCAAATGCCAACGCCCACAGCGCCACGCACAAATTCAAATATTCCAATAGCAGCAAGCGCGGCCATCATGATGGCGAGGCCAAGACACAAGTTTTGGCGCAGTTGAGATGCTTCAGAATTGCGAGATAAAAAGATGATCGCAGATAGGCCAAAAAACATCATTGCAGCTCGTCGTGCAATAAGATCAGACACTTCATTTCCTTCAAGCCCGAAGATCCAATAAATCAGACCTGGTGCCAATAATAGGCAAACAAAAAGGGTAAAACACAGCGCGCTGGCGAGTTTGCTGACAAGTGGATATGAGATGGTCATGGCAATCTTATGCAAAGTTGTTGGTCAGCTCAGTATGCACATGAACCGACCCTAAACCATGCGACAAATCGCTATTGTGAGCGGTGTGCGATTAGCTCTTTAACTCAGCAGCTTTTAAAAATGCATCACTTCCAGCTTTAATCAGCGCAATGTCATAGCTCACATTGACGAAATTATAGCCCCATTTTGCATATTTTATGCTGGTCTCAGGCGTTGCAGCAAAAATGCCAGATAATTTACCCGCAGCTTTGGCGCGCTTTGGCATTTCTTCAAGCTGTTTTTGAGTTTCGGGCATATCCCCGTTCACTGCTGCGCCATTTGAATAGTCAATGGAGAAATCAGAGGGACCAACAAATACGCCATCGATGCCATCCACGGAGATGATCTCGTCAAAATTCTCATAAGCTGCTTTGGTTTCAATCATTGCAAAAGACAGCGTTTTTTCATTGGCTGTTTGCAGATATTCTCCGGCTTCAACACCGTGTAATTGGTTTGCGCGGCGCGCGCCCCATGATCGAGAACCAAT
>JAHDEP010000345.1 GCA_020628775.1 Rhizobiaceae bacterium | reverse complement strand
AACAACACCACCCAACCGTTGTCATCACCCAAAGAAATACAGAAATATTTGCCGCGGACGAGCGCTGATAAACGCGGATGGGGAATCTGAAGCCACACATAACGCTTCTAAATATCAAGGAACGCCCACGTACTCCGCTCCCGTTTATAATTGACACAGAGGATTTTGATTTATGGCAGTTGGAACATCACTTATCACGGGCATTGGCTTTGCGTTAGCCAAACACTTTGCAAAAGAATTGCTTGGTGGCGATTGGAAAAGCATCGTTGCAGGACTGCTTTTAGACGATGCAAAAAAGAGAACCGACAAGTGGCTAACGCGTGACAAAGAAGGACAGCAAGTAGCAAAGATTGCGAAGAACGTTGTAACAGCCGTCACCAAAATGGTCACGATTGATGAGGATGAAAAATATGTCATCACAAACGCCGTTGCCAAAACGTTCGCGTTCACACCAGACTTAGAAAAAGCCATTGTTGATGCCCATCATTATGCTGACCGCCTGAAACAAACCTTGTTAGACGGCTCGCCTGCCAACGTTACTGACGGCTTCTCGCAAGATCAAATTGACTTGTATGAAACCATCATTGCAAAAACTGCCCAACGACTTTGCAAAATTGCGCCCGAATTACCAGAACTCGCGACGTATTCCACTGCACAAAATTCACAGTACCTAGAAAAAATTCTTGACGCACTTGTTGCACAAACAGCCTTACCAACCCAAGACTCTTTGGATTATGAAATTGCGTATCGGCAATTGATGGCAAAGAACATGGATCGCTTTGATGCATTTGGCATTCCAGACTTTGACGAAGATGGTAGCCGTCTCAAGCGGATCAGCCTTGAGATGGCCTATATCAAATTAGATGCAAACGCGCGTATTCGTGATGAAGATGAAGAGAACCCAGACACAGAAAACCAGACTGCCAAGACGCCACATCCGATTGAAAGACAGCGCAATAAAGACAACCCAAATACCGTTAATAGCACTGTAGATGAAGTCTTAGCATTAGGCCGCCGTGTCCTAATTCAAGGGACTGCCGGGCAAGGAAAAACAACGTTATTACGCTGGGTTGCAGCCACTTGTGCCAAACAAGAACTACCTGAAACCATCAGGCACCTTAATCGTGCTGTGCCGTTTTATGTAGAGCTACGCTATACAAAACAAGACGCGCCATTCCCTCAACCTAAACGTTGGATCAAAGAAAACTGGATCTCCAGTTTAGGCGACCCACCGCGTAATTGGGTGCGCAACTTGCTGAAAGAAGGGCGCGCCTTGCTAATTCTAGATGGCGTTGATGAACTTTCAGATGAAAGACGGCAACTTTTCTTTGAATGGGTTCAGGATTTAGTGCACACATATCCAGCGCTGCGCGTCATTATCAGCACGCGCCCAACTGCCATCGATAACTGGGACACTTGGGATAGCTGGCTCAAAGATAAAACCTTTGTGGACAGCCAACTACGCCGCATGACAACTGCCCAAATGGAACACTTCATTGACCATTGGTATAAAGCAATGTTGCTAGTGGCACACCCAGAGGACAAAGATAGCTACGCAAAAAAGCCAACCGAATTAAAGGCATTACTTAAAAAACGCGAAAGCCTAGCTAAGCTAGCAGACACACCACTAATGTGTGCCATGATCTGTGCGCTTTACCGCGACCGTGATGATGCCATTGGCCGCACCCGCGTCAAACTGTATAGCGAGTGCGTAGAGATGCTGTTGCATAGTCGTGACCGTTCACGACGTGTCAAATTTGCTGGCGACTATCCGAATTTAGATGGAGAAACGCTCAAAGAGTTTATTGGCGCACTGGCATACTGGATGATGGAGCAAACCCAGTCAGGCATTACTTGTGACCGAGCAATTGCCCAATGTGAAGCCATCTGCAAGTTACAAAAAATTGACCTGGACAGATATACAGCACAAGACCTTTATTACTATTTTATTCAGCGCACAGACTTACTGCGTGAAGTTGGTGTTGATGAAGTAGAGTTTCCGCACCGCACGCTATTGGAATACTTAGCAGCCTACCATGCTGACCGGGCTGGTGAATATGAAAAAGTCGCAGAGAAATACGC
>JAHDEP010000075.1 GCA_020628775.1 Rhizobiaceae bacterium | reverse complement strand
TGAGATGCGTTCTACACACACCAATCATAACCGTCAACATCAAAATTCAAAAAAAAGCACTTTTTTGCAAATTAATTTCACAAAAGTTTTTCGTTATGTTGCGACGCAATATCGACACACAATATATGGTATTTTTTAAAGTCATTAGTCATAAAATTGCCCTTTTATTATGAAACGGCTTTTAGAAATTAATTGTAAAATTCTTCAAACTTTGATTTTCACTATAAAAGTAGTACACAGCCAAAGAATTTTCGCTATGCTTTAAAGGTAATGATGCAAACGGATAAAGATCATAAGCGGCGCTTAGGCGATGAACCTCCAATCCTTGCGGGTGGCACACGTGCCCCTGATCGTCGGGAAGTTTCATTTAGATGGCTATCAAGCACCTTTATGACTGGCATTACCTCAATGACATTAATGGGCGTTGCATTATTTGTGGCGCTTGAAGGTAAAGAACAACTCGCCCCACCCGCTGTTGCATTAGCAAGCACTGATTTCTCTGTTCCATCCACGGCAGAGCTTGGCCAAAAGAAACAACGCATCAGAAATAGTGTGACGACGAATGCTGAACCAGACAAATTGGTTATGGATGTTCCAACACTTGTGCAAGATGGCGACCGACAAATCGTACGCAGTCGACCATTTGCTTTTGTTTCCATGCCACTTGCATCAAGTTATAACGTCAGCTCAGAATATCCAAAGTTCAATCCGCTACAGATTTTCGCCAATAATGAAAATGCAATTAGTTCACCACTAACATCTGGCGCGATCTACGGCGCTAAAATTGATTCTGAAATTTCATTGCGCACATTAGAATTTCCACTTGATGACACAAGATACGGTTTTGCAGCTTCTATGAGTGTGGAAGAAGCGGAAGAAACAGTTCGCACCAATGGTTCAGTTCTCATCGGTCAAGACAGCCAAATCGCTGCACTTCATTATGTCGACCCACGCCGATTTGGTAACCAACCAACATCTATCTTTGATTTCACCGCAGGGATAAATGCCCGCGTTGTTGCTGAAAATGTATCGATTGCATCCTACGCACCGGTTGAAAGCAAGAAAACAGATTTTCATGAAGATATTCAAACCGTACGCTCCCCGAGCAAACTTGGCGCGATCCTGTTGGAAGCTGGATATCTAGAGGATCAAATTCTTATTTATGAAGATCTGCTCTCAGGCGAAATTGATACTGACAATTTAGAACCTGGGATGTCTTTACGTATTGGTGTTGAACAAACCGAAGAAGAAACGCAAATCATGCGCCTATCGGTTTATGAACAAAATAAGCATTTGGTGACCGGCGCGCGTAATGATCGCGGGCGCTATGTTTTAGCAGAAGAGCCAGTATATTCACCAAGCATTGCAGCGCTTTTGGAAGATTCGCCAGAAATTGCGCCTCAGCCAGCAAAAATGCCGCGTGTCTATGATGCGATTTATCAAGCTGGTCTTTCTTATGGAATGACCCCTGACATGATCAAGCAACTCATTCGCATGATGGCGGCAAGTGTTGATTTCCGTGCACGGGTTAAACCAACAGACCGTCTTGAAGCCTTCTTCTCGGTATCAAACGAAGAAGATGTGGCTTCTGAAAGTTCTGAATTATTATTCATCTCAGCAAATTTCGGCGGCAATCTTTCAAGATTCTATCGATTTGCACATCCAGAAGATGGAACTGTTGACTACTATAATGAAGATGGGCGCAGCGCGCGGCAGTTTTTAATTAGAAACCCCGTTCCAACCGCAAAATTCCGCTCAGCTTTTGGTATGAGACGTCACCCAATTACGGGTCGCCGACGCATGCACTCTGGCGTGGATTGGTCAGCACCGCGTGGCACACCAATTTTGGCTGCCGGCGATGGCGTTGTTGAAAAAGCTGGATGGCATTCAGGTGGTTATGGAAAGCAAACCAAAGTCACCCATGCAAATGGCTATGTTTCATCTTATTCGCACCAATCTAAAATTGCTGCGGGCGTGGTCCCGGGTGCACGTGTAAAACAAGGCCAAGTCATTGGTTACATTGGCTCAACTGGCCTATCGACCGGTCCGCATTTGCATTACGAACTTATCGTGAATGGCACAAAAGTGGATCCGTTGCGCGTCAGACTGCCAGGTGGAAAAACGCTAAAAGCAGATGCGCTTGATTTATTCCATCGAGAACGACGCAAACTTAATGCGCTGTTAGATATTGATGAAGCTGCAACTGAACTTGCAAGCAATTAAGTCGGCCAATAATACTAGCGACTAACCTTCTTGGTTCAAACCCAGCTCTTTTTGCAGTTTTTTTGTCAGGTTCAAACTGATGAGACGATGTGATTCTTTTAAATAATCGCACAATGCATCTTGATCCAAACCCGGTGTTTCAAAATGCTGTATCCACTTAGCGCCGCGCGGTGCCAAATAAGGTGCAGGGCGCAAACCTGGCTGTTCTTTTAAAATATCAAACGCCAAATCTGAGACTTTAAATGTCACGCGGGTAAAATTTGGATCCTCTTCCCATCCGGCAATGGCGAATACCTTGCCACCAACTTTCCAGACATCAGAACCGCCCCATTGCACAACATGAGATGTCGCCGGTAATTTTGAACAAAAAGCATTAAATTCATCGCGGTTCATAAAAAACATCTCCAAAAAAGAAAGGGCCAGTTACAAGCTGGCCCAATCATAACGTGATTCGAATTTAACTACTATTTATGCAGCGGATTGCTGATCATCTTTTCGCACATAAACATTTAATCGATCTGACCCGTTGGTAATCACAAGGCTTGATCCATCGTGGATTTCACCGCCAAGAATTTTCTCGGCGAGCATGTCCTGAAGATACTTTTGAATAACTCGTTTTAGCGGACGAGCACCAAAAGCTGGATCATAACCTTTATCAGATAGCCAAGTTCGCGCTTCATCTTCAAGCTCGATTGTAATCTTACGCTCTGCCAAAAGTTTAGATAAACGCTGCAGCTGGATATCAACAATTGCACCCATATCCTGACGCTTTAAGCGATGGAACAAGATCGTATCGTCCAGTCTGTTTAAGAACTCCGGACGGAAAGCTGTTCGAACAACAGACATCACATCATCTCGTGCACTATCAACATCCTGATCTTCGGCTAAATTCACCAAGAATTCAGCACCAAGGTTAGATGTCATAATGATCAAGACATTTCTAAAATCAACAGTCCGTCCTTGGCTATCGGTTAAACGGCCATCATCTAGAACCTGCAAAAGCACATTGAAAACATCACTATGCGCTTTTTCAACTTCATCAAACAACACAACTTGATAAGGTCGACGGCGAACAGCTTCTGTCAGCGCGCCACCTTCATCATAACCCACATAACCTGGGGGCGCTCCGATCAAACGCGCAACTGAATGTTTCTCCATATATTCAGACATATCAATACGAACCATTGCCTGTTCATCATCGAACAAAAACTCAGCCAAGGCTTTGGTCAATTCAGTTTTACCAACACCTGTTGGCCCTAAGAACATGAACGAACCAATTGGTCTGTTTGGATCTTGCAACCCAGCGCGCGCACGACGAACTGCGCGCGAAACGGCTTGAACGGCTTCACCCTGTCCAATCACGCGTTTTGCCAATTCATCTTCCATACGCAAAAGTTTATCGCGCTCACCTTCCAGCATTTTATCAACCGGCACACCCGTCCATCGCGAGACAATATGTGCGATATGATCAGGCGTTACAACCTCTTCAACCATGCTGGCTGTGGCACTTTCTTCACGGTTTTCAGCCTCAACAAGCTGTTTTTCCAAGGCTGGAATTTCGCTATATGTTAATTCGCCTGCTCTTTGGTATTCGCCATTTCGCTGTGCAATTTCCAACTGATTACGTGCGTGTTCAAGCTGCTGTTTTAAATCAGCTGCCACACCAAGCTTTTGCTTTTCAGATTGCCATTTGGCCGTTAACGCAGTAGAAGTTTCTTCAAGACCTGATAGCTCTTCTTCAAGATTGGAAAGCCGCTCTTTTGTCGCGTCATCGTCCTCTTTCTTTAAAGCTTCACGCTCAATCTTTAATTGGATGATACGACGATCAAGTTCATCAAGCTCTTCGGGTTTAGAATCAACCTGCATACGCAATCTTGCCGCCGCTTCATCCATCAAATCGATCGCTTTATCTGGCAAAAATCGATCCGTGATGTAACGGTTGGACAAAGTTGCGGCAGAAACTAAAGCCCGATCACTGATACGCACTTTGTGGTGCTGCTCATATTTCTCTTTCAGACCACGCAAAATCGAAACCGTATCTTCAACTGTCGGCTCATTGATCAAAACCTGCTGAAAACGTCTTGCAAGTGCCGGATCTTTTTCAACATGCTTGCGATACTCATCAAGCGTTGTTGCGCCAACACAATGTAACTCACCGCGCGCCAATGCAGGTTTCAACAAATTCGACGCATCCATTGCGCCATCTGATTTACCAGCACCGACCAAAGTGTGCATTTCATCAATGAATAGAATGATTTGACCAGCTTCTGCCTGCACTTCATTAAGCACAGATTTCAATCGCTCTTCAAATTCACCACGATATTTAGCGCCCGCAATTAGTGCACCCATATCAAGGGCCATCAAACGTTTATCTTTTAGTGATTCTGGCACATCACCGTTCACAATACGCAGTGATAAACCTTCGGCGATCGCTGTTTTACCAACGCCAGGTTCACCGATTAAAACAGGATTGTTTTTGGTTCTACGAGACAAAACCTGGATTGCGCGACGAATTTCATCATCACGACCAATCACGGGATCAAGCCGACCTTCCCGCGCATCTTCGGTTAGATCACGCGCATATTTTTTGAGCGCATCAAACCCTTCTTCCGCAGATGCACTATCAGCGGTCCGACCTTTGCGAATTGAATTGATCGTTTCATTCAAAGCTTGAGCGGTTAATCCCGCTTGCGTTAGTATTTTACCGACAATTGTTGATTTATCAGTCACCATTGCAAGCAGCAAACGCTCAACGGTTACAAAGCTATCACCTGATTTTTCAGCAATTTTTTCTGCATCCGCGAAAAGTTTGGCAAGCGGTTGCGTTAGATAAATCTGACCATTACCACCAGATACTTTTGGCAGCTTATTGATGGCTGTTTGCGTTGCGATTTTTGCTTCTGATGCCCGGCCGCCTGAGCGATCGATTAAGGATGATGCCATCCCTTGCTCATCATCGAGCAGAATTTTTAGCAAATGCTCAGAGGCAAATTGCTGATGACCTTCACCCAGTGCAAAGGATTGTGCAGACTGGATAAAACCACGCACACGTTCGGAATACTTTTCTAAGTTCATTTTAATCTCCAAATCATGTTTCGCCCTATAAAGGCACGAATACAATACTTCCGGAAGAACTCCCAATAAGTGGCAAGTTCATTACCACACTTATATGGGTATTCATTGATATATCGAAAAGGGGTTTGAGCACAAAAACAAAAAAACCCGGTTAAAAACCGGGTCTTAGAAATCAAATATTCAATGAAAACTCTATTCTGCGGGCGTTGCAGCTTCTACAGGATCTGAAGTTTCAACCGGTGCTTCCGCAACAACTTCAACTTTTGACTTGGCCGGCGCATCTTCACCATTTTCATTTGTGCGCGGACGGCGTTGACGCGGTCCTGTTCTACGACGCTGATTACGGCGAGGTTTATCTTCTGAATCAGCTGATTGCGTAGCATCGCTTGCGTCAACATCCGCATCTTCTGCATTTGCATCTGAAGCTTCAACAACCTCTTCTGCATTTTCTCCAGCTTCGGCTGCTTTTTCTTGCTGCTCACGCTCTTGTTGTTCGCGCGCCGCTTCATCACGCTGCTGACGTTCTTGGATCTGAGCCTGACCTTGCGCGACAATACGATTATAATGTTCAGCGTGTTGCAGATAGTTTTCAGCCATCACACGATCACCAGAACTTTGTGCATCACGCGCTAGAGCCATATATTTCTCAGCAACAGTTTGCGCATTACCCCTAACTTTTACGTCAGGTCCGGTACTATCATAAGAACGGGAAAGTGGGTTGGATGGCTTACGATTATTATTGTTGCGTCCGCGTCCACGATTATTCTTTTGTCCAGGCCTCATTGGTAACTCGCTTAAAATCCTGTTATGATGATGGCTGCTTAATCTGCTTCCAGATCAAACATTCGGTTAATGTCATAATTTTATATGACGTGATAAGGTCGACCCCTATGCCGCTACGATATCAAAATTCTCTCGACGATATAGCAAACCCAATGCGCTAGATTGTATCTTGAAAAGATTGCAAATTAAGTTTTTTGGATTGCTAGCGGGCTAAGCCCCGCGCCAGTTTCTACAAAAGACATTAGACATATTCGCACCTAATTCCAAGTCTTTTCTTCATTAATAATTCTCATTTTTCGCATGTTACAACAGATTTTTGTTGTTTATTTGATTTCAAATAGCAACACACGGTCGCGTCCCGCTAAATCTTGATGTTGAGCGATGAGAGAAAATCCTTGTTCGACAAAAATGTCAGTCACCGCTTGCGCTTGAAGCCAGCCGATTTCCAATCCCGTTATCGCACCAGGCAGAAGAATTTTTGGAATTTCCATAGCGAGCGTTCGGTACGCATCAAGCCCATCTTCACCGCCATCAAGTGCCAACATCGGATCGTGATCGGCAACTTCAACACTCAGCCCAGCAAGTTCATCTTTTGTAATATAAGGCGGGTTGGACACAATGATATGAAATTTGTCCTGCACATCGGATAACCAATTGCTTTGCAAAGCTTGAAACCGATCACCAACACCAAGTTTTTGTGCGTTTTTATCTGCAGTGGCGAGAGCATCTTCAGCTTGATCAACACCAATTGCTGTTGCCTTCGGACAATTATGCAATAGCGATAAGGCAATTGCACCTGTCCCAGTCCCCAGATCTATGATCTTACATCGCCCTTCATCCTGCGCGAATTTTTGCGCATAGGGAAGAATAACATCAACCAAAATTTCAGTATCGGGTCTTGGCTCTAAAGTTGCCTCAGACAGATCAAAGTTTAGACCATAGAATTCGCGCCAACCTAATATGCGATAAACTGGCATTCCTTGTTTTCGCTTTTTAACAGCATCTCGAGCTTGTTGAATTTGAACATCTGAAAGTTCTAAATCTCGCCGAGTAGCAATATCAATAGTCGTAAACCCAAACAGTCCGGTGAGTAAGGCTTTTGCTTCAAAACGTGCATTATCAATACCAGCATTTTCCAATGCAGTATTCATTTCACTAAGCATGTCTGAAAGGGTCATCATGAAATGATTACCACCTAGCCTGTTATCAATTGGCTTTCGTCAATTTCTATTCTTAGTTCGCTTGACCAAGAGCCGCTAATTGCGAGGCCTGATGATCTGAAACCAACGCATCAATCATTTCGTCAATTTCGCCAACCAGCATCTTATCCAACTTATAAAGTGTAAGATTGATACGGTGATCTGTCACCCGGCCTTGCGGGAAATTATAGGTGCGAATGCGCTCTGAACGATCCCCTGAACCAACTTGGCTTTTACGATCTGCAGATCGTTCTTCATCAGCCTTCTGGCGCTCCATATCATAAAGACGCGCTTTTAGAACTTGCATAGCGCGGGCTCTATTTTGGTGCTGAGATTTCTCAGATGATGTGACAACAATCCCGGACGGAATATGCGTAATCCGCACCGCACTATCTGTTGTATTCACGTGCTGACCACCCGCACCAGAGGCGCGCATTGTATCGATGCGAATATCCTCATTGCGCACTTCAATATCGACATCTTCTGCTTCCGGCAACACCGCAACAGTTGCAGCAGATGTGTGAATTCGACCACCTGATTCTGTTTCAGGCACACGCTGCACACGATGGACACCTGATTCAAATTTCATCCGAGCAAATGCGCCACGGCCAGAAATTGTTGCAGATATTTCTTTAAAGCCACCAACATCACCTTCACTTGATGAGATAACTTCAACTTTCCAACCCTGGCCGGATGCATAGCGCTCATACATGCGAAATAAATCACCGGCAAATAATGCAGCTTCAGAACCACCTGTACCGCCGCGAATTTCCAAGATCACGTTTTTGCTGTCAGCTGCATCTTTTGGCAAAAGCAGGATCTGCATGTCTGATTCTAACGTTTCGATCTGCTCTTTCAGCTCTGGCAATTCCATCTCTGCCAGTTCACGCATTTCAGCATCTGAATCTTTATCAGCGATAATTTCAGCTAAATCCTGAACCTCATTCACAGCCTTATTGTAAGTTCTGATGGTTTTAACAACAGGCTCCAACTCTGAATATTCAGATGCGAGCTTCACATAGGTTTCTGAATCTGGACCAGCAGACATACGCGCTTCGATCTCATCAAAGCGGCGTTCTAGTTCTCGCATTTTATCAATTGGTAATGTTGCCATAGATCGTATTTTTCAGTCTTTTTTTAATGACACTGCAGATGTGCAGATTTCAGAATTTAAAGTGATATACCATTTTCTTCGATAAAATCAGTAAGAATTTCAGCAATCGTCATTTTTGCTTCTGTTTCTTCAAGCGCTGGCAATAAAATTCGCTCTAGTTTGCCAATATCAAGCGACAACAACATTGATTTTACAGGCCCAATTGCAGCAGGTGACATGGAAATTGAGCGATAGCCAATACCAAACAAAGCCATCGCGCTTAATGGATTACCGGCAAGCTCACCACACAATGTCAGCGGAGTATTTGTCTGATCCGCTTTTTCAACGATAGATCTTAGCACACGAAGGAATGGACGTTTCAATGGTGAGAAACGATCTGCAACACGTGCATTTCCGCGGTCACTTGCGGTGATAAACTGGAACAGATCATTTGAACCGACGGAGATGAAATCAACCTCTTCCATCAATTCATCCAGCTGGAATAACAGGCTCGGCACTTCAAGCATTGCACCAAACAACACTTTTTCCGGAACCTGATACCCGTGGCGTTTTAAGAAGTTGGTTTCTTTTTCGATCAATTTTCGCGTATCGCGCAGTTCCGATAATTCGGTAATCATCGGGATCATTACGCGCAGCTCGGATCCACCTGTTGCGCGCAATAATGCCCGAAGCTGAGTTTGCAACAATCCTGGGCGATCAAGAGAAAAACGAATGGCGCGCCAACCCAATGCTGGGTTTTCTTCTTCCGCTGATCTTAGATATGGGACAACCTTATCGCCACCAATATCAACAACGCGGAAAGTAACTGGAAGATCGCCTGCTTTATCAAGTACTTCACGATAAAACAATTCCTGCTCTTGCGCCTTTGGCATTTTCGACGAGATCATAAACTGCAATTCAGTTCGAAATAACCCAATCCCAGCTGCACCTGATTCTTTAAGCTGCGGAAGATCAACAACCAATCCAGCATTCATCAAAAGCTTACATGCTTGACCATCACGACTAATCGGTTTGACGTTGCGAAGAGCAGAAAATGCCTTTTGCCGTTTGGCAAAGAATTTCACTTTATCCGCATAAGCATCTTGTAAATCAATCGCCGGACGCAAATGAACCGTGCCATCATTTCCATCAACGATAATTGGATCGCCATTTTCAGACAGCGACGCGATACCGATGGCTTGGCTAACAACAGGAACGCCCATTGCTTTTGCAACGATGACAATATGGCTAGTGACCGCACCTTCTTCTAGTACAAGACCACGGATATTTTCGCGTGGATAATCTAAGAGCTCAGCTGCACCCATGGTGCGCGCGACAATCACAGCATCCTGCGGAAGTCCATCCACCAATGCACTTGGGGTAAATCCAGTTAATTGTCGGAGCAATCTATTTGCCAAATCATCAAAATCCGCAAGACGCTCACGTAAATATGGATCGGTGAGATTGATCATTCGCGCGCGGGTATCAGACTGTACTTTTTCAACCGCTGCTTCCGCAGTTAGACCATTGCGAACGGCCTCTTCCATTTTGCGAACCCAGCCACGGTCATTGGCAAACATGCGAAATGCTTCAAGCACGGCACGATGTTCACCTTCCATCGGTACATCACGGCGTTCAAGCATGTCATCAATTGAAATGCGTAACGAGCCAACTGCACCATCCAGCCGCTCAAGTTCTGCATCAATATCATCATTGAGAAGATTGGTAACAACAACACGCGGCTCATGCAGCACGACATGCCCAAGACCAATGCCTTCGCCATAAGCGTCTGCATCGATAGAAACAGGCCGTGTCATATCAAGCTCAAGACCCGGCTTTGTAACCTTCTTCAACTCGCCCGTTGCAATCATTTCTGCCAAAACCATGGAAGTTGTTTCCATAGCTTCAACATCATCATCACCATATTCGCGGTGATCTTTATTCTGGATAACCAAAACGCCCAATGAGCGCCCTGCCCGCAAGATAGGCACACCTAAAAATGAGTTATAAATTTCTTCCCCAGTTTCAGGAAGATATCTAAACGCATGGTGAGATTGCGCATCAGATAAATTCAGCGGTTCTGCATGCGCAGCGATGACACCAACCAGACCCTGACCCATTTTCAATTGTGCTTGGTGCACAGCGTCTTTTTTCAAACCTTCGGTGGCATAGAGCTCAAGCACACCATCTGCACGCAAAACATAAAACGAGCACACTTCCGCAACCATGCTGGTCGCGATCTGGTGCACTACTCTGTCAAGGCGTTCTTGCGGCTCTAAGGCTTCAGCCATCAGCTCACGGAGGCGCTTTAGGAGATTGCGTGGGCCAGTTTGATTAGGCACCATAAATCCCCCTAAATGTCACACTGATATTTGTGCCATGTTCAATGAACATGATCAGCCTCCATGAAAGTAATCGATTTTAGTCTAACTCGTAAACTGAATGTAGGGTGCGAACTGCCAACTCAGCATACTCGCTATCGATCAGGATTGAAATTTTTATTTCAGATGTTGTGATCGCTTTGATGTTGATGCCTTTTTCAGCCATCGCTTTAAACGCTGTTGCGGCAACACCTGCATGCGAACGCATACCAATACCGATCACAGAAACCTTGACCAAACCAGTTTCACTCTGAACAACATCAAAACCGATATTCTGTTTTTCTTTTTCTAAAACACCAAGTGCCTTATCAACATCACCTGATGGCAAAGTAAACGTCATATCTGTATGCGTACCATCTTCAGAAATATTCTGAACGATCATATCCACATTGATATACTCATCTGACAAAGGTCCAAAAATTGCCGCTGACACGCCTGGCGAATCTGACAAACGTCTCAGAGAAATTTGTGCCTCATCTTTTGAATAGGCAATACCTGTGACAACTTCTTGTTCCAAAATTTCATCCTCATCACAAATTAAAGTACCGGGCGGGTTATCAAAATCACCCATTCCCTCGGCATCAGGGTCTTCAAAACTTGAGCGCACAAACATTCTTACTTTGTGCACCATGGCAAGCTCAACAGAACGAACTTGCAAAACCTTTGCACCCAAAGATGCCATTTCAAGCATTTCTTCAAAAGCAATTTTGCTTAAGCGACGTGCTTTAGGTTCAACCCTTGGATCGGTTGTGTAAACACCATCCACATCGGTATAAATATCGCAGCGGTCTGCATTAACCCCTGCAGCAATCGCAACAGCACTTGTGTCCGAACCGCCACGACCAAGTGTCGCCACACGATTATCAGGGCCAATGCCTTGGAAGCCTGCAATAACTGCGACCTGACCTTCACCAAATCGACGAACCAGATCGCTACCATCGATATCTTCAATACGCGCCGCGCCATGAGCACCGCTTGTGCGGATCGGAATTTGCCATCCCTGCCATGATCTAGCATTCACACCCATAGACTGCAGCGTAATCGCTAAAAGGCCTGAGGTTACTTGCTCACCAGATGACACAACAACATCATATTCGCGCGCGTCATGCATAGGAGATGCTTCACGCGTCCAGCCCACCAATTCATTGGTTTTACCAGACATTGCAGACACCACAACGGCAACTTCATGACCGTTATCAACTTCGCGCTTAACGTGGCGTGCTACGTTTCTGATACGGTCAATATCCGCAACAGAGGTGCCGCCAAACTTCATAACTATTCGGGCCATTAAACTGAAAGGTCCTGTTGTATTTCATTCACATATACTACTTCGTCCGGAGATACCGACTGCTCTATGACCAATCATGTGGGACGAAGTTGCCGCTACATATCGAATAAATGCCAAAACTGCAACATAGAACTGGTAACGAGACAGCTACCAAGCCGATAAATCAACGCATAACAACACGCAAGAACGTTTGGGAAAACAATGAGGATTGTTCATATTTTCAACAAGTCGATAATCTAAATTACGAAATGAACCCAAAGATCCTCTCCGATCGCGACAGCGATTAAACAGCGCAGGCGGTCTAAATTCTTTTGACTTGCGTAGATATGTTATGATTGAACACAAATAACCAGTCTCATTTAAAGGCGTGATAAAATGACCGTTGCAGAAAAAACCACTATCGACCAAAGCGAAGTTGACCGTTTTTCAAAAATGGCCGCTGAATGGTGGAACCCTGACGGCAAGTTCAAGCCATTGCATAAGTTTAATCCTGTCCGCCTGACATATATTCGCAATCACGCTGCTCAGCATTTTAGCAAAGACCCAAACGCCCAAAAACCATTAGAGGGTTTGCGGATGCTAGATATTGGTTGCGGTGGCGGGTTACTATGCGAACCGATGACCCGCATGGGCGCAACTGTTGTTGGTGCCGACGCATCTGAAACCAATATTGAGATTGCAAAAATTCATGCTGAGCAAAGCGGTTTAGAAATCGATTATCGTGCAGAAACGTCTGAAGCATTAGCGGCTGCCGGTGAGAAATTTGATATCATCCTCAATATGGAAGTTGTGGAACACGTTGCGGATGTGGATCTGTTTTTAACATCATGTGCTGACATGCTTAAACCCGGCGGATTGATGTTTGTGGCCACAATTAATCGTACAATGAAAGCTATGGCGCTCGCCATTATTGGTGCTGAATATGTTCTAAGATGGTTGCCGCGCGGCACGCACCAATATGAAAAGCTGGTTCGTCCGGAAGAGATCACAACCCCGCTTGGTAATTCTGGACTTAGCCTGGTTGATCAAACCGGTGTTTTTTATAATCCATTGCAAGATCAATGGAACTTAAGCAACGATATGGATGTGAACTATATGATGTTGCTTGAAAGAAAAGCTTAAG
>JAHDEP010000074.1 GCA_020628775.1 Rhizobiaceae bacterium | reverse complement strand
GAACCTATTGGTCAAGCGGCGGGATTTTAAGAACCAGTGATGTCTTCAAACGGTTTGATATCCCGCTTTGTGAGATTTTACTTGGTGCGATTTTCGTCTATCCAGAAGATGTTGGCGCTTCCGAGATCAAAGAAGGTAAGCTTAAAGACGCGCGCGGTGATGTCACCGATTGGTCCCGTTGGGTCGGATAGACTTGATGGATTTTCGCAAAGATGTGCGGATCTTAAAAAAGTGATATTATCGATGCTCACTTGGATAAAAAGGGAGCTGAACAATGTCATATATTCAAGGGATGCTCATCCCGGTACCATTTGATAAAAAGCAAGAATATTACGATCTAGCGGTGAAATCCGCGCCTATATTCATGGAATATG
Organism: Rhizobiaceae bacterium; assembly: GCA_020628775.1. Lineage (GTDB taxonomy): Bacteria > Pseudomonadota > Alphaproteobacteria > Rhizobiales > Rhizobiaceae > Lentilitoribacter. The sequence continues at coordinate 12,862 of JAHDEP010000074.1, read as the reverse complement.
GAGCGGTTCGCATCATGGAAAGTTGGGGCGATAATCTAACCGATGGCAAAGTGACCGATTTTAAAAAATCAGTGCAGGCGATCGACGGTGAGAATGTCGTTTTCTCATGGATCGAATGGCCGGATAAAGATACCTATCTTGCCGCGGTTGAGAAGATGGAAACTGACCCGCGATGGGAGATGTTTGACGACATGCCGTTCGATGGTAAGCGCCTGATTTGGTCTGGGTTTGAGACCTTATTTGAAGCAAAGTGATGTAGTTTATTTTTACCCCATCTTTACTCGCAATCAATATGTTCTATTGTCAGAAGAACAAGTTACATAGGTTGGAATTTTGATGTTTATCGGTGAGAAAAGACGACGCGCACGTCGCCGTGAAAGATTGCAGATGGCAGCAGCGATAAGCGCTCCACTGGGTCGGTCATATGCGCTTATTAACGACATATCAGAGTTGGGTATGCGCGTGACGATGGCCAAAGACATTCAGGTTAAAACAGGTGACGAGGTTTCAGTTTACACACGTGAGATGGGCTTTCTTTACGGAAAAGTCACTTGGCAGAAATCTAAAACGCTTGGCGTTAAAATTCACACCAGCACAAATACCTATGCACAAACGCTGTCCGCCGTTCGCGAAGCACAAGCTGAACGCAACAGAAATTTGCTTTAAAGTAGATTCAAACTCATCAAACATTGATGAAAAAGGATGGGTTATTTCCCATCCAATTCAGCGAGTGTTTCAAGCGTTGGCATGGATGTCACGTGATAACCTGAATCCACCATATGCACTTCACCTGTTACCCCGTAAGACATGTCAGATAACAAATAAAGCGCTGACTGCCCCACATGCTCGATCTGGATCGAACGACGAAGTGGTGAGTTCTTTTGCTGCCAAGAGTACATTGCACGTGCGTCGCCAATTCCAGCACCTGCAAGCGTTCTCACAGGGCCTGCGGAAATCGCGTTTACTCGAATACCTTGAGGGCCATAATCTGCAGCCAAATAACGCACACTTGCTTCAAGTGCAGCTTTTGCAACGCCCATGACATTGTAATTTGGCATAACGCGAGTTGACCCTGCGTAAGTCAGCGTCAACATTGAGCCGCCGTCTTTCATCAGGTTCGCCGCACGTTTGGCAACTTCAGTAAACGAGAAACACGAGATGACCATGGTTTTGGTAAAGTTATCGCGTGTTGTGTCCGCATAAAGACCTTTAAGTTCATTGCGGTCCGAAAATCCGATGGCGTGAACGATGAAATCAAGGCCACCCCATTTTTCTTCAACAGTTTTAAAAACTGCATCAACGGTTTCCAAATCTTCCACATCACACGGTATCAAAAGGTCAGAACCGATAGACTCAGCAAGCGGTTTAACGCGTTTGCCAAAGGCTTCACCCTGATACGTAAATGCAACTTCTGCACCAGCATCGCCAAGTGCTTTGGCAATGCCCCATGCAAGCGAGTGGTCGTTGGCAACACCCATCACGATGCCGCGTTTACCCTTCATAACCATGCTCATAACAGCCCCCTAACCGTTATAACGGCGCATAGCGAGTGTCGCATTTGTGCCGCCAAAGCCAAATGAATTTGAAATAGCTGTATCAAATTTCGCATCATCAATGCGTTTGCGCACAATCGGCACATCTGCAAATTCTGGATCAATCTCAGTGATGTGGGCGCTTTCACCAATGAAGTTGCCGTTCATCATCAACAACGTATAAATGGCTTCTTGCACACCTGTGGCGCCAAGTGAGTGGCCCGTCAGTGATTTTGTAGATTGAATATGTGGAAGCTTTTCACCAAAGACTTCTTTGATCGCACCGATCTCTTTGATGTCGCCAACACCTGTTGATGTGCCGTGCGTGTTAACGTAATCAACGTCGCTATCAACTGTTGATAGAGCCATATTCATAGAGCGCACTGCGCCTTCGCCAGAAGGTGCAACCATGTCATAGCCATCAGATGTTGCGCCATAACCGATGATTTCACCGTAAATTTTCGCGCCACGTGCTTTCGCATGCTCAAGCTCTTCCAAAATTACGATACCTGCGCCACCGGCTATAACAAAGCCATCACGTGTCGCATCATATGCACGAGATGCACTCGATGCATCTTCATTGTGCTTTGACGACATTGCGCCCATCGCATCAAACAAGCATGACATAGACCAATGCAGATCTTCGTGACCACCAGCGATTACGATGTCTTGTTTACCCCATTGGATAAGCTCTGTCGCGTTACCAATACAGTGTGCAGATGTCGAACATGCCGATGAAATGGAATAGTTCACACCGTGAATTTTAAACCATGTTGCAAGTGTTGCAGATGCAGTTGAGCTCATCGCTTTTGGAACAGCAAATGGTCCAATGCGTTTCGGGCTACCTTTTTCCTGCACGATATTCGCAGCCGTTAGAATTTGGTTTGTGTCTGCGCCACCAGAACCCACAACAATACCTGTGCGCTCGTTTGTGATGTCGCTATCTTCAAGACCTGAATCCTCTAGCGCTTCTTTCATTGCCAAATGGCTCCACGCGCCAGCGCGTGATAAAAACCGCATAGCTCTGCGATCAACAAGCTCTGTTGGATCAACGAGTTTTGGCTCACCCCAGACTTGGCTTCTGAACCCATGTTCAGCGAAGCTTTCTGAGAATGTGATACCTGATTTTGCTTCTTTTAATGAAGAGCGTACTTCATCAACTCCGGTGCCGATTGAGGAAATAATCCCCATTCCTGTCACAACAACACGCCTCATATATTACCCTCTCCGTTTGGGTTCTAAATTACCATTACTTTTTTGGTAAAACCCAGAAATCTTATGCTTTTTCTTTAAATAGACCAACGCGCAAATCTTTTGCGGTGAATACTGTTTCGCCATCGGCTTTAACCCAGCCATCAGCGATGCCCAAAACCAATCGGCCGCGTAGAACGCGCTTGAAATCAATGCCAAATTCGACAAGTTTTGTTTCAGGTGTGATCATGCCAGTGAATTTTACTTCGCCTGTTGAAATGGCGCGACCTTTACCAGGCTCACCCAACCAACCAAGATAAAAACCTGTTAGCTGCCAAAGCGCATCAAGGCCCAAACAACCCGGCATGACTGGATCACCTTCAAAGTGACATGGGAAGAACCAAAGGTCTGGATGAATATCAAATTCCGCGCGGATGACACCTTTGTCATGCTCGCCACCAGTTTCAGAAATGTTGGTAATGCGATTGACCATCAACATCGGTGGCAATGGTAATTGTGCATTGCCTTCACCAAACATCTCACCATGACTACATGTGAGAATTTCCTCGTAGGTGAAACTGGACTGCCTATCAGTTGTCAAAAAACTATCTCCCATACTCTTTAACTTACCTATTTCGTAAGTTTAATTCGATTGATCTACCTTTGTGCCACTCGAACCTATTAAAATCTTAAATATTATATACTCGAATAACTCAACATGATCCTAGAAACCAGTGTTAAAGGGCAGAAAGTAGCGAATAATAGAAACTATTGCATGCTAATCCCAGAAAAGTTATATGCATATGTAAGAATTTTGTATTTAGGTTAGAAGTGTATGACTTCAAATAGTGAAAAAGATGGCAATTGTAAGGACGCATCCACATGTGATTGCTTGTCCGCTACGCGTCTTCGTTCAGTTGGATTGCGCCCGACGCGCCAGCGTGTTGCGCTTGCCGAGCTGATTTTTGAGCGCGGTGATCGCCACTTAACAGCTGAGCAATTGCAAGATGATGCATCAGAAAGCGGTTTATCTTGTTCATTGGCAACAATTTACAACACGCTTCATCGTTTTAAAGATGCGGGCATGTTGCGCGTTTTATCGGTTGATTCGAACAAAACATATTTTGATACCAACGTCTCTGATCACCACCACTATATTATCGATGGCAGTGATGAAGTAATGGATATCGATTCAAGTGATATCAACGTATTGGGATTGCCTGAAGTACCTGAAGGCATGGAAATCGCAAATGTGGACGTCATTGTCCGCCTGCGTCCAAAGTCTTAAATCAGTCTAATTAGAGATTTAGTTAAAAGCTTCTTTGGGGTAAACGCCCCAAAGTTCTTCTTGTGATGCCCAGCCTTCGATATTATCAACGCTAATTTCGCACCACTCGCCATTACATTGCTCGATCTTGGCGATAACACCTGGCTCAAGCTTTGCTTTGATCGCGCTATTTTGCGTCGCTTGCGCATAAACATTGATGTAAGAAATCGGTGACTTACCGCGCATCCAAGGGGCCGCAACGGCACTTCGCTCACCGCTTAACAGAGAATGAAACACCCAACCTTCGGTTCCCTCAAAGTCACGAACACGACGCCAATTATCATATTCCTGGATGATTTCCATCGGAATGGAAGACTTGGTATATAGCCATGCAACTTTATAACTTTGTCCCGGTCCGACACGCATATTCACGCGTTTTGCCTTCAAGCTGACAAAGCGAGGAATTGGTAAGCCGCTGGCACCCTTTTGCGTTGTTTGCGCAAAGCTATCAATGTGTCCAAAAGTGATAAAAGTGATTGCACTTACACAAAAAACAGAAATTATATGGCGAGTTGTTGTTGTCATTATCCAAAGGTCTGTTAGAGAATAGTAGGCGTTAGTTTTTCCAGATCATAATATTCTCGCATCTTGGTTAAAGATTTGTTTACAAAAGGTTTGATCTATCGTGGCTGCTAAGCAAAAACCAAAAGTTTATATCACTCGTAAGCTTCCAGATCCCGTTGAACAACGGATGATGGAGCTTTTTGATGTTGAAATGAACATAACAGATCAGCCACGAAGCAGACCAGAATTACTGGCTGCGATTAAGAGCGTGGATGTCTTGGTTCCAACGGTTTCTGATATCATAGACGCTGATTTGATCAGTCAGGCTGGACCATCGCTGAAATTGATCACCAATTTTGGTAATGGCGTTGATAATATCGATATAAAAGCCGCTCGCGCAAAAGGTATAATCGTAACCAATACAGCTAATGTGTTGGATGAAGATACCGCTGACATGACGCTTGCGCTTATACTTGCTGTGCCACGCCGAATTGTTGAAGGTGCGCAAGTGCTTACCAGTGGGGAGCCCTGGCAGGGATGGTCGCCAACATGGATGTTGGGCCGATCAATCTATGGCAAAAAACTTGGGATCATTGGTATGGGCCGTGTCGGCACAGCCGTTGCAAAACGCGCAAAAGCTTTTGGTCTGGATATTCATTATCACAATCGCCAGAAGATTGATCGCACAACACATGATCAGCTTGAAGCGACGCATTGGACCGATCTTGATGAAATGTTGAAGACGGTTGACATTGTATCGGTTAATTGCCCATCGACACCTGAAACCTATCATCTGCTATCTGCTGATCGTATCGCGCTGATGAAGCCGGGAAGCTATATCGTCAACACCGCACGTGGCGAAATCATTGATGAAGACGCTATGATCAGAGCTTTACAAGATGAAAAAATTGCCGGGGCAGGTTTGGATGTATTTGAGCATGAACCGTCTGTGAATGAAAAATTGGTGCAATTGGCAAAAAGCGGCAAGGTGACCATTATGCCTCATATGGGCTCGGCGACAATTGAGGGCCGGATCGATATGGGCAATGCGGTTATCATCAACATCCGCACGTTTTTTGATGGCCACAGACCACCTGATATGGTCTTGCCTGGTAATGACTAAGTTACATATCTAAACAAAATTTAACTTGGGTCGATTGCCGGCTTGCGATATTCTGTGCGTGTTGGTGGCACATATCAGGATTACTCACGATGAAAAAACTTCTTTCAACTGCATGTATTTTCGCAGGCCTAATGAGCGCGGCTCAAGCTGAGACAATCAGCGTTGATGTCTGGGCAGATAACTGGTTTTCATTCTATTCAGGCGAAACAAAAGTCGCTGAGGATTCAGTGTCAATCACAACGGAACGTTCGTTTAATAAAGAGAGCTTCTCATTTGAGGCAGAGCGACCATTTGTTCTAAACTTCATTGTCAAAGACTTTAAAGAAAATGACACTGGCCTTGAATATATTGGCACCCGTAAACAACAGATGGGCGACGGTGGTTTCATCGCGCAATTTAAAAACGGTGCTGGCCAAACAATTGCTGTGACAGATTCTAGCTGGAAATGCATGGTCACCCATAATGGACCATCTGATAAAACTTGCGAGAAAGAAACAAATCCGGTTGCGGGTTCCGGTAAGTGTAACTTTACACAAACAGCGGAACCAGATGGATGGAAATCACCATCATTTGACGATTCGTCTTGGATGAACGCCACTGTTTATTCAGAACGTGAAGTGAGCCCGAAAGATGGCTATGATCGCGTGAGTTGGGATAGTAGCGCTGAGCTGATTTGGGGTTCAGATCTTGAAACCGACAATACGCTTTTATGCCGTAAGGTCGTCAATTAAATAAAAAATACCGACCGGACATTATTGCTCCGGTCGGTATATATTTGGATGGGCATCTTAGTTTCCAGCTACACGTCCTTCGGGGCGATATTTATCCATCACACTATCCAATTTCGCATTGGTAATCGATGGGTTTGCATCTTGAAGACATGGTAGCAAAATCGCTTTATTCGCCCGCTCACGTGCACGAGATGCTTTCGTGCCTTTTGGTGCTGGATTGACGTTATAAAAACAATCAACAAATTCTTGCGTGGTTACATCAAGGTCCGCGGCAATTGCAGCAACTGGTCGATTTGGATCATTGCGTTTCATCGTGGCTGCATTCACTGAAGTTGCTGCAACAAGGCCTGCCATGAGTGTGACGATAAGTGTTTGAGTTTTATTCATAATTTTAATCCTCTCTTGTGTTCGTTTGACACTTGAAGGATGTTGGTAAAGCGCAATTAACTCAAGTTACAATGCGGTCATGTACCATTACGTTTTCGCAATATCAGAGTTGGGAAGATTACTTTTTCTTAACGCGGCCGTAATGGATTTCATCAAATCGCGCCGACAAACCATCATAAAGCATCAGGCGGCCAATCAGCGGTTCACCAATTTCTGTGATGAGTTTTATCACTTCCATCGCTTGCAAAGTTCCGATCACACCGGTGAGTGCGCCGATAATCCCAGCTTCTGCACAAGACGGTAGCAAGCCGTCGGGTGGCGCATCTGGATAAAGATCATATATGGACGGATTGTCATTTTCATAAGGCTTGAAGACCGTGATCGAACCATCAAAACGGCCCACCGCTGCCATCACCATTGGTATTTTCAGCTCAGAAGCTGCGTCAGCTAAAATATAACGGGTGGCAAAATGATCAGCACCATCAACGACCAGGTCATATGAAGACAAAAGTTCAGTCGCATTATCTTTCGTTAGCCTCAGATTATGTGTGCGAACGTTTACATTAGGATTAATTCGCTTCACACTCAGAGCTGCGCTTTCAACCTTTAAACTCTCAACTTGATCACTGTCATGAATGATTTGGCGTTGTAAATTGGAGAGGGACACTTCATCATCATCGATGATCCCAATTGTACCAATTCCGGCAGCGGCGAGATAGGCGATGACGGGGGAACCCAAACCGCCAGCACCTAAAATGGCGACCTTTGCTGATTTTAGTTTTTGTTGACCAATGCCACCGACCTCTGGCAAGATGATATGGCGCGCATAACGTTCAATCTCAGAACTATTTAGCTGTTCACTCATATAAATTACCTAACCAATTGCGGTGAGTTGACCGTCCGATACATTAAAAAACTGCGCGCGTTCACCCAGCGCGTTAAACATATCGCGATCAGTACCCGTCATAAAGGCCTGACAGTTTAAATTATCAATCAGATCAAATAATGCTGCACGTCGCTTCTCATCCAGATGCGCTGCGATTTCATCCAGTAAAAGAATTGGCGCGTAGCCAGTAAGGTTTTTAACCAGCCGCGCATGCGCTAGGATGAGGCCGATCAGCAGCGCTTTTTGCTCGCCTGTTGAACAGCTGCCTGCAGGCATGTTTTTCTTATCATGATAGACAATCAAATCTGCTTTATGCGGACCACTTAGCGAGCGACCCGCAGCCGCATCGCGATGGCGCGTATCACGAAGATACTCAATGAAGTTTTGTTCTTTATCAACGGCAGGAAGATCTCCTTCGCCCATATCAAAACCATCAAGGCTCAAAAGTGCTTTCGGGAAACTCTCATCTTCCGAGTTCACATTAACGAGCCCGCTGAGCATATTGATAAATTCATGGCGTGCTGTGGAAATGGCGATGCCCAACTCAGCCATTTGTTGCTCAATACCATCCAGCCAAACCGGATCCAGGCGACCCTCTGAAAGAAGCTTATTGCGACTGCGCATAGCGCGTTCATAAGATAGTGAGCGTTTGCCATGGCCTGGGTCAATTGCCAAAACCAATCTGTCTAAAAAGCGTCTACGATCACCTGCACCTCCGGTAAATAAACCGTCCATTGCGGGCGTTAGCCATAAGATGCGCGCATGATCGAGCAATTCATCGTTTGTTTTGGTATTTACACCATCAATACGAATGCGCCGCGAACCGGGCTCCTCAAGACTTAGACCCGTGCCAATATCAACCTCACCAATCATGCCCTCAATTTTGGCAAATACTGAAAATGCACCATTGCCCTCAGATACATCTTCTTGCCCAATTGTCGATCGATAGGGAATATCTATATAAGCGCTGCGCCGAATACCGCGTCCTGGGGTTAACAGAGACACAGCTTCCATAAGATTGGTTTTTCCGGAGCCATTTTCACCCGTTAGCACCACATGACGAAAACTAAAATCTTGTTTTAGACTTATGTAGTTTCGAAACTTATCAAGTTTGAGTTGGGTGATATGAACTTTGTCGGTCACTTATCAAAGCGCCTTATGAAAGAGCCTCTAAACACGCATAGGCATGAGAACATAAAGTGCATCATCACCAGCTGTATCGTGAACGAGTGTTGGCGAACCCGGGTCTGCGAGCAAAAACACCGCATCAGAACCAGATAGTTGGTTGGTGATATCCAAAAGGTATTTCGCATTAAAGCCAATATCGATCGGATCATCATCATAGCCAACGGCTAATTCTTCAGTCGCAGTTCCTGAATCAGGGTTGTTAACCGTTAGTGTCAGCTGCCCATCAGAAAGTGCAAGCTTAACCGCGCGTCCGCGTTCTGAGGAAATGGTCGAAACACGATCAACGGCTTGCGAGAACACAGCGCAATCAAGCGATAGCTTTTTATCATTACCTGATGGAATAACGCGCTGATAATCAGGGAAGGTTCCATCGATGAGTTTTGAAGTCATCACAACGCTACCGATGGTCAGGCGAATTTTTGCTTCAGAAACTTCGAATGTGATTGATAGATCAGGATCATCAACGAGCTTTTGTAGTTCACCCACAGTTTTACGCGGAATAATAATTCCAGGCATGCCTTCAGAACCGCTAGGCGCATCAATATCAGCGCGCGCCAAACGGTGACCATCTGTTGCAACAGCGCGCAGCTTCAAGCCATTTTCAGTATCAATTGTGTGAACAAAAATACCGTTGAGGTAATAACGAGTTTCTTCAGTTGAGATCGCAAACTGAGTGCGGTCGATCAACATTTTAATATCAGTGGATGCAATGCGGAATGTATTGCTGAAAGCACCAGCTGGTAGATCAGGGAAATCAGCTTCTGACAAACATTGCAGCGAGAAGTTAGAACGTCCTGAGGCAACCGTCATTGTCTTACCATCAGCATCCGTTGAAAGTAGAACTTCAGCGCCATCTGGCAGTTTACGCACAATGTCATAAAGCAAATGCGCAGGAACTGTTGTTGCGCCGGCTTGTTCGACCATCGCAGCTGTTGCTTCGGTGATCTCTAAGTCAAGGTCAGTTGCTTTCATCTCAAGGCTAGCTTCGTTTGCACGGAGCAAGACATTGGACAAAATCGGAATAGTGTTACGACGCTCAACAACGCGGTGAACGTGGTTGAGGGATTTTAAAAGGTTTGAACGCTCTAAAGTAACACGCATGATCATATACCAATATCGTTGAAGCCAATGTCAGCCAAATTTCGGACGAAGCATAAAAATTGCTTCCAGATTGCATCGCACAACCGGATTTGTAATTTGCCGATTCCCTTGATGAAATGCAAGAGAAACAAAATATATTGGACGTGCTTTCCCCAGTAATGGCCGCATTTAGCGGCCAAGATGGATCTATTCGTTGATCAAACGCTTGAGCAACTCAACTTCGTGAGAAAGTTTTGAATCCTTGTTCATCAAGTCTTCAATTTTTCGAACAGCATGGAGAACTGTTGTGTGATCGCGGCCACCAAATCGACGACCAATTTCAGGGAATGAACGTGGTGTCATTGTCTTCGCCAAATACATCGCAATTTGTCGTGGTTTGACAATCACGCGAGTACGACGGTTTGAGACAAGCTCCTGGCGAGACACATTGAAATGACGGGAGACAACACGCTGGATGTCTTCGATACGTACTCGCTTAGGTTCGCCGGTGTTTACAAGATGGCCAAGCAAAGCATCAACACGTTCGATATCCAAATCAGGCTCAAAGCTGCGACGGAACATAAGCTGGTTAAACGCACCTTCAAGTTCACGACCGCTTGAGGTAATTGTATTTGCCACATGCGCCAGAATAGATTCTGGAATATCCAAGTTTGGATCGCTCTGTTGTGCCATTTCCAAGCGGTTTTTCAAAATGCGCAAACGCATATCAAAATCAGGTGCTTCAATCTCAATAGCAACGCCACCTTGAAGACGTGAACGAACACGAGGATCAAGTGATTCTAACTCCCATGGTGCTCTATCTGCAGCCACAACGACTTGCTTAGCAGAATCGAGCAACATGTTTAGGAGGTGGCAAAACTCATTCTGAATGGATTTGCCTTGGAGGAACTGCATGTCATCAATAATCAAAAGATCAATGTCACGAAGAGATTCTTTAAACGATAGCGCGTCTTTATCGCGAATAGCAGAAGCAAAACGCCACATGAAATATTCAGCTGTTAGATAGACAACGCGCGTTGATGGGTTGTTCTGGCTCGCAGCCGCTGCAATGGATTGCAAAAGGTGTGTTTTACCCAATCCAACATTACTATGAATAAAGAGCGGGTTAAAGCGAATGGCACCCAAGCCGGATTCAGAGATTGTTTTTGCCGCAGCAAGCGCAACGCGGTTAGATGCACCTTCGATATAAGTTGAAAATCCAAAGCGATTGTCGAGCGGTGAACCAATGACTTTTGCACCCGATACATCACTGCGCTGGATCGTGCTCTTTTGATCTAAAGAGAACATGCGGTTTGGAGATGCATTGTTTGCGTCTTCAGACCGTGTCGCAGGGCCTTTAAGTTGCTTAGGAGCAGCATCGGTATCAGCTGCCATATTGGCAGTTGGAATGCGTGTTGCAGAACGAACAACGATCTCGACCTTCATAATCGCGTCATCTTCGGTCTGGAACAATTCTGTAATAACGTCGAGGTACTTATTATTAATCCAAGACTTCAAAAAAGTAGTCGGAACTGAGAGGCGATAGACATTGCGTGAAGCGGAATGAAGTTTCAATCGGCCAAACCAACTGGTGTAAACTTCTTGGCCAACCTTCGCTTTTAAGCGTTTCTGAACACGTTCGAAATTTTTGGTTGCATCTTCGATAGATGTTTCGCCTGTTGGTAAGGGTGACACTGACGCGGCTACCGTATTGTTTTCTATTTGGAAATCAGCGTTAAGTTCCTGCCAGCTATTTCCATCGCGCTTGGTCATCATGTCCAATTTTATCCCCTCGTTACCCTTTTTTAACCGCTGCCACATGCATTGAATTTGATTAAAATTTTCAATTCAAATATGCAACTGACTGATTTGTTTATCATTTTTTCTAAGTCGAACTAGAAAGTTCGCCATAAATTTGACAATAAACAACACACCAGACGCAATGTGGCCCAGATACTACAAATACTCATTACTATTAAATGCACATCAGAAAAATGCGCGACTAAAACCCCCGAAGGACTGGCTATTAGATATTGTGATGTAATCCGCCGCCAGACTTCCCCTCAAAATTTCTGTCCCTATTTATGCAGGATGGGGCGAGAATTTCAAGCTCCAAAATTTACGAAATTTTAACCTTTGGGCCTTGACTCGTGTCTAAATTGGGCGCGGGAGATGGGTAGAAATTTCTAGCTTATTGGATTCATTGAGAATTAATTTTTTTAACCAAAAATTTCGTTTGTGAACTTTTTTTGACATTTTTTTGACAATCGAATTTGTGGTTAAAAATGGTACACTATTATTGGCATTTATCGCTATGGGACTTATTCTAAAGACTATTATTTCTCATCAGTTACTTTTAGTGAAGGGTTGAGATCGCGCTAAATTAAGTCATCACCTAAGTGCAGTCTCTGTCAATGATTGTGTTTGATAATCAATGCTGCAAAGCACAATTTTTCCAATACAAAAAACCCGACACGTGGCCGGGTTTAGCGTAACAATAAAACTAGAACTGCTGATTAAGCTGAAACAGCTTTCACACGTGCAGAAAGTCTTGAGATTTTGCGAGACACTGTGTTGGCGTGCATAACGCCTTTTGTTGCAGCGCGCATTAGCTCAGGCTGTGCAGCGCGAAGAGCTTCGCTTGCAGCTTTCTGATCGCCTGAAGCAATTGCTTCTTCAACTTTGCGGATGAAACCGCGAACACGTGTACGACGTGATTTATTTACTTCTGTGCGAGCTGCAATTTTGCGAGTTGCTTTTTTCGCAGATGTTGTATTAGCCATAAAATTCTCTCATTCAAAAACAAGCTTTCGCAAAGGCTAAAGTGCCTTAGCACATGACATCTCAACGAAAGCAAGAATTAGTTGATGGTCCAAACCCATCTATTCATCGCTGGCGTATAGCGGTTAAGTG
>JAHDEP010000344.1 GCA_020628775.1 Rhizobiaceae bacterium | reverse complement strand
TTTCAAGGATACAATTCGTGCAGATATTCAAACTTGGTTGGGAAGAATGGTTATCTCTTCCAGATCTAAAGCTGGGTGCTATTAAGGCCAAAATCGACACTGGTGCCAAAACATCCGCTTTACATGCTTCGGTTATTGAACCGTTTGGGCCCATCGATAATCCAAGCGTTCGTTTTCTCGTCCAACCCGACCCCAATGATCTTGATCTATCAATTCATTGTGCGGCACCAATTAAAGATAGACGCTCGGTTACCAGTTCCAATGGAGAAACTGAACTAAGATATGTAATCGAAACATCCGTTCAAATAGGTGATAGACAGTGGCCCGTTGAAATAACTTTGACCAATCGCGAGAATATGTCTTACCGAATGCTGCTTGGTCGCACGGCGATAACGGATGATATTTTTGTTGATCCTAACAGCTCGTTTATACAGCCAAAACTATCATACGCTTTGTACGGTGATAAAAATCAACATACTGAGATTAGGCGCCCACTCAAAATAGCTTTATTGACGAGAGAACCGGAAAACTACTCAAGCAAACGAATCTTGGAAGCTGCGGTTGAGCGCGGGCATTCAATTGAAGCGATTAACACCAGTCGGTGCTACTTAAAAATGGGTGGCTTGGATTCAGAGGTTCACTATGATGGCGCGCCACTGCCACGTTTTGATGCTGTTATTCCACGTATCGGTGCATCTACCACCTCTTATGGGATGGCTGTTTTGCGCCAGTTTAAAAACACAGGTGCGTATTGTTTGAATTCAGCTGAAGCCATAGGCGCTTCGCGCGACAAATTACTTGCGCACCAAATATTAGCAGGTGCAAAAATCGGAACGCCAGTCACTGCATTTGCGAGTTCCCCGAAAGACACAAAACATCTGATTGAATTGGTTGGTGGATCACCCGCGGTTTTAAAACTTTTATCATCCACACAGGGTCGTGGCGTGGTTCTAGCCGAAACAAAAAAGGCTGCTGAAAGTTTGGTTGATGCATTCCGCGGACTTGATGCGAATTTTCTTATTCAGGAATTTATCGAAGAAGCTGCCGGTGCGGACATAAGATGTTTGGTTATTGGCGGTAAAGTTGTTGGTGCAATGAAGCGTCAGGCACAAGAAGGGGAGTTTCGTTCCAACCTTCATCGAGGAGGTTCTGCAAAGAAAGTAAAGATTTCAAAAGAAGTGCGGGACGTCGCACGACGCGCTGCCAAACAACTTGGTTTGGTTGTTGCAGGTGTAGACATTTTGGAAAGCAAAACTGGACCTAAAGTGCTGGAAGTCAACTCCTCACCTGGATTGGAAGGTATTGAAAAAGCCACAGGAAAAGACTTAGCTGGTCTGCTTATTTCGCATCTTGAAACGCGAATAACACCGCTCGCTCGATATCGTTAGATTAAGTAGCGGGTGTGGTTATCAATTTGGATGTACCACTCTGCCCACTTATAAGCTGATTTAAAATCCATTCCAGCGGACCCTTTGAGAAGAACTTAAGATATACATTTGCGAAGACAACTTGAGAAATTGTGATGACAAATGCTGCAACAGCTAGTTCATAATGTTCAAGCAATCCAAAAAGACCAAATCCAGTTCCCAAGAACAAAGCATTACATATAATAGTTTGGCTGATATATAACGTGAGCGCCATGCGCCCGCATTTTGACAGGTGTGAGACTAAACGTGTGAGCAGTTTATATTTGATCAAAATTGCCAACAAACCAAAATTCGCAATTCCTAAGATTAATCGCCGGATGTCATATGTATATTTTGAAAATTGGTTTGATAGATATTCGAGAAAACTCGCTTCTTCAAAGGTCAAGATTGGAAGAAGGCCAAGCGCTAGTCCAAAACCATATGCACAAATAGTAATCCATAAATAAGTTGTGGTTTCTAAAACTCCAGTAAAAAAACCAATTCTCAATAAGATAATACCAATCAAGAAAAATGTTGCGACATCCAGAAAGTGGCGGGAAAGCATCTCGGTTGTTTGTTCCTCAAACGTGGTTTCCGATAATTCAATGAATGTTGACCAATAGCCGTCCTGGCGGATCTGTATGTCAGTGCTGATACGGTCGACCATTTTAACATAAGAAAGATCTAAGGCTTC
>JAHDEP010000343.1 GCA_020628775.1 Rhizobiaceae bacterium | reverse complement strand
TCAGCATTCGCTTCTGTTTCGTTTTCTGGTGCGTTTTCCGTACTCATACCCAATTTATGTCAGCTGAAGCTTGTCGGGGCCTTTCCAAACGGAAAAATTGGTGGGTAAATTTTAAAAAAAATTGTGCAAATGTTGGCTAGATGCCATCTTTCCAGTCTTCGTCGCCGAACGGGCTTTCAACGCGAACCATGTATTTATTGCCTGATTTCCCCAGTGCACAATTATACAATTCACGCCCGTTTGCTTGTAAAACAACGGTCGGTTCGCCTTCTTCGCCAAAGCGCAGAACATCACCAACTTGCAAGCGGCTGACTTCATCAAGCTTGAGTCGCTCTAAGCCGATATTCGCCTGCAGCATGATGTCGGAGCTGTAGACCTGCTTAGATAATTTTTCAGCCCAATCGGTTTTTTTCTCAGCCTTGCGGCGGCGATTGGTGATGGCTTCAATATCAGTTTTGATGATTTTGGATTGCGGAACAATAACAGTTGCAGATGTTTCCAATTGTCCAAATTTTAGATCAAGAGAAAATGAAGCCGCATGGTATTCTTTATATGTTTCTGAACCAGGATCGGGCAGGTGCTGTGTTGGCTTATTGACACTTTGTTCCAATATAGGATTACGGGTGATTGTTGCCTTTAATGCTTCATTTAGTGTTTCAAAGAAAACCGCAGATAGATCGATTTCTAGCGTTGATAAAGCACGAGACACAGGCTCGATATTATCCGGATCATCGCCACCTAGCATGCATTCCACGATAGAAATGATCAGATCATTATTACAATATAATGCAATGTCATCTGACCATGTTTCAATCGTAGATTCGCTGTAGCAGAAGTCGCCTTCAATGCCTTTTAAAATCTCTGAGCGCGTGCCTTGAGTAATATTTCCTGCCGTCGCTTCAATAGGTAAGCTGTTCTTATCTTTAAACAATACCATAAAGA
This sequence comes from Rhizobiaceae bacterium, assembly GCA_020628775.1. Taxonomy (GTDB): domain Bacteria; phylum Pseudomonadota; class Alphaproteobacteria; order Rhizobiales; family Rhizobiaceae; genus Lentilitoribacter. The sequence continues at coordinate 1,167 of JAHDEP010000343.1, read as the reverse complement.
CTTGCGCCAAGGATAAAGCGATCAGGTGGCATTTTTCTTCTATAATTTGCGGGCTACCGAGCTCGCCAACCATTAAAGAAAGCAGTTTGGGGTCAAACTGAAGTTCAACATCGGAAGCATCAGTCGTTGCGTCAGCTTCCGCTGATGCCTCGCTGTCCTTGGCCTCGATGTTTTCAGCATCTGTATTTTCAGCTTCGGTGTTCTCACCTTCTGCAGATGCAGTATCAGTCGCTTCAGTTTCAGGCTCGGGTGTTTCAGTTTCAGCCATGATTTAACTACGCGCCGCCGCCGCCAGGGTTCATCATTTCTTGCTCAACAGCATCAATGGAAGGTCGCTCATATGATGAGATGGTTTTACGACCATGCTCAAGCGCAACTTGCGGCACAGAACCGTTCATATAAGCAAGCAAGGTTTGTTTAACGACAGTGAACAAACGCAGCTGTTTGGTGCGCACGATCTCAACCTGGTGATTGAGCGGTTGCATCACACAATATGACAAGAAAATTCCAAGGAACGTACCCACAAGCGCAGCCGCGATCAAACCACCCAGAACATCCGGTGGCTCGTTGATGGCGCCCATCGCTTTAATAATACCCAAAACCGCAGCCACAATCCCGATCGCAGGAAATGCGTCACCCATGGTTACCAGTGAATGGTGTGAGTGTAGTTTATCATGAGAAAGCGTGTGAATTTCTTCGTCCATCAATGCTTCAATCTCATGCGGTCTGGCATTTCCGATGATGATCAAGCGGATATAGTCACAGATAAAGGAAGAAAGCTCTTTGTTGGCTAGAACTGTTGGAGCTGCAAGGAAAATCTCAGACTCTTCTGGATTATCAACATGTGCTTCAATCTCATTTCGAGACTTGGTTCGAAGGTCGCGCATGAGCTGATAAAGCAGTCCAAGCGTGTCAAGATAATGTCGTTCTTTTGGCACATCATATTTGAAGGCTTCACCGACAACCTTGCCGGCATCTTTAATGATCTTTGTCGGGTTGGCCATTATGAAACCACCAACCCCTGCGCCGCCGATGATAACCAGCTCGAACGGTTGGTTAAGCACCCCAAGTTTGCCACCCATGGCCATATATCCGCCGAGAACACAGCCGATGGTAACAACGAATCCGATAATAATATTCATGCCAAGCTTCCAAGTAAAATTTGCT
>JAHDEP010000342.1 GCA_020628775.1 Rhizobiaceae bacterium | reverse complement strand
CAACTGCCAACTGCCAACTGCCAACTGCCAACTGCCAACTGCCAACTGCCAACTATAAAGTAAGAACTGGCTATTGCTGATAAACATTGAACATGACTGCTTACCTGATTACGCCGGACAACCAACGCCACGCACTAGCCGATGCAATTACAACAATTGGCCGCCAAGCCCCAGCAGATATTGCGTTAGCGATTGGGCGCGTGTCGCGGCAGCATGCCCAAATCACGGCGACCGAGAGTGGCTACTTTTTGACCGACTTACGCAGCCGCAACGGCACGTTTGTCAATGGCAATGCTGTGGGCACAGACCCTGTGCGCTTGCTGGGTGGCGATGAAATAGTGCTAGGCGGCGTGATTGCGCTGACGTTTGAAGACCCCAATGAAACAGTGCAAGGCCCCATGCTGGGCAAGCTTGATGGCGTGTGGATTGATCCGCAAAGCGATGCCGTCTGGGTAGATGCACAACAGTTACAACCGGCGCTGTCCGTGGCACAGCTGACATTGCTCAAATTGCTACACGCCAATGGGCAACGGATTGTGTCACGCGCTGAAATTATCAGCACCGTTTGGCCGGATGTCGATGCAACTGGCGTAAGCGGTGAAGCCATTGACGGCTTGATCAAGCGGCTCCGCAAGCGCTTGCGTGAGGGGCCGCTGGGGAAAGACTATATTGATGTGGTGCGCGGGCATGGGATTCGGTTGAAAACTAACTGACTAGTAAATAGAAATTTTCCAGCAGCAAAACTTAATTTGATCTTGTGCCAAAAAGATATGTCCATCGACCAGACTTCACGTTATCTATCAACTCTTCATCATATGTTGGATCTGCTTTTAGCAAATCCTTACAACAGAAATAAAACAATTGTCCAAACTGCTTATTGTCAAACTCTTCACACTCAATTTTATCTGGTGTAATAACTGATACCCTATAGGTTTCATTATGAACATCAATTTTGGAAAAGAAATGAGGCCGCTTCACAATGCTGTGATTTGTAATCGCCATACGAGCAAGTAACTCTCTAGCTTCGATCAACTGTAAAGGGAAATTTCTCATATGCTTTCGCAAAATATCTGTCATTAATAAACGCACTGCTTGAGCATCATCTAGCACAACAAAAAAAGCAATATTCTCTAACCTTAACATTACAGTTTGATATTTATTTAAATCTATAAAGTCAAAATTTTCGTCTTCAACAACATCTATTGGCAATATATACATTGAACCAAGAACTCTTTGATCATACTCTGCGCCCGTGAGAACGGTACGAACCATACAATGTATATGATGCATTTTGTCCCAAAAATAATCATCACCTATGCTCTGAGTTTCATTTCTACGGTCTTGATCAAACAAAAACTTCGTATCCCGGAGATGGGTCTTCAAGAAGATCAAACATATCCAAATATAAAAGATAAAAGGACTTTCTTCATAAATATACTGCTTAACAGCTTCGTAACCGCTTGAAACTAGTTTTCTGACAGGATCTTCAATCTTTTTTCCCAAGAGTTCGTTACATCTTCGACAACAGCCCAATTTGTATTTATCATACCGATATGTGAAACCGTTAGGCAGGGTAATTGATTTACTGTGAAGAGATAGTTTTCTTAGAACCCAATTCGGAATAATATGTTCAGCAGTGAATTCAACATTACTTTTTTTAGCTCCACATACAAAACAATTCTCTCCAACTTTGTCAACAATTTCATTTTGAAATCGTTCGGCGCTAAAAATCACCACTTCTCCTAACTCATTTATCCATGATTCATCGTTGTGTTTTTGTAAAGTCATAAATTTTGTGTACAAGTCAGATTATTTAGATGCCGCTCAGCTCGTTCATACTATAACACTTATCAATGCAAGGGCAAATAACCTAAAAATTGGCATAAATTATACTAATTTAGTAAATATAAGCACAATATCCGAAAAATAATTGAAAAAAACACTTAAAAATCATAGCAAAATCAAAAATAGCAAATACCTCACTGGCGGCCGCGAAAACAAAATTCTAAAAGTTGGCAACGTTGTCCAGCGTCCAGCTGGTGCGTGGACGCCTGCTGTTCACGCGTTGCTCAAGCATGTTATTGCGCAAGGATTTCAACGCGTGCCACAG
>JAHDEP010000341.1 GCA_020628775.1 Rhizobiaceae bacterium | reverse complement strand
ACCGACTGCCAACGCCAACACTAATAAACCAATAATCCAGCTAACCCACTTCATATAAGTAATTTGACCTCCATATAATCAAATTTCATGTAATGACGCCCATGATATGAAATCCGGCTAATTGCTGAATACATAACACTCAACGGCTCCGGCCAATGGTTCAGCACTGTCTGATATTCAACCATCGATGGCGACTTATCTAATCTGCTGAGTTGTACATAAACGCTTTCCCCATCATGCTTAACATCGATCCGTAACCCATTCGGCAATTGCCTGCGGAATGGTACGTTTGCCTTTTGGCGTGCGGCCAGTAATAAGCCACTAATGATTTTGGATAAATTGCTACTCATCTTTCACCACCATAAAAACTAATGTGGGACCGAATAACGCTAGATCATGTTCTGCGCCATCAGTTGTTTTGTACTTCAGGGTCGCGCCGTCTACGTCATGAATAACTATTGCTTGTGTGTTGAACTGTTCTGATAGCTCAACGGCAGACTTACCATTCATCGTTTCAATTGATGTTTGTTGGATTGGATCTACGTGGTAGCTTTTATTGGTTGGTTCCATGTTGTTTCTCCTTCGTCACACACCAGGTGATTATCTCGACCGCAGTGTGACATTGATTGTGTGTAACTAAACCCGGCAAGAGTAACTTGGCCATGTGACAGTTGCTCAGCTCAGTTACAGGTAGTTATTTCATTCATTGTTACTATTACTGTTCAGATTTAGCCCGGGCAGTGACGATTTTTTCCGTCGTCTCATTTCGCGCATCCTACATGCACCACGTGCGTAAGTTTGACTTCCACGTATGGGTCTCGCACATCCACACCCACACAAAGACACCATCTCGCCGAAAATGCGATTAGCAACAGCCTTCGCAATTTCATGGGCCATCGGTACAGGAACACCATTCCCTATTGCTTTACGCAACTCACTTCTTTTGAATGATGGAATATCAAAGTTTGCATCCATACCTTGCCTTTCAGATGCTTCGCTAATCGAAATATTCGTATCAGATGCCGTTACGGTTGCTAAATCGCCACCACTACCGCCACGATCTATAACAAGTACATGTCGGTCACAACTGCCAAACTGGATGTGGCGTAAACGCCGTTGACGAGATCCAAATTCATGTGCATATAGGTCAATACGCTGCCAGTTATAACCAGAGATCTCAACATCTGGCACCCCGGGCACGTTCTCTAATAGCCACCAATTTGGTTGAGCAGCACGAACAACACGCTTGAATTCTTCAATCATTGCTAATCCGTTACCTGTGGGGGCAGCTCTGCGTGCTTTACTGAAGTCTTGACAAGGAGACCCACCAATCACACCATCGAACTTGCCCAATGGTGGATTGAAAGACCGAATATCCCCGCCCCAAATAAGATCTGGGCCACGCACTACACAAAACCCGGCTAACTCAAAGCCACGATCCAGCAACCCTATACCAGGGAATAAACTTAGGACTAATTCGCTCATGTTGTCACCCGACGTCTATTTTTTTACCTGGACTAGTTACGTCACGCATCGATGTTGTTAGACGCCGGCAGTGTGACATTTTTCTCTGTTGAGAAATACACTTGATAGTACAGATTAGCCGTGAATGGCTTCATGCAGCGTCCGCATTCCAATTCTTCTGATTTATATCCAGATCTAGTGGTGTGCTGCCATTTCAGCCATTCCCAATTATGAACGTAATAACCACAGTATGGACACTGTGGAATGCTGCTGTGATCTGTAGAACCGTTGAACTCCGTAGCGATCTTGTCAATATGTTGTTGAAGACAACTATCCTTACAGAACACGCCGTCAATGGTCATGAAATATCCCGGCTTGCCGTTTTCATAGTGCTTATTACATAAATCGCAATTCATCGTTATTCCTCTGTAGTAGCTGGTGCAAATCTGTCACACCTAATGTTGCTCTCTCTGAAAAAACTGCATACTGTACATGGTCACCCTCAGCACAATTGAACGGATATCGGTTCAGTAATGCTTTACCTACTAGTTGTTCTGAAAATTCATACACAACGTTCTCCTATTGAAAAAAATTAGATTTAGTTTCTCGCTCTCGCCGTCTACGACGTGATCGGCGCTGGCGGCATCGATCGCCACAT
>JAHDEP010000073.1 GCA_020628775.1 Rhizobiaceae bacterium | reverse complement strand
TGCTCGTTTCAAAAGTCATTGCACCTCGCATTGGCGGTATTTTGGAAGATCGTCATGATCGCATCGCTGAAGATTTGGATGAAGCCAACCGGCTGAAAGAAGAATCAGATGCTGCGGTTGCCGCTTATGAGCAAGATCTTGCAGATGCACGTCGTAAAGCAAATGAAATCGCTACAACATCTCGCGAAAAAGCAAAAGCTGAGTCCGATGCAGAGCGTGCTAAGCACGAAGATGCATTGAACAAGAAGCTTGCTGAAAGCGAAGCTAACGTTGCTGCCGTTAAGGCAAAAGCATTGGCAGAAGTTGATGGTATTGCAGGTGACACTGCCCAGGCAATTGTTGAACAATTGCTCGGTGGTAAGGTTACTAAAGCTGAAGTCACTGCCGCTGTGCGTGACGTTGTGAAATAGGAGAGGCAAAATGGACGCAACATTTTGGGCACTCGTTGGCCTCATTATTTTCCTAGGCATCATCTTCTATCTGAAAGTTCCGGCTAAGATTACCGGTGGGCTCGATGAACGCGCTGACAAAATCAGAGACGAACTTGATGAAGCTAAACGTCTGCGTGAAGAAGCGCAGCAGCTAATGGCTGAATATCAGCGTAAGCGTAAAGAAGCTGAACAAGAAGCTGAAGACATTGTCGCAGCTGCTAAAAAAGAAGCTGATGCGCTTAAAGAAGAAGCTCGTGTTAAGTCAGAAGAATATGTGGCGCGTCGCGAAGCTTTAGCTGAACAAAAGATTGCTCAGGCTGAGCAAGATGCAGTGAGCGAAGTTCGCGCATCTGCTGTTGAAGTTGCAATCACTGCTGCTGAAAAGCTTATCGGTGATAAAGTAACTACAGCAACAAAATCAAGCCTGTTTAAATCTTCATTGGCAGAAGTCAAAGATCGTTTAAATTAATTTCGATTTTTCTTGCCGAATACAGCAAGCAACACGTAATCTAAAGGCCCGATGGTAACTCTTCGGGCCTTTGTTTTTTCCAGGAGTTTATTATGCCACACATCGTTATTGAATATTCCGCAAACTCGATTGATAACGACAAGTTGGATAAAGCGCTTAAATCAACTTACGACGTGTGCTGTAAGTTTGATTGCATTCGTCCTGAGGCGATTAAAATACGCGCGCATTCTATTCTAAATGCCTATTACGGAAATGGAGCGAAAGACTTCATCCACGTTACCGCTCATTTGTTAGATGGGCGTTCGCGCGCTCGCAAAGCGGATATTTCAAAAGCATTGCTTGATAATGTTATGTCTGAATTTCCGATGATTGATACGTTCAGTGTTGATGTATTGGAAATCGACGGAAACGTTTATCAAAAAAATAAATAGCACCAGTTAGTCTTTGCGAATTGGTTTAAAACTGAAGCGGTGAATGGGGCAGGGGCCAAATTCTTCAATAGCTTCCCTATGTGCCTTGGTGCCATAGCCGGCATGTTTTTCAAAACCATATTCAGGATATAACCCGCCCGCATATTCCATCATGCGATCACGCGTTACCTTCGCAATTATAGAAGCTGCTGCGATGGATAGTGACCGACCATCCCCTTTAACCAGAGCATTGGCGTGAACGTTAAGTCCATGAGGTATATCGCGACCGTCAACAAGCGCAAATTCAGCTTTGATCTCAAGACCATAAAAGGCTTTTCGCATTGCATCTAAGCTGGCTTTTCGTATATCGCTCTGATCAATATATTTAGCGGAGTTGGAACAGATGGATACATGCGAGGTAGCCATAATCTGATCAAATAACAGTTCGCGCTTTTTAGCAGTGAGCTTTTTACTATCGTTCAGACCATCTGGGATATTATCCGGATCAAGAATTACTGCTGCTGCCACAACAGGTCCCGCCAAAGGGCCTCGTCCAGCTTCATCAAGACCAGCAACAGGCCAATATCCAGCCTTCTTAGCTTTAAGTTCAGAGCTAAAATCGGGACCTTTTGATAGATCAAAATCTAATTCGGATTGAGGCATAAGGTTCTTTGAAGAATCGACGTGGACAGGCATTTTGTAAGGGGATCATGCCATATCCACGTCAATTCTCGCAAGAGTTTAACTGCCCGAGCGATAAGCCCTTGATATCATCATGATAAAAGGCAGTTGATATAAGATAGTCGGGGACAAGTGACTATAATATATCGGTGGTTCTGATTTAGGGTCAGAACCAGAGGCGCAAGGTCAAAATTGTTGGCGGTATTTCGACCCTATGCTGCGCTGATCACATCAAACAAAAGACCTATGGCGCGGCCCCACACTTGATGTAATTAGTTGAATGAGAAAATTCTCATAATAGTGATAATTGAACATTTTCTCCTTCTGGTTTGACAAATAGATCAGTCCTGGGAGAAAGCATACGCTTGGTCAAACCTAAGCGTTTGCAAGTCATGTCAAAGCGTCTGCTAATCTGCCATGCGTAGGGTCCGGCTCCGCGCATACGTTTACCAAATTCTGCATCATAATCCTTCCCGCCTCGCATCGAACGAATGAGTGACATCACATGGCGATAGCGATCAGGATAATGACGCAATAACCAGTCTCTGAAAATCGGGCTGACTTCCTGAGGCAAGCGCAAAAGTACATAGCCTGCTTGCTCAGCACCAGCATTATGGGCGCTATCAAGAATACGCTCAATTTCAAAATCATTTAGTCCAGGGATTACAGGAGCAAGCATGACTGATGTCGGAATACCCGCTTGTGAAAGCTCACGCATGGCTTCAAGGCGTTTGGAGGGTGTTGATGCACGTGGTTCCATAGCGCGTGCAAGCTTGCGATCAAGCGTTGTGACCGACATAGCAACACGCACCAAACCATCACGCGCCATTTGCGATAAGATATCTATATCACGCAAAACAAGAGCGGATTTTGTAACAATGCCAACAGGGTGCTTTGCTTCCGCTAAAACTTCCAAGATCTGGCGCATGATCCGCATGTCTTTTTCAATGGGTTGATAGGGATCTGTGTTGGTACCAATGGCTATGCTTTTAGGTTGATAATTAGCCTTAGAAAGTTCGCGCTTTAACAGACGAGCTGCGTCTGGCTTCGCAAAAAGCTTGCTTTCAAAATCAAGGCCCGCTGATAACCCAACATGCGCATGACTTGGGCGCGCAAAACAATAAACGCAGCCGTGTTCGCATCCACGATAAGGATTAATAGAACGATCAAACGGAATGTCAGGCGAAGAATTACGTGTGATAATTGAACGAGAACGTTCTACCTGAACTTCTGTTTTAAAAGGTTCGAGAGTTTCTAAATTGCTCCAACCATCATCAAATACGTGATGCGTATGCACTTCAAAACGACCAGAGGGATTAAGACCCGCAGCACGTCCGCGTCTGCGCGAATGATCAATCTGTATTGATTGATCAGCCAGCATCTGATGATTGATATCCGATCCATTCGGGATATCAAATTGAGTATGGTGCCTTCCTGCTTCGTTCATTTTCATCTCCCTGCGCTCTATTTTGTGAGTCGCTCATGTTGAATATATTCCTAACATAGAAAATAGAACAAAACAAGAACAATAATTGGTGCATTGCAATATCTAATCGCCTTAGATAAAAGAAATTTATGATTTCAGTTATTATTCAATGTCGTAACCAAGAAGCAGAATTAGCCAAGACCCTCAGTGCGCTTGTCCGTGGGGCAGTCGAGGGAATTATAAGCGATGTAATTATAATTGATGATGGTTCATCTGATGGAACTGCAACTGTGGCTGATGCGGCAGGGTGCAGTTTAATTTCATCGAATGACATTGCAAATCTGCCAGCGCATATTCGCAGCGAATGGATCTTATTAATTGAGCCCGGTGCAAAGCCATTAAATGGTTGGATTGAAGCGCTAACCGAGCATATTAACAATGGCCAGTCGTCTGCACGCATGTCGCCTTCGGTCAATTATCGTTTGCCGTTCTTAAAGCGTTTACTGCATAAATCTTCACCTTTGGAATATGGTGTTGTTATGCCCAAACGCGAATTTGCAAGTAATGCAAAAACAGCCAAAAACCTTGCAAATATTGCAAGCGGTGCCAGAACGGTCAAACTCAGATGCGAGATGGTGCCAGCCAGCTATGCTCAGCTGAGTGCCTAATAACGTTAGCTTGCGCCACGTTTTAGATGCTCATCAAGTCGCGGCATGATTTCTACAAAATTACACGGCATGTGACGATAATCGAGTTGGTTTTTCAAAATCCCGTCCCAAGCATCTTTGCAGGCGCCCGGAGAGCCAGGTAGCACAAACACAAATGTTTGGTTTAATAGCCCGGCAGTCGCGCGTGATTGGATTGTTGAGGTGCCAATTTTATCCTGAGATATGGAATGAAACACATGGGAAAATCCATCCATATGCTTTTCAAATAACGGCTCCAGCGCTTCAGGCGTTACATCCCGACCGGTAAACCCTGTGCCACCTGTGGTAATGACCACATCAACGTTGGCATCCTTGCTCCAAGTCATCACGCGCTCGGCGATCTTTTGCTTGTCATCAGTGACGATATCACGATCGGCTAAAACATGACCTGCATCTTCGATACGTTTAGCAAGCGTCAGACCAGATTTATCATCTTCCAATGTGCGACTATCAGAGACGGTTAGAACGGCTATTTTAACCGGGATAAATTCGCGCGCTTCATCAATACCAGCCATATCTCTCGTCCTTATTCTCGCCCAAGCAAATGCGTAGATTGCACAAACCAATCAGGATGATTATCAGCAATCATCTTTTTAGCATTTAGCGCATCTGTCTTGTTCTCATATAAAGCAAAACAACTTGCACCGGAACCTGACATTCGCGCGCATGCGGGATTGGTTTGCAACAACGCATCAAGACAATCTGAAATTTCAGAGCAATGGCTAATCGCTGGAATTTGCAAATCATTGCGATTTTGCTCAATCAAACAAATCAATTGGTCAAAACCTTCGATCTTCATACTGGAGCTAAGCGGTGCGTTTTGTTTGGTCTGTAGTGCTTTAAAAACAACAGGCGTTGAAACTTCGACCATCGGATTTACTAGCACAATATTGCTTTGAGGAAACGGGGTGACCAATTTGATATCTTCACCAATTCCAGTTGCTACAAGTGGCTGACTTTTTAAACACATGGGAACATCCGCACCAAGATTGAGTGCAATTTTCGCCAAATCATCATCTGAGATATCAAGCGCCCAAAGCTTGATCAGAATGTTAAGCGCCGCCGCAGCATCTGCCGATCCGCCTCCCAAACCGGACGCGACGGGTAGGTTTTTCTCGCATCTGATGGAAACAGGAGCGGTTGGTAGGCCTTTATCTTTTGCAAACTCAACCAGCGCATCCCGCGCTTTGATAATCAGATTATTGGATTGGTCGCTATTAAGGACTTTGGCGAAGGGGCCATAAATATCAAAACTGTTCTCGTCAGAAAGTTCGGCTGAAATTTGATCGCCAAAATCGGTGAAAGCAACAAGGCTTTCAATTAAATGATAGCCATCATCACGCTGACCAGTCACGTGAAGCGCAAGATTAACTTTCGCATGCGCAGTTAAAGAAAATGCTGAACTATCCATCAGAGGAAGTGGATGCGCTTTCTGTTTTAGTTTCTGGCATTCCGTCTTTTATTTTTTGTTCAATGGCAGGAATAAGGCTCTCATCAAAATCGGCCATATTGAGCAAAGCGCGTTGCCACTGAAAACGAGCTTCGATTTTGCGGCCAACCTGCCAATATGCATCACCTAAATGATCATTGATCGTGGGATCATTTGGCAATAATTCCACTGCACGTTCTAACTCACGAACGGCGCTTTCATATTGCCCTTGGCGATAATATGCCCAACCAAGTGAATCAACAATATATCCGCTATTCGGGCGCGCTTCGACAGCTGCTCTAATCAGATCCATACCTTCTTCAAGTTTGATGTTCATATCAATCCAGGAATATCCAAGATAGTTCATCACATCCGGCTGGTTCGGAGAGAGTTCAAGTGATCTTAAAAATGCTGGTTCAGCCTTTTCCCATTCTTTTAAACGCTCAAATCCAATCGCTAGACGATAGAACATATTCCAGTGTGATCGATTGTGGATCGGCCCGACAGCTTTAATGCCGCGCTCGAAATTCTCAACAACTTCGCGGTAACGTTTTTCACGCGCTAAAATACGTCCAAGGCCTTCATATGCACGAATATCCCGTGGGTATTTTTCAATGATCGCTTCAATATGCTCAATTGCTTCATCCACTTTACCAATATCAGCAAGATTTAATCCAAGCTGCAATTGAGAAAGGCGGCGCATGGGAGAGGCTTCAGGCACCATGCGATATGTTTCAATCGCTTTTTCCGGCTTATCAAGTTGCTCCTGAACATCGGCAAGCAAAACCAAAATTTCTGCGTTATCAGGATCCAGCGCACGTGCTAGCTGAAGATATAAGCCGACAATGTCTTGGCTTTGGCCGTTGTTTAACGCGCCGGCAATTGAATAAATCGCATAGGCGGCGCCTTCTTGCGCAGTTTTAACAGGAAAGCTTACATCTTCATCAGCTTCAATGCGCTGGCCCAATGCATCGGCGGGTGAAAACCCTGCGCGAATGTTTGGGTTTAACTCTAAAGCCGCAAGCGCTTTATCCTTGTCACCATCAATTGCATAAATGGATGCAAGCGCCGTGTATCCAAGTAAATACGCATCTGGTGCAACGCGAATTGATTGCTCATCCAAGATCAGATCGGTCAGGTGCTTAATGGCAAGGTCTTTATTACCACCAGCATAGGCCATGAGGCCGGAATTCAGATCCTTGAAATATTTAAACCAGGCCGGACCTTCAAGCGCATCAATTTGCGCTAAGGCTTCATCGGTTTTGTTTGCGCCGAATTTCGACCAGGCTGAAAGAAGATCATTGATCAATTCATCAACGATGATGCGTGGACTATATTCTAAATATCTGTCAGTGCTGCTGTATTCGCGATTGCGCACGGATTGAATGGCAAGCGCTTGTTCAACAAGTTCTGCAACATCAGCATCGTCTTTTAATGTTTGCGCAATTTCAATTGCATCATCAAACTCACCAGCAAGCAATAGCGATGAGAATAAACGACGTTTTGCGGTCAGGCTTTCAGGGTCAAATTCCAGCGCGCGTTTGTAAAAAGCTATTGCCTGTTCAACATCATTATCTGAATCAGCAATCTGGCCGGATAAATAAGCTGCGGTAAAGGTTGGAATACTTTCAGCGTCAATTGTATTGTCTTCAGCAGTGACCGCTTCTTTGTGGCTATCTGCATGAAGGTGATTAACCGAAAGAAGCGTTGTAAATGAAACTGTCGTTAGCAGCAGACCAGTAGATACAACACAAGATAATAACCGATTGCGCATGAAAGACCCTTACCCCTTTGATTCGCCCATCTTTCCGCCGATGGTCAACTATCATTATGCACAAAAAATGGCGATTTACATATAAATTTTCCGTGGGGTGGGTATTTGTGCAAATTTGGCAAAAATCTTTTAATCAGAATGATTTAATTCACGCGTGCGAGGCAGAAATCAACCACTTCCAGAAGCGCTGCCTTCTCCGGTGAAGATGGCAGCGGTGCCAACGCATCTCGTGCCATTGAGCTGTAATGCTCTGCACGCGCAATCGTGTCTTCAATACCTGAATATTTTGCGATCAATTCTGTCGCTCTTGCAAGCGCCGCATCATCGGTTTTTCCGTCTTCAATTGCGCTCTTCCAGAACAGTCTTTCTTCATCATCACCGCGACGGTAAGCGAGAATAACTGGAAGCGTGATTTTGCCTTCGCGGAAATCATCACCAGTGTTCTTTCCAAGATCATCCGCGGAGCCACCATAATCAAGTGCATCATCAATCATCTGGAAGGCTAGGCCCAAATTCATGCCAAAAGACTTCAGCGCGTCGCGCTCAGCTTTTGAACTTTCTGCGATAATTGGACCAACTTCAGCAGCAGCAGAAAATAAAGCTGCTGTTTTTGCGCGGATCACCTGAAGGTAATCATCTTCTGTGGTTTCCATGTTCTTTGCCACAGATAATTGCAGCACTTCACCCTCGGCAATAACGCATGCCGATGTTGATAAAACGTCAAGCGCATCAATTGAGCCCACATCGACCATCATTTTAAATGCTTGGCCCAAAAGAAAATCACCAACAAGAACACTTGCTTGGTTGCCCCAAATCATTCGTGCTGTTGATTTGCCGCGACGTAAATCGCTTTCATCCACCACATCATCATGCAGCAAAGTTGCTGTGTGCATAAATTCAACGCTCGTTGCGAGTTGAATGTGACCATCACCTTTATAGCCAAGCATGTTAGCTGCAGCGATGGTGAGCATTGGGCGCAAACGTTTGCCGCCAGAAGAAATCAGATGCTCAGCCACTTCTGGGATCATCTCAACGTCAGAACCTGCTTTTGACAAGATCAGTTTATTAACAAGATCCATGTCAGCCTTGGTCAAATCGACAAGTGGTTTAACGGACGCTTTTGGTTTTTTATTTTCATCCAGTGAAATAACTACACCCACGAGATTGATCTCCTCAATAATTTACTTATTTTGGACCATAGTTTCCTCAAGCTCGGCCCGCAAGTGGCGAATTGGCGCGGGACGTACTAGATAGAACAAATAAGTTCACAATTAATTGTATGTTGGCAGAACGGGGCAGAACGGGAATGAAACGAGGGTTAAATTGGACGAGTTGATCAGAACAAATAATGCAGTCGTGCTCTCGTTGGCACAATCATTGTTAAAAGATGCAGGTATCGCGCATTTATTAGCCGATCAAAATATGAGCATCATGGAAGGATCTATCGGATTGTTTCCGCGCAGATTGTTAGTTGATTCAGATGAAATTACACAAGCGCGCCGTCTCATGGTTGATGCAGGGCTAGGCGATGAGCTTTGGGATGGTTGAAGGTGATGGCATGACATCATCAAGCGCCAGTATTGATGCTTTCCACAAAGGCGGGTTTTATCTCAAACAGCCAAAAGATATGGGGCATCGTGCAGGGATCGATGCGATGTTATTGGCAAGCCTTGTTTCAGAACAAGCAAACGGACGCCTAGCGGATTTGGGTGCAGGCGCTGGGGCTGCGGGCATAGCGGTTGCTTATCGCAGTGAAGTTAAAGCCACATTATTTGAAGCATCACCAATCATGGCAGATTATGCCAGACAAACACTAGAACTTGATCAAAACCAAAATTTTGCGCAACGGTGTGACGTGATCCAAGCCGATGTGGAATTATCAGGTCAGGCGCGCGTTGCATCAGGTTTTGAAGATAACGCTTATGAACATGTTATCATGAACCCACCTTTTAATGAGGCGGGCGATCGCATGGCACCAGATGCGTTAAAAGCTCAAGCGCATGCAATGTCCGGCGATGATCTATTTGAAAAATGGATTAAAACCGCCGCCGCAATTTCAAAACCGCAGGGGCAGCTTTCCCTGATCGCTAGACCATCGTCTCTTCATAAAATCCTCTCTGCCTGCGAAGGGCGTTTTGGCGGTATCGAAGTGACAAGTGTACTTCCGACGCAATACGACAATGCCATCCGCATTTTAGTAACCGGCATTAAAGGAAGCAAAGCGCGATTGATCATAAGGCCAAGTCTGATCATGCATGAAGATGATCATGACGGCGCGCGAAAATATACCAAGCGCGCAGACGATCTTATCAATGGCAGAACTTTTTTGGCACGGAGCTAAATGCGCTTTAGGTAATGTTGGTTGTTAAATCTCCACCAGGTGCAAAATTGTAAATTTTTGTAAAGTTGCTTGTTTTGAGGGCCTTTGCCCCCTACATGCTAGCTAACAAAACGATTTAACAGAACTAAATGGAGTTACCGGCATGCGCCGCTTGAAGAAGTTATTACCGAAGAAATTTCGCAAAGAAAGTGTTGAAATCCCTGTTGTTAGATTGCACGGCGCAATCATGTCAGGCGGTAATCAGTTCAGCAAAAATCTAAATCTTGCAAGTGTTGCCGAGCTTTTAGATCGCGCATTTTCTGACAAAAAAGCACCTGCCGTAGCCTTTTCCGTCAATTCCCCTGGTGGTTCTCCGGTCCAATCTCGTCAAATCCACAACCGTATCCGTCAGCTGGCTGAAGAGAAAGACAAAGAAGTCATCATGTTTGTTGAGGATGTAGCTGCATCCGGTGGTTATATGATTGCCTGTGCTGGTGATGAAATTTATGTCGATCCGTCATCCATTGTCGGCTCAATAGGTGTGGTCTCTGGTGGTTTTGGTTTCCCAGAATTGCTCAAAAAGATCGGCGTTGAGCGCCGCGTATATACAGCAGGTAAAAACAAATCGACGCTGGATCCATTTATGCCAGAAAAGAAGGCCGATATTGACCGTTTGAAAAAACTGCAATTGGAAATTCACCAGGTCTTTATCGATATGGTCAAAGCCTCTCGCGGTGATCGCCTAAATGAAACCGATGAGATGTTCACAGGTGCATTCTGGACCGGAATGCAGGGTAAAGAGCTTGGCCTTGTCGATGACATTGGCGATATGCGTGCTGTGCTAAAAGAAAAGTTTGGTGAGAAAACTGAGCTGAAACTTATCGCACAAAAACGTGGGCTATTTGGTGGACGCTCGCAAGGCGTTGCTGCAATGTTGGGTGGCGGACTTGGCGCAAGCGCTACAGAAAATTTGGGGGCGAACCTATCTCAAGGGTTTGCAAACACTGTTGAAGAAAAAGCCCTTTGGGCGCAATATGGACTTTAATAGATTGGTCGGTGGGATCGCGCGATCCCATCACTGAAAGGGATGGAAAGTCAAATAGATGAATGGACTGATTGTACTTGGTGTTGTCGGTGCTTTGGGATGGTGGGGATATAAAAACCTCACCAAAGCTGCAGAGAAAGTCTCTGCCAGGGTTCGCAACGCTGAAAAGGAACGTCAAACGGGCGCACAAGGGACTTTAATCGAAGATCCTGAAACAGGGGAATATCGCATAAAACGCGAAGATGAATAAAGAATCCTTTGAAAATATCGAAAATATTTGAGTTTTCTGTGCGTAAATCGAGATTTAAGCACACATAATAGGCAAATCCGCTTGCCTGTGAACTCCTTCCACTGGAATGCTTTTGCCCAGAGGTGTGACGCGCGGTCATATTTCTTGAAAAAAGAGGTTTCGTCATTGGAGGGGAAATTATGGCAGATACTTCACTAGGGACAGCTGAACAGCTGAAAGATCCCAATTATACACCAGCTCTTGGCAAAGCTGTACCACTTGGCATTCAACATGTATTGGCAATGTTTGCCAGTAACGTCACGCCAGCAATTATCATCGCAGGAGCCGCAGGTATCGGTTTTGGTTCAGATCAGGGCGCTTTAGGTTTTCCTGATATGACCTATATGATCCAGATGTCGATGCTGTTTGCAGGTGTTGCAACACTCATTCAGACAATCGGTATGGGTCCAGTTGGTGCAAGATTACCAATTGTACAAGGAACGAGTTTTGCGTTTCTACCCGTCATGATCCCAGCAGTTGCTGGCGCAGGTGTTGGTGGATTAGGTGGGCTCTTTGCCGGGGTCATCATTGGAGGAATATTCCACTTCTGCATCGGTTTGTTTATTGGGCGCATCCGTTTTGCCCTTCCGCCATTAGTCACAGGCTTGATTGTGCTGATGATTGGTTTGGCACTTATCAAAGTGGGCATTCAATATGCTGCAGGTGGTGTGCCAGCAATGGGCAAATTAGCGGCTGCAAAAGCTGCTGGTGAAGACATTAGCGGAATGGCATTTGGTTCACTTGCAATGTGGATCCCAGCCCTTGTGGTAATTGCGGTTACATTGGCGCTAAAATTCTTCACACGTGGAATGTTAGCCGTAGCTGCAGTGCTTGTTGGTATCATCGTCGGCTATATCGTTGCATTGATGATGGGGCAGGTGAATTTCGGTAATGTGTCAAAAGCTGCCGTCATTGGTTTGCCAAATCCGTTTAAATATGGATTTGAAATCAACTGGGCGATTGTTATTGGTATGATCTTGATGTCATTTATCTCAGCCATTGAAACGGTTGGCGATGTGTCTGGTATCACCAAAGGTGGCGCTGGTCGCGAAGCTACAGATAAAGAAATTCAAGGTGCAACATTTGCCGATGGTTTGGGTACAGCGGTTGCAGGTATTTTCGGTGGTCTACCAAATACATCATTCTCGCAAAATGTTGGCTTGATCTCGATGACAGGTGTTATGAGCCGTCATGTTGTGACAATCGGCGGTATCTTCTTGATCATCTGTGGTCTGATCCCAATTGTTGGCGCGATCATCAACACTGTGCCAATCAATGTGCTTGGTGGCGGTGTGATCGTGATGTTTGGTATGGTCGCAGCAGCGGGTCTCAACATGCTATCAGATGTTGTTTGGAACCGCCGTAACATGGTGATCTTTGCAACAGCATTATCAGTCGGCTTTGGTCTGCAATTGGTGCCGGATGCGCTGGTGCATTTACCAAAAACAATGCAAATTTTGCTAACGTCTGGTCTGTTGCCAGCGGCGATCATTGCGATTGTGCTGAATTTGATTATTCCTGAAGAAACAGAATAATCGTTGTAAATTTGCAATTTAGAGGCCGGGTGGGCAATCACCCGGCCTTTTATATTTTAACTGATATCTTGACCAAAACGGGCCATCATGCGATTGAGCGGGCAGTTAAATCTAGCCACATAAGTTGAACGCAATGACCGCATCTGTTCCAAAGCATCTTGATCCTACGAAATCATTTCAAGGTCTCATTCTGACCCTACATAATTATTGGGCAGAATATGGCTGTGTGATCTTGCAGCCATACGATATGGAAGTTGGCGCTGGGACATTCCACCCGGCAACAACATTGCGTGCGCTTGGTCCAAAATCATGGAACGCTGCATATGTGCAGCCATCACGCCGTCCAACAGATGGCCGCTATGGTGAAAACCCAAATCGCTTGCAGCATTATTATCAGTACCAAGTGATCCTAAAGCCAAATCCATCTAACTTGCAGGAACTTTATCTTGGTTCCCTCAAGGCAATCGGGCTTGATCCGCTTGTTCATGATGTGCGCTTTGTGGAAGACGATTGGGAAAGCCCAACACTTGGTGCTTGGGGTCTTGGCTGGGAATGCTGGTGCGATGGTATGGAAGTCTCACAGTTTACATATTTCCAACAGGTCTGCGGGATTGAATGTTCTCCTGTAGCGGGTGAGTTGACCTATGGTCTTGAACGCTTGGCAATGTATGTCCAAGGTGTTGATAACGTTTATGATCTAAACTTCAACGGCGGTGAGGGCGACGATAAAGTTACCTATGGCGACGTCTTCCTTCAAGCCGAACAAGAATATTCACGCCATAACTTTGAATATGCCAATACTGAAATGTTGCTGCGTCATTTTGAAGATGCAGAAGGCGAGTGCGAAGCCTTGCTAAAAGCTGGCGCGCCAACAGAAGAAGGCATGTTGCACAAATGCGTGCTTCCAGCTTATGATCAGTGTATCAAAGCTTCGCATGTGTTTAACCTGCTCGATGCGCGTGGTGTAATCTCGGTAACCGAACGCCAAAGCTATATCCTGCGCGTGCGCAATCTTTCGCGTCAATGCGG
>JAHDEP010000340.1 GCA_020628775.1 Rhizobiaceae bacterium | reverse complement strand
GGTGGCGACTGCATTGATTGCATGGCGTGTGTAAACGTCTGCCCTGCTGGCATTGATATTCGCGATGGTCAGCAAATGGAGTGTATTACCTGCGCACTTTGTATCGACGCATGTGATGACATTATGGGAAAACTAGGTCGTGAAAAGGGCTTGATCTCCTATTCAACGCTAGAAGATTACAACACCAATATGGCGCTCGCCACCGATCCCGATACGCTTAATCTTGATCCAAATCGAATCCGCGATGAAAACGGCTTCATAGACAAAATCAAACACTTCAACCCAAAGGTTTTTTTGCGTCCGCGCACGGTGATGTATTTCGCGATCTGGGCATGTATGGGTCTTGGGCTACTTACGGCATTGTCATTGCGGGATCGTTTGGGTGTGAACGTTCAACATGATAGAAATCCAGTTTTCGTGCAGCTCAGTGATGGCGGCATCCGCAATGCTTACACAGTAAAAATCCTAAACATGATCCAGGAACCGCGCTCCATCGTGCTCTCAATCGACGGTCTGGATGGCGCAGTGATGCAAATCAATGGTTTTGAAGATCGTGAAGCGAGAACCTTCTTGATCAATGTTGACCCGGACAAACTGCGCGAACTGCGCGTGTTCGTCAAACAACCAAAAAACAATCTAATTGCCGGTTCTACGCCATTTAAATTTATCGCAGAAGACAGACAATCCAACGAACGTGACGTCTATGACGCCAATTTCGAAGCACCAGAGGTAGGAAAATAAAATGATCAAAGCAGTTAAATCTTTTGTCGCACCAACCGAATTTACTGGCTGGCATATGTTCACAATCATCTGCATGTTTTTTGGAACAATCATCACGGTCAATATGATCCTTGCCTTCAATGCAGGCTCCACATGGACGGGTCTGGTTGTTAAAAACACTTATGTCGCCAGCCAAATCTTCAACGAAGAAACTGAAAAACTGGAACAACAACGCGCCTTGGGTTGGTCATCTGATCTTAAATACCAAGATGCACAGCTACGTCTTAAACTCACTGATAACAATGGAGCTTTGATCACTGGCGCCAATGTATCTGCAAAGATCGGTAACCCCGTTCACGAAACCAATGATCATATGGTGAGCTTCACTCAGATCGGCGAATTCTATGTCGTTGAGAACAATCTCGAAAACGGTCTTTGGCAAATCGATCTACAAGTTCAAACAAAGGACGGCTTAACTTGGAACAAAGCTGTTCGTCTGGTTGTTGGAGGATAAATCATGTCTTGCTGCGCGGGCGACATTGCTGAAGAGCTTGGAACTCAAGACTATCGCGAAACATCGCGCCGAGAGGAATATCTTCATTCCGGCCATGAGCTCGCCAGTGGAAACACCAAATATGTTTTCTCTGTTGCAAATGTTCATTGCGGCGCGTGTATCAACATCATTGAGAAGCAGCTTAAAAAACAAACAGGCATAAAATCCGCGCGCGTTAATCTCACCCTCAAGCAGCTTGATTTAGAGATTGATCAAAACGCCGATATCCTGCAAATCGTCGATCAGTTGGAGAAGCTCGGCTATCCACCGACCCCAGTTGATTTAGGCGATCTAAGTGAGTTCAAACAAGAGCAGCAAAGTGCAAAACTTATCCGAGCGCTTGCTGTTGCTGGATTTGCAGCTGCAAATATCATGTTGCTGTCAGTTTCCGTCTGGTCAGGCGCAGATGGTGAAACACGTAAATTGTTCGAACTGGTTTCAGCGTTGATTGCTATTCCCGCAATTTCATATTCAGGACAGGTCTTCTTCCGCTCGGCGTTTTCAGCACTTAGGTTTGGTCATCTAAATATGGATGTGCCAATTTCACTTGCGATCATTCTATCGCTCTTTATGAGCCTTTATGAAACGTTCTACGGTTCTGGCGAAGCATATTTCGACGCCGGAGTTATGCTGTTATTTTTCCTTCTCATAGGGCGGTATCTTGACCAGAAAATGCGTGAGAAAGCCCGTAATTCTGTTTTCGCGCTGAGCAAAATTGCAGCCAAAGGTGCCAACCGCATTCTTCCCGATGGTCAATTAACATATATCCCCATTGATCAGGTTAAACCCGGCATGACAATGCGCATTTTCCCCGGTGATCGCACACCTGTTGATGGTGTGATGATTTCCGGACAAACCGATCTTGACCG
>JAHDEP010000072.1:8891-13623 GCA_020628775.1 Rhizobiaceae bacterium | reverse complement strand
CAAACGCGGTAAGTATGTGCGTTGGGTGCTGATTACGAAAGCTTGGACAAAAATGCAAGTCTAAAGCTGCATAAGAATGGATAAATATTTGTTCCAATGGTTAAGGAGCAATTCTGACGCTTTATTTGGCTTTTATCCTACAGTTAACTGCTTACAACCGATATACACTCATGATTACACCTCAGCGCATTAATGCAACCTAGCAAAAAGTCTCATTTTTTGAACTATTTACGTGATGAATTATAGTTTTCTCAAACCACACCTCTACTTTTAAGTGTAATTATATCTATTAGATAATATTTGGTCTAAAAATAACGTATACGTACAAATATGGGATATGTATATAGATTTTGAGCACAATGTTAAGTAGCGTTTTTGTTTTAATTATAACAGATCTGCGGAAATATAATCAACACGTGCACCATTTATCTTCAATTAAATCAATATATTAAGCATACACAATCAAATGAAGTGTTTTTTATAATAACACGCATTACTAGTTCACGCTTATCAACTCTCGCTTCTATTTATAAGATACTGTTTACTATTTTTACTTAACTTTTAGTTGTCGGATTTTTTATCTTTAGGTTGAATTTTTGCTGTCGCTGCAAAAGTTGATCGCTCAATACTAAAACCAAAGATGAAAGTTGCAAAAACTAGCGGGTGCTAAAATGAAGAATATTTCTATTTCAAAACGAATAGGTCTTGGGGTCATCATTCCTCTCATTGGAATGTTTGCCATAACATGTGTGCATGTTTGGCAAGGGTATCGTGATTATGAGAGCACAAAAATCATGGACCACATTTCTATTGCCGTAAATGGCCTAACCGCCCTCACCCATAACATGCAGGTTGAGCGCGGCACGTCAGCTGGCTTTGCCGGTGGCAAGGCTCAGGAAGTTCCACAGGCTGTTATTGATGCACGCGCAAATACCGATACGGAAATCGAAAACGTTAAAACAATCCTTGCCGGGATTGATCATGCGGAAGCTCCCGTTTTGCTCGGTCACATGGAAGATTTGATCGTTGATTTAACGACGCTGACTGCATTCCGAAGTGCTGTTGATAGAAAAACAACCAATGTGGATGAAGTTCTCGGATTTTACTCTAAACATATCAAAACCATGTTCGACATTGGTTTTGAAAGCGCTCAAAAAGCGCCTGATTCGATTATCGCATTGGAATTAACATCCATGTTGGATTTGGGTTCGACTAAGGAACTGGCTGGTAGGGAGCGTGGCTTAACCAACGGTCTGTTGGGTGCCGGCAAGATCACGCCTGAGCAATTTGCCAAGCTGCAAGCGCTCATTGCCCCGCAAAGCGCTATGATCGCAAACTTTAAAAACCATCTACCGGATCTACATAAAGCTGAATATACCGCATTGTTGGACGATACCAATGTTGGTGCAGTCAATGCATTGAGAAATTCAATTGCTGCAAACCGAGATAACCTTGCAGATAGCGGTGTTTCGCAAACTAAGTGGTTTAGAACCACGACAGACCGGATTGTTAAACTCCGTCAGCTTGAAGAACTTGTTGGTATCAACATTTACAAGAGCGTTCATCAAAACCAAGAAGAAAAATTCAAAACGCTTGTTATGACGATCATCGTTGCTCTTGGCATTTGTGTGATTGCTACTTTGGCCGGCTTCTTTATCTCTCGCTCGATCACCAAACCAATGACAAGGCTTCAAAAAGACATGAATAATCTTGCCAGCGGCAATGTTGAATTCTCTGTGGAAGGAACCAAAGAGAACAACGAATTGGGCATTATGGCTTTAGCACTTGAAGGCTTCCAGAATGCTGAAATTCAAAAACGTGAGCTTGAAGCTGCAGCAGAAGCTGATGCGAAAGCTCGTGCAGAGGAGCGCGCTAAGAACGAAGCGGAAAAAGCAAAACAGGACGAAGCATATCGTTTAGCCGTTGCAACATTAGGCGCTGGGCTTGAGCGCTTCTCAAGCGGTAATTTTGAATCACCAATAGATGAGGAATTTCCAACAGTCCTTGCCGATCTTCGAGACTACTATAATGACACATTGGACAAACTGGCAGAAACACTTGCGCATGTTCGTTCAACAGGTGTTGTTTTAAAAAATGATTCCAACACACTTCGCCAGGCGACAAATGATCTATCTCGTCGCACTGAAGCGCAAGCTGCTTCCTTGGAAGAGACATCAACTGCGCTTAAGCAAATCACGTCTAACTTGAAAGAGTCAGCGCGCAGAACGGATGATGCAACCAATCAGATCTCAAGAGTGACCAAAGAGTCTGAAAGTTCAGATGAAGTGGTGACAAAGGCGGTAACCGCTATGGAACGCATTGAAAATACATCTGGCGAAATCAGTCAGATTGTCAGCGTTATTGATGAGATTGCCTTCCAAACCAACCTTCTTGCTTTGAATGCTGGTGTTGAAGCAGCACGCGCTGGCGAAGCTGGGAAAGGTTTTGCGGTTGTCGCTCAAGAAGTTCGCGAATTGGCACAACGTTCAGCATCAGCGGCAAAAGAGATCGCTGAACTGATCAATAATTCCAGCAAGGAAGTGTTAGACGGCGTGAGCCTTGTCACTGAAACTGGTAAAATGATGAAGACCATTACCAACGGGATCGCGGAAGTTGAGCAATACATGCACAACATTTCAGAAGCGACAAGCGAGCAATCCGCAGGCCTTGATCAAATCAATACAGCGGTGACAGAAATGGATGATGCGACGCATAAAAATGCGGAAATGGTCGAACAAGCCAATGAAATTACCAACCGTGTTACCAATGGCAGTGATGCAATTCATGAACTAATGGCACAATTTAAAACCAGATCGATCAAAGGAAATTTACGCAATCACAATGATCGCGGTAAGCTGGTTGCCTAATATGGGATATGCCTGATCACTTATATGGCTCTGATCAGGCATATATTTCATGCGTTGTCGATCGATTATTGACCAATAATATCAACGTATTTACTGTTAAAAAGTACGAAAAACTAGAAGATATATTGTTTTTAAAGTATAGTGATAATATATCATTCACGAGCTGTTCATATATCTTTTGTATCGTATGACAATAAAGAATTATTCGGAGTTCCCCCCGAGCTCCGAGTAACAGGGCCCTGATATGCTTTATGTGTATCAGGGCCGCTTTTTGTCCGGATTGTTGCAACAATCGCAACACTCAGTCTTGCGTTCCCTGACTTATCATTTTTTTTATTTCAATTAATTTGAATAATATTCCAACGCCGCGCGTAATGGATATATCAAAGCAACACATGTTGCTTTTCCTATTTTTGAAAAGTCACATCAACCACAAGGTTCTTATTATGAAAACGACAATCAAAGCCCTCGCAACAACAGCATTTTTGATCACAGCAGGTACCGGCGCTTCTCTCGCAGCAGATGCTTATGAGTTTGATGCAAGCCACTCACAAATCATCTTCTCATATAACCATCTTGGTTTCTCAACGACATACGGCATGTTCTCCGGCTTTGACGGAAAAGCAATGCTCGACATGGACGATTTGAGCAAATCTTCAGTTAGCCTTGAGATCAATGTAGGTGATTTGTTGATGACAGGTTGGGAAGGTCGTGATGGTCACTTCAAATCAGCTGATTTCTTTAATGTTGAAAACTTCCCTATTGCTACATTCACATCCACATCAGTTGAACCAACAGGCGAAAAAACAGCGAAAATTACCGGCGATCTTACGATTCTAGATCAAACAAAATCGATTGTTTTGGATGCAAAACTCAACCAAGTTGGCAAACACCCACAATCACAAAAAGACTGGGCTGGTTTTGATGCATCTGTAACGCTTATCCGTTCTGATTTTAATCTTGGCAAATTCGCACCATATGTGAGCGATGAAGTTGATGTTAAAATTTCAGTCGAGATGGGCAAAGTTGAATAGCATCGACCTTTTGATTTAACGAAACAAACTTTACGACGCGGGAGCAGAGCCTTGATGTTTTGCTTCCGCACATAAAACGGGGCGGATTATGCAACTTACAAACACTGCGGAAAGTTATGGCCTGGTGCACCAATCTCTTCATTGGGCAACAGCAATTCTAATTTTGGTCTTATTACCTATGGGCGTTTACATGCACGATTTGCCCATTGATAATTCGGCCCAGATTGCCGACAAGGTTTGGTTCTATTCACTCCATAAGTCCATTGGCATGGCAGCGCTCTTTGTCGCGATAACCCGCGTTTTCTGGGCGATATATCAGCCGCACCCTCGCCCATTGCATGGCGGCATGGAAGGCTTTGCGGCAAAAACCGTTCATCATCTGCTTTATGGCACGATCATAGCGATGCCGATCCTTGGCTGGCTATATCACGCTGCAACAGAAGGTTTCGCTCCGATCTGGTGGCCCTTCTCGCAAGATCTACCATTCGTTCCAAAAGACGTAATGTTATCGAACTTTTTCAAAACTGCACATTTTGTGTGTGGCGTTCTATTGGTTTTGTCCTTGGGTTTGCATATTGCCGGTGCGATCAAGCATGCCGTGATTGATAAAGATAAAACTTTGGACCGCATGGTGCCTGGTCGCTATCAAATGACCGGCAATTTACCAACAGAGCAAAAACAATCGCCGTTTTCACTTGTTGTAGCATTAACAGCGGCTGCAATTGCCATCGGGTCAACCTTTATTGTCTACAATTTCGAATATGGCGCCCCTGCCGTTGCTGCGAACCAGCAAGCTAGCGAAAACCAGGTCATTGAAACCCAAGTCAGCGA
>JAHDEP010000072.1:0-8791 GCA_020628775.1 Rhizobiaceae bacterium | reverse complement strand
TTGCTGCGAACCAGCAAGCTAGCGAAAACCAGGTCATTGAAACCCAAGTCAGCGAAGTTGCTTCAAGTTCAAACGGCAACGTCGCCAATAGCTGGAACATTGATTATGCAAATTCTCCATTACAAATCGATGTCGCCCAACTTGGCACCCCGGTGACCGGTACATTTGCCAATTGGAAAGCTGATGTGATCTTTGATCCAAGCGATCTAGAAAACGCCAAGATAGCCGCTGAAGTAGATGTTACATCTCTTACACTTGGCGATGTATCCGACCGAGCAAAATCATCGGAATTTCTAAACACTGAAGCTAATCCTACCGCGCGTTTTACTTCCAACAGCGTTGAAAAAACCGACACAGGATTTGCAGCAATTGGAAAGTTGGAACTTGCTGGCATCACCAAGGATTTCACCATCAACTTCACCTTCGAAGAGAACAATGGTATGGCAATTGTACGTGGTGAAGCGGCAATCCAACGCCTTGATTTTAATGTGGGCACGACCTTTGCAGATGATTCAAGTGTTGGACGAGAGATAAAATTGAAGATTAGTATCAGTGCAACGCGATTCTAGTATGCATGATAGGCTGTCAAGCCGCACTTCCTAGCCCTTGAAGCAAATGTTTTATGTAACTACATTAGTTGAAATGAACGCGCTCAACTGAGGTAGCAAATTGCCCCTTGAAAATCTTCGCGATATCCCGCGTGTGAAATTGTGTAATGCTGCATCCCCATTGGAGCAACAGCATAATCTTGCACGATTATCGGGTGCGAAAACCTTTTTGATGAAGCGCGATGATACCAATTGTTTTGCCACCGGTGGCAACAAAGCGCGCCACATGGAATACTACCTTGGTGATGTGATGAAAAAGGGCGCGGATACCTTTATCATGCTTGGTGGACGGACCCCCAATTTATCTCGAATTGCAGCAGCTGCATGCGCAAAATATGGCATTGCATGCCACATCGTTTTGGAAGAAGAAAAACACGGCCTTTGCTGCGAACCACGAGAGCTGCGCGAGATCTTAGCCAGCAATATGCTCAATGCACATGTGCACACCCACCCCCCGTTTGAAAGCTATGAAGAAGCTATTCAAACCATGCAGGCATTGGCTGACAAATTAGAGGCAGAAGGTCGATCTCCTTACATTTTGCAAAACGAGAGCGATCGGTTACCGATTGCCGCTTTTGGTTATATCCACGCAGCACAAGAGATTGTTGAGCAACTCGATGAACTTGAGCAGGAAACTGATGTTATATTCTGTGCAGCAGGCTCTGGAAACACCGTTGCTGGCTTACTTTATGGCCTACGCTCGCTTGGTTGTGATGTTCCTGTCGTTGGTGTCAGTGTCGGGTTTTATGGCGCTGATTACATCAAACAGCGTATTCGCTACAAACTCGATCAGATCGCGTTATTGCTTGATGAAGAGAACCCGGTTTCAGATGATGAGATATTGGTAACAGATGAGTATTGTGATCATCATACTGTTACCGCTGATACAGATCCTAATCATCCAGCAACATTGGCCGCAAAGCATGAAGGCTTATTAATCGATCCGTTTTTTAATTCAAAATCGATCAATGCAGCATTTGATTATGCCAAACTCTATCCGCAAAGCCAGATCCTTCTGGTCAATACAGGCAATAGCATTCCTTACTACGTGAAGACCAAAATACTTGATGCACCGTATCCAAAGCTGGTCAATTACTAGAGGTGTAGCGATCCAATCAATTATGTTTCCTGGAAGGCTTTCGGAGCTTGGGATATAGGCAATAAAAAACCCCGCAAGAATTTGCAGGGCTTTATATGCATTTTATTCCGGTCATCCTTAGGAGAGAATATCAACCTGAATGAATGCTAAACTAGGTCAATCTCGCTTAGTATTCTGAGATTGGGTTACGCTTAACAGCAATAATGCCATCGCGTGATACACCGATATCGTCAAGAATACGTGGTGACAAAGCGCTGAGTTGACGACGCATTGAACGTTGGTTGTTCCAGTTACGAACTTTACCAAGAATATTCATTTTACTTCTCCATAAATGCCTCTCATTTGAGGCGTGTTTCGCAATAAATTAATTTTAGTAAAAAAGGGAACAATTCGTGTTCCGTTGAATTCCAGATGCTCCTTATTTTGCACAATTACCAGTCATAATAATGCAAACGTGCTATGCAATTGCTGCATTTCTAGGCAGAAAGAAGACCCCGACTTGACGATTTCGGACATTGGATTTCGTTAAATCGATTTAGCGATTAAAGAATTCAATCAAACCATTCAAAAGACACATAAGCTTTTACTTTTAAAGAGGTTTTCGCAAATTCGTTCAACACATTTTTGGCCAAATTTTTGTGACCTAAAGCGCTCGAAATCACCGAAAAAGTACAAACCTATAGATCGCGGCATGTAATTCGAAAAATCTTCATTCAAAAGGCCTCAATAAACTGCCGAATTTCGCCTTAAAAATCATGGATATGTAATGCCGTAAAACCCCGCTTTCCAAGCAGTGATTTTTGTTTATAGTGAGTTGGGCTTTCAATTATAATCAGACCCTATTTTCATGACCCAACATCCCAAAACACATGTGACCATTCATACACCTGTCCAATTCCAAGATGCACTTTCTGATGAAGTGGATGTCGCAATCATTGGCGCAGGTGTTGTGGGGATTTTTACAGCTCTTTATCTCGCCAGGATGGGTAAACGCGTTATCGTCATCGAAAAGGGCCGCGTTGCCTGCGAGCAATCTTCACGTAACTGGGGTTGGATACGCCAACAAGGGCGGGACGAAGCTGAACTACCCATTATGATCCAAGCCAACAGGCTATGGCGAGATGTCGATCAACAAACGCAAGGGCAATGCGGGGTGGTTAATGCTCCGATCAATTTTTTAAGTGCGACTGGTAAACGACGCGAGGAATTTGAACAATGGGTGCAAGTTGCAAAAGATCATGGCGTTAAGTCCGAGCTATTAAGCTCCGAACAAATTAGCCGCATATTTGGTGATAGCACTGCTAAAAAGTGGGTTACAGGGATCACAACACCGAGTGACTTAAAAGGTGAACCATGGGTGGCTGTGCCCACTGTTGCAAAGCTTGCACGCGAAAATGGTGCGCTTATTCGCGAAAACTGCGCTGTTCGCTCGTTAGACATTCAAGGCGGGCAAATTAAAGGCATTGTCACCGAAGACGGCACAATTGCTTGTGAGCAGGCTGTATTAGCCGCTGGTGCTTGGTCGAGCCTCTTTGCGCGCAACCATAATATTTTCATTCCACAAATGGCTGTACGGGGTGATGTGGCGCAAACAATGCCCCTGCCCGAGTTTACTTCGCAAACCTCGCTAGATGAAGAGTTGGCCATTCGGCGCCGACAAGATGGCGGATATACGCTTTCATTATGCGACAAACACACAGCCTATATCGGTCCTGATGCTTTCCGTCATTTCAAAAAATATATCCCAGCCCTTATCAAAGGCTGGCGTCACTTAAACTTGAAGATCAATGCGCCCAAAGATTTCCCCGACGCTTGGCAAACAAAGCGTTCTTGGTCACAAAATGACGTCTCACCATTTGAGGCCTGTCGGGTTTTAGAACCCAAACCTGATCCAAAAAACATCAAACGTATGGCAGAGAGGTTTGCTGCGCGCTTCCCAGAAATTGGCAAACCTGAGATCGCCCATTCATGGGCAGGCATGATTGACACAATGCCCGATTTCGTTCCGATTATTGACCGCACACCGCAACATTCCAACTTAATTGTCGCAACGGGTTTGAGCGGGCACGGATTTGGGATTGGACCTGGATTTGCGATGGCGATTGCTCAGATGGCGACCGGCCAAACACCAGAACATGATTTGTCGCGTTTCCGCTTTTCAAGATTTAGCGATGGCAGTGCGCTTGAATTGGGACCATCGCTTTAATATATCCAAAGATATTCACTGGATAATATTATGCAATTTCTCATCGTCGCGATCATCCCTATTGCCATTACGCTGGCAATTATATTTTTCATCAAACATCGCCTCGCAAAAGCTATAGATAACTGCGACTTGCAAGCAGAGCTGCAAAAAGAAGCAGATAAGCTTTTCAAGCATGATCTTGCCCGTGACCTTGCGATTGTGGCCATAAGAGATGGTAAAATAATTGAGCATTATCGCAGCAAAGATAGTGCTGAGCCGAATATCTCTGCGAATAGCATCTACGAGATTGGCTCAATATCAAAGGTACTAACATCATCGCTTTTGGGCATATTGGTGTCTGAAAATCGGTTGAGCTTGGATGATAATTTGCAGGATCTAATTGGCGAGCGATTTGAACTCGCTGAGCACATTAAACCCATCACATTGCGCCAGCTCGCGTCGCACACATCCGGCATCCCTCGCGTTCCAAAGGTTATGTTGAATAAGCTTGAGGTGATGAATAATCCCTATTCAACGTTTACCGTTGATGACATCGGTGAATATTTAAAAACTGCAAAACAATATGGCAAGCCCGGCAAATTTGATTATTCAAATTTAGGCATGGGTTTACTCGGCCATATTATGGAATGGCAAACTGATACGTCGCTGGACGATCTAATGCGGGAGAAAATTTTTGCGCCGCTTGAGATGAATTCCACCGGATTTACGGTCAGTGAAGATGATATGAGCTTGTTTGTGCAAGCGCATGATCCAAAAGGTGAAGCCACGCCGCATTGGGACTTCCCGATTTTAGGTGGCGCAGGCGGGATCCGTTCAACACCATCTGACATGATCAAGTTTTTGATGGCTAATCTTAAAAGTAATGGCGTCTTATCAGATGTCTTTGCAACAACGCACCCGGACCCAAAAAAGGATCAGGTCGGATTGGGATGGATGGGGCCAACCATTGTTGAAAAGTTCTTAAGTAATAAAAACCTGATTTGGCACAACGGCTTGGTCGGTGGTCATGCTTCTTACATCTCGTTTGATAAAGTATCTCAAACAGGTGTTATTATCCTATCCAACAAAGCCATGGATCTACATGTTGTTGGCTCAAAACTTTCGCGATTGACACGAATTCATTCGCTTAAAGAGACGACACACAATACCGTATAATCCGCAAAAATAGTTGCAACAGGTCTCATGAACACCTACATGATGCTATGAAATCGGTAATTGTAGAACCGATCTAACATTACAGCTCAGAATGGATACTGATAAAATGGATATTATGAATTTGGCTTCCGGCTTAATTGCGAACAAATTGGGTGTCGATCAAGACACAATTAGCGGCGCAATGAACGGCCTCATTGGCGATGGCGATCAATTTGATTTAGGCAGCCTTGTCAGCAATCTCCAATCTGGTGATCTAGCCGATATTGCAGCTTCTTGGCTGGGTGATGGCGAAAATGCCAGCATTTCAACAGATCAAATCCAAAACCTTATGGGTGGCGATAAGATCTCAGCAGCAGCGGCGCAACTTGGTACAAGTGAAGGCTCATTGCTTGAGACATTGCAGGAAGCACTTCCGCAGCTTGTCGATCAATCAAGCAGCGGCGGTTCATTACTTGATTCTGTCGGCGGTATTGGCGGCTTAGCCAGCATGGCAAAAAAGTTTCTCTAAAGAGAGCTTTGAATTTGCATTGAATAAAACGCACCTTTCGGGGTGCGTTTTTGCTTGTGAGGTTGATCTAGCTTTCAAGCAGCTTTTTAAACTCAACTTCGAGCGTAGAGACCTCCTGAGGCCCACGTAGGATGTGTTTTAGCTCACCTTTACCATCATAAAGCATCAGCGTTATATGCGGCACTGCATTTCGTTCTGCAAAGGCTTTACCTTTTGAAGATTTAATATTGGCAACAACATATTCGATCTCGCCTTCATTAAAGCTCCCTAATGCAGATTTTGTATTGCGCTGTAAGCGGGCACAAACTGAACAATTAGGATCATGCACCTGCACAACAGTGGGCGTACCCTGCCCAATGCGAGTTAAGTCTTGCTCGTGCATTTTGGCATTTGCAGAATAAGCTAAATATCCGCCTCCGCTTCCCAAAACAGCAAGTGTTATGGCGCCATTTCGGGCATATCCCAGCCATTTGCGGCGGGATTGATTTTCGATCTGTTGACCTGAATTATTCGCCGCCTTCTTCTGAGACGACCTTTTACTTGATTTCTTGCTCATATTTATTCCAGTATCGGTTTGATATGAAGATAAGTTCATTCAAACGCGCGCGGGCGTAACGCCATGTCTAAGAAAGCGAATGAGACGCCTCGTTGACAAACATCTCATTCTAACGGTCTGCCCGCACGCGTCATCCTTGAGCAAACCTGCGGAGAAAGCTCAAGAATTGAAAAACGTTAAAGGACGACGACGCGCGTGCCGACTGGCACTCTCTCGTATAGATCTTCCACATGTTCATTGATCATGCGAATGCACCCGGCTGATACCGATTGGCCTATTGACCATGGCTGAGTTGTGCCATGAATGCGGAAATAGGTATCACGGCCATTGCGATATAAATATAACGCACGTGCACCAAGTGGGTTATTAATGCCACCAGGCACCCCTTTGGCGTATTTGAGATACTTCTGCGGCTCACGACGGATCATGTTTTGTGTTGGTGTCCAACGCGGCCATTCCGCTTTGCGCTGAATGGTAGCTGTTCCGCGGAACGCCAATCCAGCTTTACCAACTCCTACCCCGTAACGACGAGCTCTTCCGCGACGTTCGATCAAATATAGGAAATGGTTGCGTGGATCGACAACGATCGTGCCACGCTTATATTCGCTGTTATATCGCACTGATTGTGGGACATATTTTGCAGCAAGCTTAAACTTCTTGCGTGATTTTTTAGTATGGTGTGCCAAAGCTGTTGATGCTGGCAAAAGTGCTGCACTGGTTAAAGCACCAAGAATTAAATTACGTCTAGATAACATGGATTGCTCCTAATTTTACATTGTCAAACGGGACAATTGCCCCCTCGGTTTTTATGTAAAATTAGGCTATCGGAGGCCGCAAATCTTGCCGCACCAAAGTCCTCGCCACAATATGGATTGGCGCGGTCTCAAACAACATGCCTGCGCTGTGGGCAGTCAAAAAGCTTGAATTTAGAATAGCAGAACAATCAGATTTGCACGGTGTTGCATCTTTTTTGTTGTTCTCATCACAGCATTGAACATCCAGTTCATGCTCGGCAACAACAAGTTCTGCTTCGATTAATACAGGCTCAATAATATGATCGGCAACGGCCTGCATACTGCCCGGAATACTCTGGACAATAGCAAAAAACATGAACGTATAAATCAAAAAAGACCGAGCCATAATCAAAAGCGTTACAATAGATCGACATTTTTGACCAGTCTTACGTGATCACGAAGTCGTGAGCTGCAAATCTTCAATATCTAACGCGTCCCATTCGCGCGCTTCACCCAGCTGCGCAGCAAATGCGCATCATAGAGCGGCATTGCCATAACTTCATCACCAATGATCGTGGTGGCTGGCGATAAGAAACGCACGTTTTTAAGCTTGGTCGCGCAATTCTCACCAACCACAATACCGCCACTTGTTTGGCAAATATCGATCACCTGGTCTTCAATAAGCGCATTTGTGAGAGGATCAAATTCAAAACTAGACCCTGCGCCTGAGCAATTAATTACGAAACCAACCTTCTTGCGCTGTAGATTACCCATTTGATCAACGCTGATAATCGTCGCGCCATCATCATTGGGTTCTATCTCACGAACCGCGCCTTTTGCAATTTGCGTCACGTCATCGACCATTAGTCGATGAAAATCTAAAATCGTGTCGCGTGTTCCGCCGCGCAACCAATGTCGCAATGTGCGCGGAACGAATTTAGCTTCTTCTGCATTGGCAATAAATTTGATCAGGCCATGTTCTAAGAAAAATGCCCGATACCCTGCCCTTACTTCGCGCTGCTGATATCCATCAGCTTTCGCTTGTTCAAGACTTGCTTTGACATCGTCTAAAAAGCTGATCGCGGATAAGTGCCCTGTTTCAAGCTCTGGGACAAACAGATCAGGTCGATCTGGAATAAGCGGTTCTGGCAACACACCACGCGGCGAGATTGCCGAAAACCGGACATCGCCTTCGGGCAAGGCGGATTGGCATAACCTTAACGCATCAAGCATGGTTGCATTCATCCCGATGCAGCAGATTTCTGCGCCACGCTTAATATGCTCAATAATGCGCTCTTCGTTGCCAAACAAAGTAGGTGCACTAAATTCGCTTTCATCACCATCCATGCGCTGATCTTTTGGTCCACCGGGGGCGATATCAATTGAATGGGCGAAGACAGTTTGCCCATTGCCCGTGCGGATATGATAACCTGTGCCCTCTGCCTCAAGACCAATGGCAATATCTTCAACAAGGCGAACAGATTTTCCATCTGCCTCATAACGAGCGATTACAGAATTGAGGCGATCGACCAGAAAATCCCCGAAAAACTGACGCGGGATATTAAGCGCGCTGACATCACCTTTTGCGATCAGCCCTTTTGCAGCCGCAAGCCAATCAGGTTTGCGATCCGTCATTTTGCGCTCGATATCATCCCAATTTTCTTCAAGCCATGGCTTAAAATCGGGATCAATGTCGCTTGCTGGTGAATTTAGCAAATACGCATGTTCCCAAGATGCCCCTTGAGGCGCAGTTGCATAAGCAAGCCCACGCCCTAACTGCGACGCATTAGGCCCAATTATGATAAATTCATCAATATGGGTTGCGTCTGCATATTCCAAAAATGCAGCTGCGGTTAATCCATCGCCAATAATTGCGTGAACGAACGGCTGGTCATTATTTGATGACTTCAAAATTACGCGACCTT
>JAHDEP010000339.1 GCA_020628775.1 Rhizobiaceae bacterium | reverse complement strand
CTTATTGACGCGAGGCCGCGACGCGAACTGCGAGCATCACAAGCGCTGCACCTGTAATACGGTTAAACCATTTGCCAATCTTGTAAAAAGCGCCACGCACGCTTGGGGTTGTGAAGAAGATCGAAACCAATAAATACCAAGCAAACAATTGAAAACTCATTGTTGCGACGTAAATTGCTTTAACCTCAACAACAGTTGTTGCACTTACGATTGTTGAAAACAGCGCAAGGAAAAACAACACAGCTTTTGGGTTCAATAGATTTGTTAAAAACCCAATTGAAAAAGCACCAATAGCACTTGGCTGATTGCTAAGTTTCTGGCCTTCAAAATCAGGCTTTTCAGGCGGTGCTGCGCGAAATGTCGAAATGCCAAGATATAAAAGATAAAGCGCACCGGCTATTTTCAAAATCGAAAACAGTAAAAGCGATTGGCTCACAATAAGCCCAATGCCAAGTAAGGTGTATGTGCCGTGGACGAGAATTGCAGATGCAATCCCTAAAGACGTGAGGATTGCTGTTTTGCGGCCATGCACAATTGATTGGCGCAAGACCATGGCAAAATCAGGGCCCGGTACAACAGCGTTTATGCCAAAAGCGATAAACAATGCCATAAACTCGAGCCAAGGAAATTCAAATGTTGAAAATTCAAATCCCATTTTAAATCCTATTTACCCTCAGTGAATTCATCATAAGCTTCAAGTGCTTTGGCGCCATAAGTCAGACCAGGACCTGAGGCCATATAACCAATCATTGCTAGCCCTTCGCAGAACTCATCGCGTGTCGCGCCAAGCCGAATAAGCGAGCGAGTGTGAAATGCAATACAGCTTTCGCATTGGGTCGCAATCGACATAGCCAAAGCAATATATTCTTTGGTCTTCTCATCCATAGCGCCAGGCTTTTTCGCAGCTTTACCCATCGCTTCAAACGCACCATAAGCTTCCGGCATTTCAGCCTTTAGCTTTTCAAGCCGTTTGATATTGGCACTCATGAGTTCTTTCCAAGCCATTACTTTGCTCCACAATCTAACAGATCGAACACCTCAAATGGCTCACGATCGATATTTAATTCATTCCAGATGGGCTTAGACATAACAGATCGGGCAAAATCTGGCAGTAACAATTGTTTGACCGCTGGCTCATCTTGGTCTGGAAGCAAACCAACTGCGCCATCAGAATACAAACCATAAGGCACGCCTTGCCAGATGGTGCATTCTGCTAATTCTTCCCCGGTTATATCCCCATCAGGACATTGATGCACTGCATATGCAATGGGCCGCAATGGATTACCTTCTAAGGTAATAAAGCCTTTAATTTTTATATCCGCCGCATCTGAACCAATCGAAAAAGGCTGCAAAAATGCGGACTGTTCAGACTGCTCTTCAAAGGCAAAAACCAAATCTGATTCAGGATCGATATAGCGCGCTTTATTTTGCTCGCACGCGACAGCTGTTGCATGAGCCGGCCCCACAAGAAGCATCATCACCATTAAAGATGAAATGAGTTTTAGCTTCTTGTGTAGAACCATAATTTTTGCTCATTCAACTTAGAGATCAAGAACCAAACGTTCTGGATCTTCAAGGCTTTCTTTAACGCGAACCAAGAATGTCACAGCTTCCTTACCATCAACAATACGGTGATCATAAGACAAAGCCAAATACATCATCGGACGGATAACAACCTGTCCGCCAATTGCCATTGGACGCTCTTGAATTTTGTGCATGCCCAAGATACCGGACTGAGGTGCATTCAAAATTGGTGAGGACATTAGCGAGCCGTATACACCACCATTTGAGATGGTGAATGTGCCGCCCTGCATGTCCGCCATGCCAAGTTCACCATCACGTGCTGCACGACCCAAACGACCAATCTCTTGCTCAACTTCAGCAATCGACATGTCATCTGCATCACGCACCACAGGTACAACAAGACCTTTTGGCGTACCCACAGCAACACCGATGTGGCAGAAGTTTTTATAAACCAGATCCGTGCCATCAATCTCAGCATTTACAGCTGGAATTTCTTTAAGCGCATGGCACACTGCTTTTGTGAAGAAGCCCATGAAACCAAGTTTCACACCATGTTTTTTCTCAAACAGATCTTTGTACTTCTTGCGAAGTTCCATCACAGCTGTCATGTCCACTTCGTTATAAGTGGTCAGCA
>JAHDEP010000338.1 GCA_020628775.1 Rhizobiaceae bacterium | reverse complement strand
CCGATTTTGGATCAGTTTGAAACCCAGTCGCATCCTTTTTATGCCTCAGCAAGATTATGGGACGATGGCATCATCGATCCGCGTGAAACGCGCAATGTCGTCTCGCTAAGTCTTAAAGCATGCTTGAATGCGCCAATAGAGGACACAAGCTTTGGCTTGTTCAGAATGTAATGGTGGATGATATGACAATGTTCTCTAAAATTCTCATTGCCAATCGTGGCGAAATCGCATGCCGAATTATCAAAACCGCAAAGCGCTTGGGCGTGAAAACGGTCGCCGTATTTTCAGATGCAGATAAAAACGCACTGCATGTTGAGCTGGCCGATGAGGCCGTCCATATCGGACCACCTCCGGTAAGCGAAAGCTATTTGCAGCAAGATGCGATCATAAAAGCTGCACAGCGAACAGGCGCGCAAGCCATTCACCCAGGATACGGGTTCCTGTCTGAAAATCCTGAATTTGTTAGCGCTGTTGAGGCGGCTGGTCTGACCTTTATCGGCCCGAGCGCCAAAGCGATTTCTGCGATGGGTCTGAAAGATGCGGCCAAGCAATTAATGCAGGATGCAGGTGTTCCAATTGTCCCAGGGTATCATGGTGCGGATCAAACGCCGGATTTGTTAAAATCAGAAGCGGATAAAATCGGTTATCCTGTATTGATCAAAGCTCGTGCAGGCGGTGGCGGTAAAGGTATGCGCCTTGTCGAGCAAGAAACAGATTTCTTATCCGCATTGGAAAGTGCTGCGCGGGAAGGGCAAACGGCCTTTGGTGATCCTGCGGTGTTGATTGAAAAATTCATCACCTCGCCACGTCATATCGAAGTGCAGGTCTTTGGCGATTCCAAAGGCAATGTCGTTCATATGTTTGAGCGTGATTGTTCTTTGCAGCGTCGCCATCAAAAGGTCATCGAAGAAGCGCCCGCACCTGATATGCCAGATGATGTGCGCCAAGCGATGACCCAAGCAGCGGTTAAAGCAGCGCAAGCGATTAATTACGAAGGTGCTGGCACGATCGAGTTTATCGCAGATGGGTCGGGGACTCTACGCAAGGATGGTTTCTGGTTTATGGAAATGAACACAAGATTGCAGGTTGAGCACCCTGTGACCGAAGCAATAACCGGGCTTGATCTTGTCGAGTTGCAACTGCGTGTGGCGGCAGGGCAAGCTTTACCGGTGTCGCAAGATGACATTGCAATAAATGGTCACGCATTTGAAGCGCGGCTTTATGCGGAAGATGTACAGGCAGGTTTCTTACCTGCAACGGGCAAAATTTCGCATTTAAAGCTGTCTGCGGATGCACGAAACGATAGTGGTGTGCGAGAGGGTGATGTTATCTCACCTTACTATGATCCAATGATTGCAAAAGTGATTACCCATCGCAGCAATCGTGGAGAAGCGCTCGCCGCATTGACCACAGCGTTATCGCAGACACAAGTGTCTGGTTTGGCGTCTAACATTTCGTTTTTATCACGCTTGTCGACCCATGAAGGTTTTTTAAAAGGCGAGGTGGATACAGGATTAATTGAGCGCGATATTGATAGTTTGACCGCGCAAGATGACCCAACTGAAACAATGGTCGCGATCGCAATGTTGGTGGCGTTGGATTGGCAGGTATCTCATGCGCAATCAAATTGGCGTATGTTTGGCGCGGCTTCTCGAGTAGCATCAATCATGT
Organism: Rhizobiaceae bacterium; assembly: GCA_020628775.1. Taxonomy (GTDB): domain Bacteria; phylum Pseudomonadota; class Alphaproteobacteria; order Rhizobiales; family Rhizobiaceae; genus Lentilitoribacter. The sequence continues at coordinate 491 of JAHDEP010000338.1, read as the reverse complement.
ATTCAGATGATAAAATCGAACGTCGATTGGCGGTGGGTGAAGATGTGCAATCGCGCGATTTAGCAGGCGAACTTCAAAGCCAGTTTACGATTATTGAACAGCGTGAGGATACAATTATTTTCGAGCAGGATGGTCTGCGTTCTAGCATTGATTTTGCACGTTATACAGATGGTCAGGATTGCCATGTTGTCCTTTATAAAAATGGGCAAAGCTTTGAATTTGTTCTGCCGGATCCGCTTGCGGTAGATGATAACACAAGTGCAGGCGAAAACACTATTTCAGCACCAATGAGCGGAGTTATTCGCTTAATTGATATAGAAGCAAATGCGCAGGTTGCAGAAGGCCAGCGTCTCATTGTCTTGGAAGCGATGAAAATGGAAATGAACTTAACTGCACCATGCGCAGGTATTGTGAAAAACATCACCTGTCAGCTTGGTGATGCGGTTGAAGGTGGTTCGGTGCTGATCGAGATTGAGCCGGAGGCTTAAATG
>JAHDEP010000071.1 GCA_020628775.1 Rhizobiaceae bacterium | reverse complement strand
GATTTCACAGCTTCCAAATGCACAATGTAAACAAGTGCAATGTAAGAGATCGTTGCAGGCAAGAACGCATGCGTGATCACTTCAACATATGAAATACCCACATATTCCACCATCAAGAACGCTGCAGCACCCATCACAGGTGGCATGATCTGTCCGTTCACCGAACTTGCTACCTCAACGGCACCCGCTTTTTCAGATGAGAAACCAACGCGTTTCATTAATGGAATAGTAAACGTACCTGTTGTCACAACGTTGGCAATTGAAGAACCAGAAATAAGGCCAGTTGCTGCAGAACCAACAACGGCCGCTTTCGCTGGACCACCTTTAAGGTGACCAAGTGCGCCAAACGCCATCTTGATGAAATAGTTACCAGCGCCCGCTTTATCGAGCAGTGCACCAAATAACACAAATAGGAATACGAACTTGGTAGATACGCCTAGAGCAATACCGAACACACCTTCTGATGTGATCCACATATGGCTCATAGCTTTCTTCAATGATGCGCCTTTCCAACGAATAACGTCGGGCACAATCTCAGAAGATCCAAAGAATACGTAAGCTAGGAAAATCGTTGCAATGATAGCCATTGCTGGACCCAAGGCGCGACGAGCTGCTTCAAACAAAAGCAACAGACCGGCAAGTGCAAACCACTTGTCGACGTCATCGGCTAATCCGCCAGCATCAACGATTTTCTGATAAAATATAAATCCATAGAGCGCGATAAACGCCGCTAAGATCGCCATAATCCAATCTTGAATTGGAATATAGTCTCTTGGGCTCGATTTGAGCGCAGGATAGGCCATGAATGCAAGGAAGATGGCGAATGCCAAATGCAGCTGGCGAGAGTTATTGATAATGTCTCCTGGCAAAACATAGTTTGCAAGTGGTGACGCTAAAATCACCTGAAATACCGACCAAATGACCGCTACGACTGCTAAAAACGTTCCCACTGAACCTTGGGGAGATCTGGCACCAGCGTCTGTTGCGGCTACTAATTCCTGTAGCTCTTCTTCGCTTAATGCACGGTTTTCTTTGCTGTTATCTGCCATTGAGATGTCCCCTCGACTATCCATGGAAAGCTAAAACGAAATGCAAAAGGGAGGGCATTTCTGCCCTCCCGCCCTGTAAAAGAAACTTACTCGATCAAGCCAGCTTCTTTGTAGTATTTTGCAGCACCAGGATGAAGCGGTGCAGAAAGACCGGCTGTTGCCATGTCTTTTGGCTGGAGGTTTGCAAAAGCAGGGTGAAGCTTTCTGAAGTCTTCGATGTTTTCCATCACAGATTTCACAACTGTGTAAACAGCTTCATCTGATACAGCTGTTGATGTTACGAATGTCGCGCCAACACCAAATGTTGTTGTGTCGCCATCGTTACCGCGGTACATGCCGCCTGGGATTGTTGCTGAACGGTAGAATGGATTATCATTGATCAATCCGTCGACTGCGCTACCATCAACAGTCACAAGAACACTGTCACATGCTGTTGTTGCTTCTTGGATTGAACCAGATGGGTGACCCACTGTGTAAACCATCGCATCGATTTGGTTATCACAAAGAGCAGCTGATTGCTCAGCAGCTTTTAGCTCAGTCGCCAATGCGAAATCGCCAGTTGTCCAACCTTTTGCGTCAAGAAGAACTTCCATTGTACCACGCTGGCCAGAACCAGGGTTACCAATGTTTACGCGCTTGCCTTTAAGATCATCAAAGCTTGAGATGCCAGCATCTGCACGTGCAACAACTGTAAATGGCTCAGGGTGTACTGAGAACACAGCACGTAGCTCTTCAAATTTACCTGCATCAGCGAATTTTGAAGTACCGTTATATGCGTGATACTGCCAGTCAGACTGAGCAACACCAAACTCAAGCTCGCCTTCGCGAATTGTGTTGATGTTATAAACAGAACCACCTGTTGATTCTACAGAACAACGAATACCGTGGTCTTTACGACCTTTGTTTACCAAACGGCAGATCGCACCACCAGTTGGGTAGTAAACACCAGTTACACCGCCTGTACCAATTGTGATGAAGTCTTCAGCAATTGCAGTTGTGCCCATCATAGAACCAAGTGCAAGTGTAGCTGTAAGTAGTTTTAACTTATTAATCATTGTAATCTCCCGATTAATTAAATTCTATTTCCGCAGGTCAGTAGAGGATTTTTGATCTGGTTCTCATTTCGAAACGAGCCCGGATTCTCTTATTTTAGACGCAATACTCCCCTCCCTGCTTATCTAAGAGGATCACATTCAAGCAAAAAACTGTCTATACGCGTGTTTACCTATGCCAATTACAGATGCTCTAAAATTGTTTACACACAGATCAAAGGGAATTATTGCTATAGTATAAATTCGTAGTAAGTGAGAAAACAACAACGTTAAATCATTGAAACTATAATGATTTTTTAGAAAAAGCTTATTGCATACCAATGACCAAAGGGCAGATCACAATGAAACTTTCACTGGGAGCAATACTTGCAATTTGGTTGTCAGGCTTACAATTTGTTGCAGTTCTTTCTGTCGTTTCATTCTATTTCGTATCCTCAGAACGCGTGCTTCTTGATCATGCGACAACGCTAATTGGCGAAGTTGGACGCAGCTCGACAGAGCATTCAAAAGGCTTTCTTGAGCCAGCGATTCGAGCCACTGAATTAGCAAAACGTCTCATTGAAAGTGATATTGTTGATAGCTCTAATACCGAGGAATTAGAGAAATTACTCTTCCAACAAATGCAGGTTGTTCCGCAACTTTCTGGCATATATTACGGCGATGATCAGGGCAATTTTGTCTATGTCATGCGCAGTGAAGAACATGCCGAATTTAGAACTAAGCTGGTTAGCCGCGATAATGAGAATGTACATACAGAACTCATTTGGAGAGATGGCGATTATAACATTGCTGAATTTACCGTTGATCCAACTGATAAATTCGATCCGCGCGTTCGGCCTTGGTTTATGGATGCAAAGAAGAAGCAAAATTTTGTCTGGACTTCGCCATATATTTTCTTCTCCTCACAACGGCCAGGGATCACCGCGGCGATACCGATTTTATCAGCTTCTGGGCAGTTTGAAGGTGTCATAGGCGTTGATATTGAAATCGATGAAATCTCTCGCTTTCTTTCCAATCTTAATATTGGAGATTCAGGGGTAGCGATGGCGCTTTCAAGTGACCGGGATGTTATTGCGCATCCAAACTCAACTTTTATCCGAGAAACCGACGAGACGAACACGCTCAAATTTGTCAAGATTGATCAGATAGAAGATCTTGTTGCGCGTGAAGCTTTTGGCAACTTACCCAACTTTAATCAGGTCGCCTCCGAGCAGGAGATTGAAGCCGAGTTCAAATATAATGACGGGAAATATGCCTCCATTCTCATACCCGGGTCCAACCATGATCTGCCTTGGTCGATTGCAATTTATGCGCCTTTGAGCGACTTTATCGGTGGCATTGAAGAAAACCGAACCAGAAATATTTGGATCGCAATGTTCATAGCTATGGTGACAGGTCTCATCGGTTTGAAAATAGCTAATAAGATCAATCAGCCTATTCGCGATTTCGCCGTTAGAGCAGGCTTGGTTGCAAGCGGCGAAGCATCTAAATCTTTGGCAAATACTCAAACCTACCCTGAGCTTGAAGAAGTGAGCGAGACACTCGCAAGTGAAATTGCGCAACGAAAAACCTTCGAGCGCATCTATGGTTTAACGTTTAGTCTTGCTTCCCGCGGGATGGCACAAATTGCACCAAATGACGGGCACTTTATTCGAGTAAATCAGCAATTGGGCGATATTTTAGGTTACACAACCAAAGAAATGGCTGGAATGTCGATCTTTGATATCCTTCATCCTGAAGACGCCGACAGCTATATTTCATTCCAGAAAACCATGTTTGAGGATTATGAGTATAATCAGGAAAAACGTTACATCCGCAAAAATGGTGAAATCGTTTGGTTGCAAGTCAACGCTTTTCTAATTCGCGATCATCAAGGTGAGCCAATGTATGCCGTGGCAACGATTGATAACAGAACGGCTCAGAAAAAAGCAGAATCAAAAATCAATGAGCTCAGCCGAGATTTATCCCACTTTGCCCGCGTTAATATGATGGGGCAGATGGCTGAAGGATTGGCACATGAGTTGAACCAACCCCTCACCTCGCTCACTCAAAATGTTGATGCAGCATTGCTCACGGTTAATGAATTACCGAACCCTGATCCAGAACTGGTCGAAATACTCAATGACATGGATCGGCAGGCCCATCATGGGGCTGAAATCATTCGCGCGCTTCGCGGTCTTGTGCGCAAAGACGAGGGAGAGCAGACAAACTTTGATCTCTCTGAATTATTAGATCAAACTTTGCAATTGTTAAAACCAGAGGCCAATGAACATGAGATTTCGATCTCATTTAAAGAACAAGACATCCCAAATGTTTTTGGCAATCGAGTTCAAGTTGCGCAGGTGATTATGAACCTAACCCGCAATGCTATTGAAGCGGTTGAAGCATCAAGTGCAAATGAAAGACAAATAGTCATTGAAACCTACCTGCGAGATAAATTCATCGAGGTCCATGTTATTGATACAGGTCCGGGCATTGATCCAAATGTCGATTTGTTCGCCCAATTTGAAAGCAGTAAACGCGATGGCATGGGCCTGGGTTTGTCGCTCAGCCGCACTCTTATTGAAGCAAATGGCGGTAAAATATGGTTTGAACCAAAAAACAAGGGGCGCTCTCGGTTCTGCTTCACAATCCCCACAGCTGTGATAAATTAGAATACAAAGGGAAATTTATTACATGTCTCGCATAAAAGATTTTACAGTGTATGTGATAGATGATGAGGAAGATATTCGCATTTCTTTAACGCGATCCCTCACAAAGCGCGGCTATAAAGTTGAGAGTTTCACCTCAGCTGAAAGCTTTTTAGATACCTATGATCAGTCAAAATCTGGTTGCCTTCTTTTAGATTATGGCATGCCTGATATGAATGGCTTAGAGCTGCAGGAAAAGCTGATCAAAATGGAAATCTCTGTACCCATTATTTTTATGACGGGACACGGCGGGATACCACAATCAGTTCAAGCTATTAAAGCGGGCGCGATAGATTTTTTAGAAAAACCCTTCAAGCAGAAAGTTCTACTCGAAGCCATCAAGGTTGCATTCGAACGCGCTGCAATTGTCAATCAGGATACAGAAGACGCAAAAGCGCTGAAAGCTAAATTTGAAACTCTGACAACCAGAGAAAAAGAAATCGCGCAGTTCATTGTTCAAAACCCGGCGGATACATCAAGTAAAAATATTGGGCGACAATTGGACGTCAGCCCGCGCACAATTGATCATCATCGAGCCCGCGTGCTTGAAAAAATGGACGTCACTTCTGTTGCAGAATTGATTGAAAAAGCGCTTAGATCAAATCTGTTCTCTTCATGACATATTAAACGCAATTCGTTTTGCAAATCACAAACAAAACCACGCACAACATTCAACCCGACAATGCCCAAAAAAAACCAAGCAAAGGTGCTTTAATGCCTGATTATTCTCAACTGCCAAAAATCATGGTCGCGCCCAATGGTGCGAGACGCACCAAAAAGGATCACCCCGCCCTTCCAATTAGCATTTCTGAAACTGCTGCAGCGGCAATCGCTTGTCAAAAGGCTGGTGCTGATGGATTGCACATGCATATTCGCGGCAGAGATGACACGCACACACTGGATCCGGGTTTATATCTCGAAGCCCTTCAGGAGCTGGAACATGTGCTTCCTGATTTTTATGTTCAAATTACAACAGAAGCTGTGGGACAATATTCACCCAAAGAACAACGTGATGTCGTCGAGAAAGTCATGCCAAAAGCCGTATCCATATCAATTGCGGAAATGCTGTCAGAAGGTAACGAAAAAGAAGCCCTAGGCTTTTACAGCTGGTGCAAGGAAAAAGAAATTTCCGTGCAACACATCATCTATGACGCAGATGATTTACAGCGCATTGAGAAATTATCTTTGCTAGATGGTGCGCAAGCAACTCAGCTGCTTTTTGTGTTGGGACGCTATACAAAAAACCAGCAAAGCTCACCCGATGATCTTGATCCATTTTACAACTGGGTCACTCAACAGGAAGCTAAAATTGATTGGGCAATTTGCGCCTTTGGTCAGGGTGAAACAGATTGTCTACTGGCAGCGCATAAAAAGGGTGGGAAAGTCCGTATCGGGTTTGAAAACTCACTTTGGAACAGAGATGGTTCTATTGCCAAAGACAATGCTGAACGTGTCTCAGAATATATCAGTTGTCTAAGCTAGTTTTGTAATCTGTCCAAACGGTTGCGGGATAATTTGCTCAACACCCATATCAGCAAATACATGACCAACACCGATTAATACAGGTTCATCATAACCGATCTGCGCAATACCAATTTCAAGATCATTTAGCGCTCCAAACCAAGTTTCTTGGTTGTCTCGTGAAATCGATGATGAGATCACAACGGGCATCTGACCTGTCATGCCTTCCTCAAGCAACCGGGCTTTTATTTGCGTTGCTGTTCGTCCGCCCATGTAAAAAATCGTAGTCGTTGTTTGATCAGCGACCGCTTGCCAATTCACGCTTTCAGGCAATTTGCCATGCTTGCTATGACCGGTGATAAAACGAACAGATTGCGCGTGGTTTCGATGAGTAAGCGAAACACCCAATTGCGCTGCCATTGCCGATGCGGCGGTAATACCTGGAATAATAGAAACCGGGATATTGTGTTTTTCCAAGGCGCAGATCTCTTCGCCAGCGCGACCAAATACAGATGGATCGCCTGATTTCAAACGCACGACGTTTTTGCCAGATTTAGCGAACTGCAACATCATATTGTTGATGTCATCCTGCTTGCAGCTCTCGCGCCCACCGCGCTTTCCAACCAACATGCGTTTTGCTTCACGGCGTGCTAATTCCAAAACATCTGATGAGACTAAATCGTCAAACAGGATCACATCAGCTGATTGCAGCGCGCGCATAGCCTTAATCGTTAAGAGTTCAGCATCCCCCGGCCCGGCGCCAACCAGCGTAACCTTGCCTGTATCTTGAGCAGCCTTTAGCCTTTTTGCATTCTGCAAAAGCTGAGTTTCCGTTGATGGTTCAACCTTCTTTGAAAAAGCTAAATCAACAAAATGCTCCCAAAAGGCGCGGCGTTCTTTGCCTGGTTCAAGCAACTCATTCACACGCGCACGGATGGACATTGCAGTTTGTGCCCAGCCCTGTAACGATGTTGGTAAAAGGGTCTCAATTCTTCGCCGAATAGCCTGACCTAAAATTGGTGCTGCACCATCTGTTGAAATGCTAACGATTGCTGGGCTGCGATTGACAATGGAACCGAACTGAAACTCGCAATAATCGGGCATATCAATCACGTTCACTGCAACGCCGGATGCTTTGGCAGCACAGTAAAATGCCTTGGCCGCACCATCACTTTCCATATCGCCAATGGCGATTTGTGCATTGTCGAAAATATCAATCGCCCAAAGACGCTGGTGCCAAATAATTTGCTTTGGATTATCCGCAATTAACGCATCAAATTCACTGTCCAGTTCGCAGGCATATAGATGCACGATAGCACCTGCGGAGATCAGCAATTCGCATTTCCAAGCGGCGGCATCCGAACCGCCTGCGAGCACAACTTTCTTATCCTTAAGCTTATAGAAAACCGGCAAGACGGCCAGTTCGCCGATACGATCAGGGCGCGATCTCTTACGCTTATTATTCTGCGGCAAGGATTTGATTGTCATGGATAATCTCACTAATTTCGGCTCGGCATGAACCACAATTTGTTCCAGCACCTGTTGCATCGCCAATCGCATCAAGGTTCAAACAACCCTTATGGATCGCACCAATAATTTCGTTAGATCCAACAGACAAGCAACTGCAAATGATCTGACCCTTATCCGGTTGATCAACACTTGGGCGCCCAGCAATGATCTTGTATCGGTCCGCATTGGTTTCAAAACTTTTCGATAATTGTTCCGCAGCCCAGTTGCGCGATACTTCAACAGGGCTTTTGCTCAAGAACAATGCAGCGTCTAATTGTTCATCATCAAACCAAGCATAACGACTGCGACCCGTATCCTGATCCAGATATGAAATATCATTCGGTTTTGCGTCCATTCCCCAAACACTTTGGTCTGAAAAATCTAGTTCGTCGATTGAACTGACTGCAAATTCAAGTTTCCAACCCGATACGCATTTAGACAAAGCCCAATAATCAAAATTCGTAGGTGTAGGTTTATGACGCGAAACCAATAATCCATATGCGGACATCTCTGCTCGCTTTACATCAACAATGGCACTCTTCAGCGCCGGCTGTCCTGAAACAGGGTCAGTAATTGATGGAACAAGCACATCAACACGGGCCTTTGCGGCAAACTGATCCGTCCAATGCATTGGAACAAAAACGCTGCCTTTTTGCTGACGCTTGGTAATGAGAGTGCGGACGATGATTGTGCCATGTTCAGAACTAATCTCCACCAATGACGCGGGTTCAAGTTCCAAGCGTTCCGCATCATCTGGATGGATTTCACAATATGGTTCGCCCAAATGCGACGATAATCTTGAACTTCGACCCGTACGGGTCATCGTGTGCCAATGATCACGAATACGCCCGGTGTTGAGCGTTAGCTTATCACTCTCAGTCTGAACATTTGCATGGAAAGCAACAGGTAGAATATTCGCACGCTTGGTCGGTGTATAGAACTCACCTTTGGCAAAAAATCGCGTTTTGACGCTTCGCTCTTGACCCACAATTGGCCATTGAACAGGTTTAAGCTCATCATATTCGATGCTTGAAATATCGGACAAGCCAGATACATCAAAATCACGTTTGCCATCGTTTTTATAACCAGACAATTTCGCATGTTCGATAAATACTGAGCGCGCATCAGGATAGTTGAACGCTTCGCCAAATCCCATGCGTTTTCCGACTTCGGCCAATTGCCACCAATCTGCTTTTGCACTACCAGCTGGCGGCAACATTGCTTTTTGTCTTGAGATCCGACGCTCAGAATTCGTAACTGTTCCATCTTTCTCACCCCAGGCAAGTGAAGGAAGTTTTACATCAGCTAATGCAACAGTATCAGTTGAATGAATAACGTCTGACACAACAACAAACGGGCAATTTTCAATCGCTTCTTTAACCTCATCCGCCTGCGGCATGGATACAGCAGGATTGGTCGCCATGACCCATAACGCCTTTATGCGACCATCTTTGACAGCCTTGAACATATCAACAGCTTTGAGCCCAGTTTTAGAGGCAATTGTTGGTGATTGCCAAAAAGTCTGAACAAGATCACGGTGATCTGGGTTCTCAATCGCCATATGTGCAGCCAACATATTAGCAAGACCACCAACCTCACGCCCTCCCATCGCGTTCGGTTGTCCAGTTACTGAAAATGGGCCCATTCCGGGTTTCCCAATTCGACCTGTGGCCAAATGGCAGTTGATAATAGCATTAACTTTATCACTACCAGATTTCGACTGATTAACGCCCTGACTGTAAACCGTCACTGTTTTTTCAGTGGCAGCAAATAGCGCATAAAACTGTTCAATATCAGAAACATTCAGCGATGTTGCTGAAGCAATTTGATCAATTGATATATCTTCCAATGCAGCAAGTGCATCGCTCAAACCCGAGGTATAATTGTCAACAAAGCTGCGATCTTTAAATCCGTTTTCACAAAGATGCTTAAAAAGGCCAGTAAACAGCGCAACATCACCATCCGCCGATATTGGAAGATGAAGATCAGCAATATCAGCTGTCATTGTTCGGCGTGGATCAATCAGCACCACCTTCATCTCAGGACGAGATTGTTTGGCCGCCATAATGCGTTGATAGAGCACCGGATGACACCACGCCAGATTAGAACCAGTTAGAACAATCAAGTCCGCAAGCTCTAAATCTTCATAACAACCCGGCACAGTATCTGAGCCAAATGCACGCTTGTGACCCGCCACAGATGACGCCATGCAAAGCCGTGAATTGGTATCGATATTCGCTGAACCGATATACCCCTTCATCAGCTTGTTCGCGAGGTAATAGTCTTCGGTTAAAATTTGGCCGGAGACATAAAACGCAACTGAATCTGGACCATGCTCTTTGATGGTTTCAGAGAACTTTTTCGCAACCAGATCAAGGCTCTCGTCCCATGTTGAAACATTGCCGTTGATTTCAGGCTCTAAAATACGGTCATCCAGCGATACTGTTTCGCCAAGCGCTGAGCCCTTTGAACATAATCTACCAAAATTGGCCGGATGGTCCGGATCACCTTTTATATCGAGTGATCCGTCTTCTTGCGGGGTTGCCAAAACACCGCAACCAACACCGCAATATGGGCATGTTGTTTTGATGGTCTCTGGCAATTCCGTACTCATTATTCTTTATGCCCATCAAGAGAAAGCAAGATGTCCCCTTCCTCTATTTTCACCGGAAATGTCATTGTGGAGCCTTCATCAGCACCTTGAGCAGTTCCGGAGGAAAGGGAAATGACCCAGTTATGTAAAGGGCAGGTTACACAACCGTCATGGACAATACCTTGACTAAGCGGGCCATTTTTGTGTGGACATTTGTCTTCTAATGCAAAGACCTGATCATCAGCTGTACGAAACAACGCGATCGTCATGTCACCATTTTTAACACATCTTGAGCCACGAAGTGGGATATCCTCCAACTTACCAATGGCGATCCAGTTTTCTGTCATAGCATTCATTCCGCTGGCTCCAATTTTAAGTCAGCCATTGGTTTAAACTCATGCTTGTCTTTGCCAGACACGCGTTCATTCCATGGATCCACTTGGGCAAATTTCTGACTAAATACGAAGCGATCATAATAAGCTTTTCGCATCTCAGCATTATCTAATATCTGCGCTCTTATCTCATCAAGGCCAATGCGTTTTGCCCATTTATATATGCGTTCAAGATAACGTCCCTGCTCGCGATACATCTGTGCTAAAGCAACAACATGCTCCATCACTTCGTCTTCAGTCGTCACGTTTCCTAGAATTTCTGTACCTTTGATATCAAGGCCCGCAGCACCAGCGAAGTGGATTTCATAACCTGAATCAACGCAAATCACGCCGATATCTTTACACGTCGCTTCCGCGCAATTTCGAGGACATCCAGACACCGCAAGTTTAAGTTTTGCAGGTGTCCAAGACCCCCACATGAACTTTTCAAGCTTGATACCAAGACCGGTTGAATCTTGCGTTCCAAATCGGCACCAGTCTGATCCAACACAGGTTTTAACCGTACGCAGACCTTTCGCATAAGCTTGGCCAGAGACAAATCCAGCTTTACCAAGGTCAGCCCACACAGCTGGCAGATCTTCCTTTTTAATGCCCAACATATCAATACGTTGACCACCCGTGCATTTCACCGCAGGAATATCAAACTTATCAACAACATCGGCAATTGCCCGCAGTTCAGTTGACGATGTCATCCCGCCCCACATGCGCGGAACAACCGAATATGTGCCATCCTTTTGGATGTTGGCATGAACGCGTTCATTGATGAAGCGTGACTGATAATCATCAGCGTATTCATCAGGCCAATCACAAACCATGTAATAGTTAAGTGCAGGACGACATTTCGCACAGCCGCAAGATGTCTTCCATTCCAATGCCTGCATTAGATCAGGAATTGTCTTTAGTTCTTTCGCTTTAATCAAACGGCGAACGTCATCATGGCCCAAATCTGTGCATGCACACATTGGCGTAATCGCAGCAGGATTATAACTGTCACCGAGCGTGACGGCCATAAGCTGCTCGACAAGACCGGTACATGTTCCGCAAGAAGCTGAGGCTTTAGTATGTGCTCTCACATCATCAAGTGTTGTGAGATTTTTGTCTTTGATTGTATCAACAATTGTAGATTTGCAAACGCCGTTACAGCCGCAGATTTCTGCATCATCCGGCAAGGCTGCAACGGCCGCCGTGGGGTCCAAGGGGGTGCCCCCTTGATAGGCTTGACCGAAAATCAGCGTTTCTCGCATCTCCGAGATATCTTCGCCTTTTTTCAACAAATTGTTGAACCATGCACCGTCTGATGTATCCCCATAAAGAACAACACCAATGATCTTATTGTCTCTGATAACAAGTCGCTTATAGATACCCGCTTGCGCATCACGCAGCACAATTTCTTCGCGATCATCACCCTGTCCAAAATCACCAAGAGAATAAAGATCTATGCCTGTGACTTTCAGCTTCGTCGCTGTTTCGGAATGTTTAAATGCTTCGCAAGGAACGCCTGCCAAGTGATCAGCGGCAATCTTCGCTGTTTCATAAAGTGGCGCAACGATACCATAAACCTGTCCACCAACTTCAGCACATTCACCAAGGGAATAAATATCCGGATCGCTAGTCACCATACGACCATCAACCTGAATACCTCGGCCAACATCAAGCTCGGCTTCTTTAGCAATTTGTGCATTTGGTCGGATACCAACAGCCATCACCACTAAAGACGCAGGAATGACAGTGCCATCTTCAAGTTCAAGGCCCTCAACTTTTCCATCACCTACAATCTGTTTGGTGTTAGAGGATGTATAGATTTTAATGCCTCGGCCTTCGAGTTCACGCTGCAGCAAGTGACCTGCAGCTTCATCCAACTGACGTTCCATCAATGTTGGCATCAAGTGCACCACGGACACATCCATGCCGCGTTCTTTAAGACCAGCAGCCGCTTCTAGACCAAGCAGGCCACCACCAATTACCACGGCCTTATCGCGTGATTGTGCCGCCAACAACATAGCTTCCACATCATCTAAATCACGATAGCTCAAAACACCCGGAAGATCATGTCCTGGAACAGGAATGATAAACGGATTAGAACCCGTTGCAATGACGAGCTTGTCATAGGAAACCGTCTCGCCAGTATTGGTGGATACCGTCTTGGCCTGACGATCAATCTCCGTAACCTTATGGCCTTTATACAATGTGATATTTCGATCAATATACCAACCATCACCATGGATGATAATTTCCTCATATGTCTTTTCACCAGATAGAACAGGCGAAAGCATAATCCGATCATAATTGACACGCGGTTCGGCATTAAAAATGGTGACATCGTATAGGTCAGGCGCCTGCTCATACAAGCGCTCCAACATACGGCCCGGAACCATGCCATTACCGATAATTACAAGTTTCTTTTTCATGGTCTACTCCGCAGCAGCGACTGATTTATTATTGGATTGGCGCGCAATTCGAGCAGCGCGTTTTTCCTGAATAGATTTCAACTGCTCTTCAGATGGATCCGCACCACCTTCATAAGCTTCAAGGAAATCAAGCAATTCTTCACGATAAGCATAATAGTCAGGGTGGTTGAGCAATGCCTTTCTTGAACGCGGACGCGGCAGATCAACTTCCATAATGTTACCGATTTTTGCGTTCGGACCGTTTGACATCATCACCACGCGATCAGCGAGCAAAATGGCTTCATCCACATCATGGGTCACACAAATCGTCGTCACTTCTGTGCGTTTCCACACATCCATCAACACGTCCTGCAATTCCCATCTTGTAAGGGAATCAAGCATGCCAAATGGCTCATCGAGAAGAAGCAGTTTTGGTGACAAAGCAAATGCGCGTGCGATACCGACGCGTTGCTTCATACCGTTTGACAAATCCATTGCTGGTTTATCCATTGAATCAGCCAAACCAACGCGTGAGAGATAGTATTCGATAACTTCCTTGCGTTCAGTGGCAGTCGC
>JAHDEP010000070.1 GCA_020628775.1 Rhizobiaceae bacterium | reverse complement strand
CAACAGCGTCAACGCCATTGTCGTTAGCTGTTAGGATTTGCTCCATGTTCTTTTGGGCATTGTCAGGCTTCCAACCATCTGTGTAAGCTTCACCAACATTTGTGATCTTACCAGCGTCCATTGCTTCTTTAAGAACTTCCATTTGACCACCGAACAAGAAGTCAGCGTTTGGATCTGAAGAAGAACCTTTGATGAATGCATAACGACCTTCAGGCTTTGCAGCCAAAACAGCACGTGCTTGCATACGACCAACTTCAACGTTGTCGAATGTTAGGTAGAATGCACGTGCATCTTCGATAAGACGGTCATAACCAACAACCGGAATACCTTCGTTTGCAGCACTATCAACAGCTGGGCCAATTGCGCCTGAATCTTGTGCTAGAATGATAAGTGCGTTTGCGCCTTGAGCGATCAAGCTCTCAACGTCTGTCAATTGTTTTGCAGCAGAAGCTTGCGCATCAGCTGAGATGTATCTGTCGCCATTTGCTTCGATAGCAGCTTTCATTGCAGCTTCGTCAGTTTTCCAGCGCTCTTCCTGGAAGTTTGACCAAGAAACACCGATTACTTTGTCTTTAGCGACAGCGACACCAGAAGCAACAACAGATAGAGCTGCGCCGGCAAGCAACATAGTTGCGAATTTGTTCATTTGAATTCCTCCCAAATGATAAATGTATGATGAGACGCGAAATACTTGGCCCCTCATTTCGTCGTTAGAACCGATCGAAAATTAATTTTCTCGACAGTCGAAAAAATGTTTGCCAAATTTTTTTGTAGGAGTCAACTTATTTATTTCGAGTCACGAGAAAATTGACAGAATCAGATTTTATCGCTAAATAGTGTTTCAATTATAATGGGTTATTCTTTCTATGCTTATGAAGGCGAGTACAGAGAATTTAAGAAAGCAGAACAGAGGCTTGATTTTATCGGCCCTGCGTCGGCTCGGCTCGGTCTCCCATACCGAACTTTCCCAATGGACAAGTTTAAGCTCAGCAACCGTTTCAACCATTACCACTGAGCTTGAAAAAGAAGGTATCTTGTTTCGTGTTGAACAAGCCCCGTCTGCAGGACGTGGCCGACCACGCGTTAAATTTCGTCAAAACCCAAATTGCGCATTTATTGCCATCGTGCGGATCACATCGGAACTGGTGCAATATTCATTGGTTGATTATGCGGGCACGCTAAAAGATCGCTTTGAAGAAAAGCGTCCTCCAGCAGAAACTGACATTGATACTTTTTCATCCAGATTAAAGGCTGATATCCATCGTCTCATTGAGCGTAATGAATTACGGCCTGAACAAATTCTAACGGTTTCGATTACAACGAAAGGCCTTGTTGCTTCGGGGAAACCTGAACTATTGTGGTCGCCAGTATTTGAAGATACGACCCTTAATTTTGAAGATTTATTAAAGCCGATATTACCAGCGCAAATCCGCCTGACAAATGACACGCAATTTGCAGCGCAATCGATTGCGGAAAAACATGCGGCAAAACTCGGCGGCTTCAGCAATCGCAAACTTGCAACATTATCACTCAGCCACTCAATTGGCTTGGGCATCGCAACCGAAGAAGCAAATGGTAAGATCTCATCTTTTGCACCTCCGTTTGGGCATATGATGCATGATCCAAACGGACCATTATGCCGTTGCGGGGCGCATGGCTGTATTGAATCGATTGCTGGATTTTACGGTATTTTGCGGACAGCCTTTGAAGTGGATGACAATGTGGTTCCTGCCAAGTTTATTCCGCTTAAAGAAATTGAAAATATTGCTGTTCGTGCACGCAATGGTGACCACCGTAGCGAATATGCATTTCGCTTAGCGGGTGAAGCACTTGGGATTGGGCTTGGCCGATTGCTGACGCTTTTGGGACCAATGCCAATTGCTATTACCGGTCACGGGACATTGTTTTATGACTTGATGCAGAAATCCATTCTCGAGGGCATTCAAAATACCCTGCAGGTCCGACGCAATAAAATGCCAGAGGTTAGCTTTCATACCGATGAGGGCCAGCTGATTTTTAACGGTAATATGCAGTCCTGCCTCAGTGACCTCGATAGCAATATTATTTCCGAACAAAACGGTACAAAGTGGAAGTTTAACTAATGCGTAATTCACTTATTGTCATGGGCTTAGTGTGTCTAAGCGCAACCAACAGCCTTGCAGATGAGGCTTTACCCTGGTCAGAAAAGACAGACGCAATTGGCCGAATTGAACAAATGCCAATTGGTTTTCTTGGCCGGAAAGAGCTTGATGATCTTGTGCAGGCAGGTGAAGAACTTTTCGAAGCTAAGTTTAAGAAAACCGAAGGCGCAGGCCGACCAATGGCAACAGCTGCGATCCTGCCCACTAAAGCAAGACGCTTATCAAAAACAGCTTTTGCCAGAACCTCAGGTCCAGATGCTGCTTCATGTGGTGCTTGCCATAATGAACCTCTTTTGGGTGGCGCTGGTGATTTTGTCACCAATGTTTTTGTCTCTGAAGGTTTTACCAACGCAGATTTTGATTCAATCAATCCGCAATTTTCAAATGAACGCGGCACCAATCATCTTTTCGGCGCTGGATTAATTGAACTCCTAGCACGTGAGATCACGTCTGATCTGCATGACATTCGCAAGGATGCGCTGAAATCTGCACGCGCAGATCAATCAGCAAAACGCGTTGAATTGATCTCCAAAGGCATTTCCTATGGCTTCATCACAGCGCAACCGGATGGGGTTTTATCGCTGAAAGAAATCGATGGCATCGACACCGATCTGGTTGTCCGTCCGTTTAGTCAAAAAGGTGTGATGACCTCGTTGAGACAATTTACCGTCAATGCTTCCAACCATCACCACGGCATGCAAGCAACCGAGCGTTTTGGTGCAAGATGGACTGGGGAAACTGATTTTGACGAAGATGGGATGAGTGCTGAATTAAGTTCTGCTGATATATCTGCACTTGTTGCCTGGCAGGCAACTTTGCGTCCGCCAGTTGTTGCAAAACCTGAAAATGCTGAATGGCAGGCGGCGGCAAAGAGCGGTGAAAATGTATTTGAACAAATTGGCTGTGCGCAATGTCACATGCCCGCATTACCGTTGAACTCGCTTCAATTTGATGACCCGGGTCTCTTTGATGTCGCAGGTACGTTACAGACCTATCAGGTTGAAGCACCCGCAACATATGATCTAGCCATGCTCGATTGGGCTCAATCTCTACCCCGTAATGAAGAGGGTCAAGTATTGGTGCCGTTATTTGGTGATCTCAAACGCCACACAATGACGGATGGCGACGTTGATGCATTCGGCAATGAGTTGATGTCGCAAAGATTTGTCGACCGAAATATTTTCATCACGGCAGAACTTTGGGGTGTTGCTTCAACTGCGCCATATGGGCACCGAAATGACATGTATGATCTTGATGAAGTCATCTCAGCCCATGGCGGCGATGCGCGCCAATCGCGGGATGCGTATCTTGATCTTGATGAGAACATCAAACAACAATTGATCGCATTTTTGCGGACGCTGGAAATTAAGTAGGTGACGGCATGATGTATAAGAATTTCAAATTAGCCTCCACCTTTGCGTTGAGCTTTTCAATTGGAACTACACTAGTAAATGCTGACGAGTTTCCGTTCGACGTGCCTTCAATGGATGAGCAGTCAAAAGAAGCCGGGATCGAACACACTTATGAAGGACCTTGGGAATATTTTGTTGGCGGCGGTGCAGCCAGCTTTGATTGCAATGGCGATCGCATGCCAGATGTATTTTTAAGCGGCGGTAAAAGTGCAGCCAAGCTCTTCATCAACACCTCATCAAGGGGTGGCAATTTATCATTTACCGAGAAAGCGCTTGATATTGGCCGCAGCAACACCAAGGTGCTTGGCGCATATCCGATCAATATCGATAATGACGAATATACAGATCTGGTATTATTACGTTTGGGTGCCAATCAGATTTTAAAAGGTGGCCCCGACTGTAGCTTCACCAAAGCCAACAAAGAGCTCGCTATCAATGGAGGCCGCGAATGGTCGACCGGATTTGCCGCTATCTGGGAAGCTGAAAATGCGCTTCCGACAATGGCGATTGGCAATTATGTCGATCGCAACGCACCCGGCACACCTTGGGGTACATGTTCGCCAAACATACTTTTACGACCTGACGCTGCTAATCAATATGCAGAACCGCTCGCATTAGAACCTGGTTATTGCTCGTTATCGATGCTCTTTACAGACTGGAATAAATCAGGATTACCAGATTTGAGGATCACCAATGATCGCCAATATTATCGTGGTGGCGAGGAACAGCTTTGGCAGATCTCACCTGGTGAAACGCCGCGTGCCTATACGCAAAATGATGGATGGGAAACACTGCAAATTTGGGGCATGGGGATTGCTGAAGCTGATTTAAATGGTGATGGTTTCCCGGAATATGCACTAACATCGATGGGCGATACAAAGATCCAATCCTTGGATGAAGAAGGCGATGAAGAAAGTCCGATTTATAAGGATATTGCCTTTGAGAGTGGCGCAACAGCTCACCGCCCCTATGTGGGAGATGATCTGAAACCATCCACCGGGTGGCATTCGCAATTCGTTGATTTTAACAATGACACGCATAAAGATTTGTACATTGCAAAAGGCAATGTTGAAGCGATGTCTGATTTCGCCAGCTACGATCCCGACAACATGTTGCTTGGCGGGTTTGAAAATAAGTTCACTGAAAAAGGTGATGAAGCCGGCATTGCACTTAATTCCGCAGGGCGCGGCGCAGTGATTGAAGATTTCAATGCTGACGGTATGTTGGACATGCTCGTTGTTAACCGCAAAACCAATGTAAATTTGTTTCTCAATGAAGGTGCAAAAACGGATTGGGGCCATCGTCCAATGGGCAATTGGATCAAAATCGAACTTGATAATGGCGCGATTAATAAAGATGCAATTGGCGCGAAGATCTCGGTTAAAACTGGTAACCTCACACAGAATAAAACCATACAAATTGGCGGTGGGCATGCTTCCGGACAATTAGGATTTAATCATTTCGGTTTGGGTGTTGCTGAGCGCGCGACCATCCGCGTGCAATGGCCAAATGGTGATTGGAGCCATCCTTATAAAGTATTTGCCAATAATCATGTTATCATTGAGCGTGACAGCCCAGTTGCAAATTATTGGTATCCTGCGGAGGACTAATGTCTGAAATATCTAAAATGCCAAGTGCGGTTTTTCCTGACCTTAAAGGCAAATCAGTTTTTATATCCGGCGGTGGGTCCGGCATTGGTGCAACGTTAACAGAAAGCTTTTTGGCGCAAGGTGCTCATGTCACATTTATCCAGCGCAGTGATGCAACGGATTTTTGTGATGAAATGGAAGCGAAATATCACGAGAGACCGCATTTTATAAAATGTGATATTATAGATATACCAGCGCTTGAAAGCGCTCTTGATCAAGCCAAAGAAAAGCATGGACCAATTCATGTCTTGGTCAATAATGCAGCATCTGACAATCGACACAAGCTTGAAACAACGAATGTCGAAGACTTCGACAAAGGCATTAATGTAAACCTGCGCCCGCATTTCTTCACTGCAAAACATGTGGCAAAAGATATGGCTGAACTGGGTGGCGGATCAATCATCAATTTCTCTTCGATCGCGCATCATCTCGGCGGAGATCAATTCCCTGTTTATGTCGCAGCAAAGGCGGGTATTGCTGGTCTAACGCGCGCACTTGCAGATACACTTGGCAAAGATAATATTCGTGTGAATTCTGTGCTGCCAGGTTGGGTCTTCACCCAGCGCCAACTCGATCTTTGGGCAACTGAGGAAAAGGTAGCTGAGCATCTTAAAACCCAATCAATTCCTGAAAAACTATATGCTGAAGATATGGTTGGCATTGTGTTGTTTTTGGCATCTGATGCATCGCGCATGCTCACGCGCCAATCTATTGCCGTGGATGGCGGGGTCGTCGGCTTAGGTTAAAAATCGGCTTAGGCTAAAAAAAGGCCGATCCTTTCGGACCGGCCTATTTGGTTGGCGCCTTTTTTTGTTTTTATTATGATCGGTTCATTCTGTTTTCGATCAGATTGTCGACCACAGACGGATCGGCAAGTGTTGATGTATCACCCAATGCACCAAAATCATCTTCGGCAATCTTGCGAAGGATACGACGCATGATTTTACCCGAACGTGTTTTTGGCAGACCCGGCGCCCACTGAATTAGATCCGGTGAAGCAATTGGGCCGATTTCTTTACGAACCCAGTTACGCAATTCAACACGCAGATCGTCTGATGGTTCTTCACCTGCATTTAAAGTCACATAACAGTAAATGCCTTGGCCCTTCACATCGTGTGGATAGCCCACAACGGCAGATTCCGAGACTTTTGGATGCGCAACAAGAGCGCTCTCAACTTCAGCTGTGCCCATGCGGTGACCCGACACGTTGATCACATCATCTACACGGCCTGTGATCCAATAATATCCATCAGCATCACGACGACAGCCGTCACCGGTGAAATAGTAGCCTTTATAATCAGAGAAATATGTCTGCACAAAACGCTCATGATCACCATAAACAGTTCGCATTTGACCCGGCCAGCTGTCTTTGATGCAGAGCACACCTTCAGCGGCTGTTTCATCAATTTCAGCACCAGTTGTCGGCTCAAGTAAAACAGGCTGAACACCAAAGAATGGTGTGGTTGCCGAACCTGGTTTTGCAGCCGTTGCTCCTGGTAACGGCGTGATCATATGACCACCAGTTTCTGTCTGCCACCATGTGTCAACGATTGGGCAATTGCCCTTGCCTACAACTTCATTATACCAGTTCCATGCTTCCGGGTTGATCGGTTCGCCAACCGTGCCAAGCACTTTTAATGACGAGAGATCACATTTTTCAACCGGCTCTTTACCCTGCGCCATCAACGCACGAATAGCCGTTGGCGCTGTGTAGAACTGATTGACTTTGTGCTTTTCACAAACCTGCCAGAAACGCGATGCGTCTGGATAAGTTGGTACGCCTTCAAACATGAGTGTAACGGCGCCATTGGCAAGCGGGCCATATACGATATAGCTGTGACCTGTGACCCAACCCACATCTGCAGTACACCAGTAGATATCACCATCATGATAATCAAACACGTATTCATGCGTCATGGCAGCGTAAGTTAGATAACCGCCTGATGTGTGAAGCACGCCTTTTGGCTTACCTGTTGAACCGGAAGTATAAAGAATAAACAATGGATCTTCAGCGTTCATCGGCTCGACCGGGCAGTCTGCTGAAACGCTTGCTACCAACTCACCATAATCATGATCACGGCCAGCTTTATTACCTGGGCCACCACCAGTACGCTTAACCACAATAGTTGTGACATCGCCTGAGATTTCCAATGCCGCATCAACGTTTTTCTTCAGCGGAATATTCTTACCACCGCGCGGGCCTTCATCAGCTGTCACTAGCAATTTAGCGCCACAATCTGTTACACGACTTGCCAGAGCATCAGGTGAAAAACCGCCAAAGACGATGGAATGAACCGCACCAATTCGCGCACAAGCAAGCATTGCATATGCAGCTTCAGGGATCATTGGCATATAAAGAATGACGCGGTCACCTTTACTAACACCCAATGATTTATAAGCATTTGCTAGACGCGATACATGCTCATGCAATTGGTTATAGGTAATGTGCTCTGAGACAGTTGGATCATCACCTTCCCAGATGATGGCAGTTTGATCGCCGCGCGTTTCCAAATGACGGTCTACGCAGTTGGCGCATACGTTTAAAACGCCATCTTCAAACCACTTAATTGATACGTTGTCATATTCAAAGCTTGTATTTTTTACAATTGAATAGGGCTTAATCCAGTCTAGACGCTTACCCACCTCACCCCAGAACTTATCTGGATCTGAGACAGATGATGCGTACATCTCATCATATTTTGCTTTGGAAATATGTGCCGAATTTGCAAATTCATCAGCGGGTGGAAAAATCGGATCGCTCATAGCGTTCTCCCTACACTATTGGTCAAATGTCAATATTCGTCAAAGCCCCACCAGGAATTGACGGGGCTTTTAAGCGCCTCTAAATGGCGAGATATTCGTGGCGAAGTTCTTCGTTATCGAGCACTTCTTTTGCTGTACCGTCAAAGACAACTTTACCTGTATCAAGGATCACTGCGCGATCGGCAAGATTAAGCGCTGCAACGGCGTTTTGCTCAACAATCACTGTTGTGATGCCCTGCTCGCGAATGAGATGAAGTGTCTTTTCGATCTCCTGAACGATAACAGGTGCAAGCCCCTCATATGGCTCATCAAGCAGTAGCAATTTGATGTCACGCGCTAATGCACGACCAATTGCCAGCATCTGTTGCTCACCACCAGATAGTGTTGTGCCCTCTTGTTTTGCACGCTCGCCAAGACGCGGGAACAATTCATAAATGCGTTCAATCGACCAACCAATTGGTTTTTCGATCTGCGCAAGTTGCAAGTTTTCTTCAACCGTTAGACCTTGGATAATCCGGCGGTCTTCTGGAACAAGGCCAATGCCTGCTTGTGAAGCTTCGTGCGCTTTCATGAGGTGAAGAGGTTGGTGATCCAACCAAATCTCTCCATGCGTCACCATTGGGTCAGCAAGTCGTGCTAAAGCGCGAAGTGTTGATGTCTTACCCGCACCGTTACGACCCAAAAGCGCTAGAATTTCACCTTCGTGAATATTTAAGCTCACACCTTGAACGATGTAACTTTCACCGTAATAGGCTTTGATATCCCAAGCTGAAAAATAAGCTGGGGCATTTTTTGCATGATTAGTATTCATATTTTCTGACATAATATATACTCAGCTTATTCTTAATTAATGTGCACCACCCAAATAGGCTTCTTGAACCTTAGGGTGACCTTTAATGTTTTCAGGCAAGTCTTCCACAATCACTGTCCCTTGCGCGAGAACAGAAATCTTCTGCGCAAGTGAGAATACCACATGCATATCGTGCTCAATGACGACCATTGTGATATGTCGCTTTTCCTGAATTTCAGCCAAAAGCGCAATTGTGTTGTTGGTGTCAGCACGCGCCATACCCGCTGTTGGCTCATCTAAGAGCAGCAGTTTTGGGTCTTGTGACAGACACATTGCCATTTCAAGGCGACGTTTATCACCACGAGACATTGAGGATGCTGTCATGCCACGTTTATCGATCATATCAACATCAACCAACATCTGTTCCGCTTTTTCGAGAATGTCTTGCTCGTTTTTCACCGACTTAATGGCGTTGAGTGAATATGAACCATCACGCTTGGCAAAACACGGGATCATGACATTTTCCAAGACAGTTAGATCGGAAAAAATTTCCGGTGTCTGGAACACGCGAGATACGCCTGTTTGATTGATCTCATGCGGCTTCTTTCCCAACAGAGACTGACCGTCAAATGTCACAGCCCCTGTATCTGGAATTAACCGGCCAACAAAGCAGTTGAGCAAGGTCGACTTACCCGCGCCGTTTGGCCCGATGATTGCGTGGATCATGCCCTCTTCAACATTGAGGTTAACGTTGGTCAGAGCTTTCAGACCACCGAAGCTTTTGTTGACATTTTGGACTTCTAAAATACCCATAATGAACTCCTAAATGTTATTCAGCAGGTGCAGCTGATGTGCTGCCTGAAGCTGAATCTGAACCGTCTTTTTTGTTTTTGAATACGCCAGCAAGTTTTTGGCCACCTTGTACCAGACCACCTGGTAGGAAGATAACAACAAGCATGAACAAGATACCAAGCGTTAGGTGCCAGCCTTTACCGATGAACGGATAGATAAGACCAACAAATAGATCGCTGACACCGTCAGGCATGAATGAGAACCAAGTTTCAAGAATATTGGCATTAATTTTAGATACGATATTCTCAAAATACTTGATGAACCCTGCACCGAGCACTGGGCCAATTAACGTCCCTGCACCACCTAGGATGGTCATCAACACAACCTCACCAGAAGCTGTCCAGAACATACGCTCTGCACCCGCTTGTGTATCCATTGCAACAAGCAGACCGCCCGCAAGACCGGCATACATACCGGAGATCACGAAAGCTGCCAATGTATAAGGTTTTGATTCAATGCCTGTGTAGTTCAAACGCTGCTGGTTTGATTTAACAGCACGCAACATCAGACCAAATGGAGATCTAAAGATGCGAATTGAAAGATAGAACGCAAGGACCATACATACAGCTGCAATATAATAGCCCACATTGAAGGTGAATATCCAACCACCGATAACTAACTCGTAACTGTCATTCATGAACATGCCAAACAAGTTAGCACGCGGTGTTACACCTTCTTCAAGTGCCGCATCCAAGATACGCGGATCGCCCACTTTTGGCTGAAGTCCTGTTTCACCACCGGTAATCGGCGTTAGAACTGAATAAGCCAATGAATAAGACATTTGCGCAAATGCAAGCGTTAGAATTGAGAAGTAAATCCCTGAACGGCGCAATGAAATCCAACCAACGAGTAGTGAGAACGCACCAGCGACAATCACAGAAACGATAATTGCAGGAATAACATTGAGCGTTAGTAGTTTAATCATCCAGACGCCCGCATATGAACCGACACCCAAAAAGGCTGCGTGTCCGAAGCTGAGATAGCCTGTTAGACCAAATAGGATGTTAAACCCGATCGCGAAGATGCCAAAGATAACAAGACGCTGCATAAGGTCAGGATAACCACCATTAAACTGAGCCATAACCGAATTTTCTGGGAATGGGTTAAGAATGAATGGTGCAAACAATGTCAGCACAATGACAATAAGGAGCAGAACTGAATCTGATTTTCTAAGTCCGAACATAATTATTCCTCCATCACGCCGGCTTTACCCATCAGACCGCGAGGTCTTGTGAGAAGCACAATGATAGCAACTAGGTAAATGATAATTTGGTTGATGCCTGGAAGTGTTTCCAAGACGACTGTCATGGATGCAAAGCTTTCCAAAATGCCCAACAAGAAGCCGGCAAGCACCGCACCTGATAGCGAGCCCATGCCACCGACCACAACAACCACGAAGCTTAGAACCAAGAAGTCCATGCCCATGTGATAGTTTGGTGAGTTAATCGGCGTGTACATCACACCCGCAAGACCGGCAACCGCGGCTGCCAAACCGAACATGATTGTAAAGCGTTTATCGATGTTGATACCCAAGAGGCCAACTGTTTCGCGATCCGCCATGCCTGCACGCACCACCATACCAAAGGTCGTGAACTGCAAGAATGCGAACACACCACCGATGATAACTGCAGCAAATGAGAAATACACAAGGCGCCAATACGGATAGATAATCGAGTTGGCTTCAAAACCAAGCATCGCACCGAAATCAAATGAACCTTTGAAAACATCAGGCGCTGGCGTTGGAATTGGGTTTGCACCGTAGAAATATTTGATAACTTCTTGCATCACAATCGCTAGGCCAAATGTCACAAGAATTTGGTCAGCGTGCGGACGCTTATAGAAGTGTTTGATCAATCCGCGTTCCATAATGAAGCCGATTAAGATCATCACTGGAATTGCGAATAATATGGATAAGGGAACGGCCCAATCTATGACGACATTACCAGCAGATTCACCGAGGAAATCATAGATATAAGGAACTTCCACTTTAAGCGGGTTCCCCAAGAAATCTTTCTTAGTCGCATCGATAACAACGTGGCTAAGTGTTAAAATTTTGCTGAGCGTCACAGCACAAAACGCTCCGATCATGAAGAGCGCACCATGGGCAAAATTCACGACACCGAGTGTACCAAAGATCAATGTCAGGCCCAGAGCAATCAACGCGTACGCGGATCCTTTGTCTAAGCCATTAAGTATCTGCAGGACTATAGCTTCCATAGCATCACCTTAAAAGTAATTATCGATTTAAGTATTTTTAGTAAAAGAAAAGGGGCACAGATTGCCCCTTTTCAATTGGCGAATAATTATGCGCCTGGGTTACAATCACCCAATGTTGCATCTGGTCCGCCCATTTGTGCAATATTTGCATCATATGTAACTTGTGCAACAGGAGTAACTTCCACAACTTCAAGAATATCGAACTCTGATGTTGGGTTTTCTTTACCCTTCACAACAAGAACGTCTTTGAAGCACTGGTGATCTTCTGCGCGGTAAAGTGTTTTACCGTTACCTAGACCGTCGAACTCGAAGCCTTCAAGAGCTTCAACGATACCACATGGGTTAAATGTACCAGCACGCTCAGCAGCATCAGCATATAGCAATGTCTGACAGTATGTTGTGTGCGCAGCCTGTGATGGCGGGAAGCCATACTTCTCACCGAAGGACTTAACAAAGGCTTTTGAACCTTCGTCCTGTAGTGACCAGTGCCAGTTTGTTGAACCGAAGATACCTTTAACGTTTTCACCAGCACCGCGAGCCATTAGGCGAGAATAAAGCGGAACGATGATTTCGAAGTTCTTACCGTTTACAAGCTTGTCACGTAGACCGAACTGAACAGCGTTTGTCAGTGAGTTGATCATGTTACCACCGTAGTGGTTAAGAACAAGAACGTCAGCATCTGACTGAAGAACAGGAGCGATGTATGAAGAGAAGTCAGTTTGTGTAAGTGGTGTTTTCACCGCATTCACAGTTTCCCAACCCATAGCTTCTGTTGATTCACGAACAGCTTCTTCTGTTGTGTAACCCCAGTTATAGTCAGCTGTTAGGTGATATGCTTTACGGTCTTTACCGTATGCATTTGCAAGCACCGGAGCCAAAGCAGCACCAGACATGTAAGAGTTAAAGAAGTGACGGAAACCGTTCGCTTTTTTATCTTTACCTGTTGTATCGTTTGAGTGTGTCAAACCAGCCATGAAGATCACGCCAGCTTCCTGACATAGAGCCTGCACAGCCACCGCAACACCTGATGAAGAACCACCAGTAATCATGATCGCACCATCTTTTTCGATCATTGATTTGGCAGACGCACGAGCCGCATCAGCTTTTGTTTGAGTATCACCTGTTACATACTCAACTTTCTTACCAAGGATACCATTACCCTTTAGCTCTTTTGATGAAAATGTATTCATCATGCCGCCGTCGCCACCACCGTTTAGGTGTTCAACAGCAAGTTCGTAAGCGCGTAGCTCATCCGCACCTTCATCAGCATAAGGACCTGATTGTGGAACGTTGAAACCCAAAGTTACAGTCGAACCAGTTGGCTCATTCATGTAAGCGCTGGCTGAACCTGTAAAGATTGTTGGCATAGCAAGACCGGCACCAGCAATAGCACCTGTTCTTAATACACCACGTCGTGTTGGTTTAATAATTGACATTAAATTCCTCCTAAAAAGACTGGCGCCAAGTCCTTCCTCCAAAGGCATTGGCATGTCATGCGATGTTTTCGCATAATGAAGAATGCGTCATTTTTGTGAAAAGATCAATAAACTATTGTGTTTAAAGGATTTTTTTGTGTAAAATAGCAATCTGTGAATTTTAAACTTGTAAATTTTTTTACTAAACTTTGATATGTTACGAAAAACGTTAGGAAAAATTGAATGGTTCGGTCGCTCATCGGCACACGCATTCGAGAAAGGCGGCGTGCAAAAAAGCTAAGTCAAACCATGCTGGCGGAAAAAGCCGGCATATCCACTTCGTATATGAACCTGATTGAGCACAATCACAGGTCGATCGCCGGGCGCACATTGTTATCGATTGCGGAAAGCTTGGAGGTTGATCCAAAAGAGCTAACCGAGGGCGCTGATCATCTAGTTTTAACGCAGCT
>JAHDEP010000337.1 GCA_020628775.1 Rhizobiaceae bacterium | reverse complement strand
GAACCCAGTAGGATCTGCAACACGTGAATCGCGCGACAGGTTTGGAAACCATTGGAGTGCGCCGAAATTCCGCGCATCGCATGGAATGAAACCGGGCGCCCGATCATCTTATCGTGCTTTTCGCCCTTCATATCAGTCCAAGGCTGATCAAGCGTGATCTCTTTTTCAAACGCAGCTTCAGCAATTTCACCAGCGATACGAACGATCTGGTTTTCGCTGATACCTGTTGCTTCGCTGACATTTGCAGGCGCGTATTTCTCGTCCATATATTTATCTGCAAGAAGCGCAAATGCAGGACGGGCATTCACCCCTTTTTTCACCGCAATTTCACCCTGAAGATCAGGCTTAACGCCTTTCTTATTGTACGCAACAGCTTTACCTGTTTTACGATCTAGCACCAGCGCATTGCCGTCTTTATCGCGCGCAAATGTACCATGATCATTGCCACCAGGATTATTGATAACGAGCCATGGCGCGTTGGTATATCGGATTAGATAATCGACATCGATACGGCCAGCTTTTAACAATTCGTGGATGAGGGATAATACAAATAATCCATCAGTACCTGGCGTAATGCCAACCCATTCATCAGCAATCGCATTATATCCAGTACGAACCGGGTTAACGCCGATGGTTTTAACGCCACGAGACTTAAGCTTAGACAAGCCAATTTTAATCGGGTTGGAATCGTGATCTTCCGCAACACCAAAAATCACAAACAATTCTGTTTTGTCCCAATCAGGTGAACCAAATTCCCAGAACGCACCGCCAAATGTGTAAATGCCGCCAGCAGCCATATTCACCGAACAAAAACCACCATGCGCGGCAAAGTTTGGCGTACCGTATTGTTGTGCCCACCAACCGGTGAAGGATTGTGACTGGTCGCGCCCTGTAAAAAAGGCGAGTTTTTTAGGATCTTTTTTGCGCACATCTGACAACCAACCAGTTGCCATTTCCAATGCTTCTTCCCATTCGATCGGTTCAAACTTGCCTTCACCACGTTCGCCAACGCGCTTTAATGGCTTGGACAATCGTGCAGGAGAATAGTGCTGCATAATGCCAGCGGAACCTTTGGCACACAAAACACCTTTGTTGATCGGATGATCTTTATTGCCTTCGATATAGCGGATTTTATCCTCGCCGTTTTCATCCTTGCGGACATGAACATTAATGCCGCAACGGCAAGCACACATGTAACATGTTGTCTGGCGAATTTCATCCGACACATGCGGTGACTTATCAACCACGTGAGAAGTTTCTGACAAAATCTACATCCTCCAAAAAATATTTAACCCGCCCATTTCAGACAAATCGATCTAACTACTTATCGCAACAAAGCGCCCATAATGTCTAGTAATCCAATTATGAATATTTTGCAAATTTTGGTTATTTATGAGATATTTAGTCTCATTATTTAATAATTTTGCCCATTATTGATAAAACCAATCTGTGAAAATTATTAGCACCAGTTTGCGACAATCGCTCAGCCAATACAAAACAAAAGCGCCGTGTCAGAAATTTCTCCGACACGGCGCTTTTTGGTTTTATTTCGGTAATTTCCGAAGGTGTTAGCCGCGGCCTTTCCAAGGCACAAGCTTATCTTCAGCCATGCGCATTAGAACGTCGATACCGTAGCCGATAACACCAATAATGATGATACCGATGATCACGATGTCAGTCAGCTGGAATTTGGATGCGGCGATAATCATTTTACCTGCACCTTTTTCCGCAGCAACAAGTTCCGCAGCAACAACTGTACCCCAACAAACACCCATAGCAACGCGTGCACCGGTGAAAATTTCAGGCAGTGAATTCGGTAAAATAACCTTCATCAACAATTGTCGCTTGGTTGCACCTAAGGAGTAAGCGGCATGAACTTTTGAGATATTCACCCCAGATACACCCGCACGTGCACCAATGGTCATGATCCATAAGGCTGCTAAGAACAGAAGACTGATCTTACCTTGCTCGCCAATACCAAACCAAATGATGATCAGCGGGATAAGCGCAAGAGGAGGAACCGGACGCATGAACTCAACAATTGGATCAAACCAACCGCGCAGCCATGAGTTAAGTCCCATCGCAAATCCAAGCGGGATACCAAATAGACAACCCAATGCGAAACCAACAACAACACGGATAAGAGACCAGAAGACGTTTTCCCAAAG
>JAHDEP010000069.1 GCA_020628775.1 Rhizobiaceae bacterium | reverse complement strand
CCAATGCCTTTAAAGTGGCGCAAACCGTCCTGCGGTTTTGCAGCTTCAATTTCTGGGAAATCCGTTTGGAAGACGAGTTCATCAAAATTCGTATCCCACCAACCCCAATTGTAAAAGGCCATTTCGGTGCCGGGATTAGTTCGAAGATTTTCCTCTGCATACCATTGGTATTCGCCTTTGCCTGTTGCGCCTGCAAGTTGACGCATATTTAGACCGGTTTTAATTCCAGGAAGATCCCCTTGCGTACTATCATCACCAAATGTGGCGCGACGCGTATTCGGCGCTTTACAATAAAGCGGGAAGTCGCCAGTGTTTTGCAAGAACGGACGCTTGTAAAGATCAATTCCAATGTATGATTTGAGCCTGTTTGCTGCATCGATAAGATACGCAACACCCATCATCCAATAGTTTGTGCCTTCAGCCCAACCACCATCATTATCACCCCAAGGGGAATAGACCGTCATCAAGAACTCAATGCAGTAATCGAGCCATCCGCGAACTTCATCATTCTCATCATCACCCAATAGCGCAATACATGATGGCACAATGCTTAACGATACCGAACGAACAGCATGGCTGTCATAAGGGAAAAGGTGAATTTTCGCATTTTGAATTGCGTGTTCAGCGATATCTCGTGTGCGTTCTAAAAGTGCGCTGCGAACGAGATCGCGCTCTTCGTCAGAAAGCTCATGATAAAGCCAATCATAACCCCATGCGAGCGCATTACACACGCGATATGCCCATTCATCTGTATATGCGCGTGAGGTTACACCCATTGGGTCCCAGGATGCAGCTTCAAGCAACCATTCTTTAGCGCGCGCTGTCATTTTTGCATCGTCCGTAACGACACCGCCAATTGCTAAGTGCCGGATGGCATACCAATGCTCTTGTAGCTCGATATAGGTTTGGCGCCAGATCGGTGCAGTGCGTTGATGATTGGGATAGCCTTTGGGCTCACTCATCACGTCACGATCCATCCAAGGTAGAACAGATTTTTCGTAAAAATTAGACCAGCTGCAATGGTTTGGATCAGCAGCTACAGCTTTTTTAAATTCAGCTAGGCGATCCGTCGTCATCCAAAGGCGAGGGTGGTTCGTATCCACCTTTTTGTATCGCTCTGTACGTTTTGGAACTGGGGTTTGCGGCAAATCTTCTGCAATGGAGAATGTGCGCGAACTGCTCCATGTGCTTGTTTGCGAATTTGTTTCAGGATCCCACGTGGCATATGACCAATGGTAATTTCCTGCTTCCAGAGCAATGTCTGGGGTGAAAAAGTTAAGCGGTAAATCTTCAAATATCTTTGTGCTTTTTGCCGGATATTCGGCATCCGTGGATATGCGCAGCACATAGCGCGCATCATCATCAATCACAGGGATCCATGAAAAGCGTGGCGGGTTTTCAACGATATCCGTGTCTTCAATAGGTGAATATTGGATCGTTAATTGACCAGCTTTTGGTTCGTCAAGCAAAGGAAGAGCGTCACTTGCCATAGATATAGAGTTCCGTTTGTAGATAAATTTGGAATGAGCGGCGGACAATATCCGCCGCTCTGATGTTTAATTATAAGATATTACTTGTTGTACTGGCGCTCGTATGCAGATTGCATAACAACGAGAACTTCATCATAGCCAAGCTTTTTCAGCTGAGCCTGATAATCATCCCATTCTGCTTCAACATCTGCAGCACCTAGGATCCATGCCTGCTGACGCTCGAGCATGTAATCGCGGATTGTACCCCAATATTTGTCGTATACCTTCTGCTCATCAGCGTTAAATGCAACGCCAAGGAACTGATCAATCAGATAGTCGCCTTCATCATAAAGTGCGATACCTTCGAGTGCGAACTCGTTTGACCACTGGATTTCGTAATTGTAATCCTGGAAGTAACCGCGACCCTGAAGTTGAGAACCGACTTGATAAAGTGATCTGTTTACAGGACCAGCTTCAAGGAACTCTTTCTTAAAGATAGCTTTGCCATCGACAACATCATATTGTTGACCTTCAACACCGAAGTTGGCCAAACGACGACCTTCAGGTGTGAACCAGAAGTCGAAATATTTGATTGTTTCAACAGGGTGCTCGTTTGTGTGACCGATAGCCCAACCATCTGGTTTGATCGGAATACGACGGTGCTCTTCAATGCGCTTACCGCTGATTGAAGCTGGCGGTGCCATAGCTTTAAATTCAAAGCCATCGATCTCAGTTGAAAGTCTGTTATAGCCTGAAGTTGATGCGAACCAATCGTGTGTTGCACCACCTAGGTTTTCAGACAATAGGAAGTCACGTGCAGAAGAACCACGTGTGAATACTTCCGCATCCACCAAGCCTTCAGCATACCAACGTGCAAGGTTTTTGATGCCTTCACGATAGCCTTCACCCGCATATGGGTGCTTCATCATGCCTTCGTCAACATAAAAATCGTGATATGTATCTGAACCAGATGAACGACCATCCCAAAGAGTTACAAGACGGATAAGCTCAGGCCATTGACGTGCGAAATATGGTACTTCGTCTGCTTCGCCGTTACCGTTTGGATCTTGTGTTTTAAAGGCGCGCAATGCAGCTTCAAACTCTTCCACTGTTTGTGGAACTTCAAGACCTAGTTTGTTGAGCCAGTCAGTACGGATCCAGTATGCACGACCATATTTACCATCTGGCAAATAAGGGATGTAATACATGTTTCCATCAGCAGCTGAAATCGCAGCGGCAACTTCAGGACGTGCATCAAAATATGCCTTCATGTTTGGCGCATGCTCGTCGATAAGTTCATTGAGCGGCAAGAACGCACCTTCAGGACCATACTGGTTCA
This sequence comes from Rhizobiaceae bacterium, assembly GCA_020628775.1. GTDB lineage: Bacteria > Pseudomonadota > Alphaproteobacteria > Rhizobiales > Rhizobiaceae > Lentilitoribacter. The sequence continues at coordinate 11,032 of JAHDEP010000069.1, read as the reverse complement.
CGAAGTCTTTAATGCGGCTTGAACCAACGATATCTGGGATGTTACCACCCGCAAGCATCAAGTTCAGAGCTTCAGTACGGCCTGTATTTTCGTCAGAACGTAAGTTAGCACCAACAGTCACATCAACAAGGTGAACGTTCGTCCATTTACGAGCCTGTTGTTCAACAGGCCAGTCTTCTTTGTAAACTGGGTAGCGAGCGTGGTTCATCTGGATCGTTAGCTCCAGAGGATCACCCTCAACAATCTGTAGATGGCCATCTGATACTGCAGGCGTCGCGAAAGCGGTGCCAGCCAGAAGAGCCGCGGCAAGAGTTAATTTACGCATGATTTCCTCCCATTTGCGTGTTTCTTGTCATTCTTTTACCCCCCCGAGTAAAATACCTTTTTCGAAGTATTTCTGGATAAACGGATATACGATGAGTACCGGAATAATTGAGCAAACGATGATGGCACCGGTCACAGTCTCAGGACCGTAAGCTGCATCCAAAACGTTCATCGCAAATTCTTCGGTATCACTTAGTTTGGCGATGGTGTGGCGAAGGAATACCTGTAGCGGGATCTTCTCTTCACTTTGCAATAGAACCATTGCCCAGAAGAAGCCGTTCCAGCGTGCAACGATACAAAATAGGGTAATCGTTGCGATGGCCGGTTTGGACAGCGGCACAAAAACTTTCCATAAAACTTGGAAGTCATTGGCGCCGTCCATACGAGCAGCCTCCTCAAAGCTACGCGGAATACTTTCAAAGAAGTTTCTTAGTAGAATAATGTTAAATGCGTTCACAGCGAAGGCCAGGATAATACCAAACATGCTGTCCAATAAGTTTAGATCGCGCATGTTCAGGAAGAACGGGATAAGCCCAGCGTTAAACCACATAGTAAAGGCGATGAAGAGGTTGAAGAACCGTCGACCTTTAAGCTGAGGACGCGAAAGCGCATAAGCACCTGGGATGATGAACGCCATGCTCATCAATGTTCCGCCAATCGTGTAGATAAACGTATTGCGATATGAGACCCAGAACTGCGGGTCTGACAAAATAAAGCGATAGGCTTCAATTGTCATATCAATTGGTGTTAGCACTACTTTACCTGCAGCCGCCGCAAAGCCTGAGCTGAATGACACTGCCGCGATGTAAATAAACGGGTACAGTGTTGCAGCTGTAAACATGCCGATTAAAACTGCTACAGCGATTGCGAAGAACTTGTCGCCACGAGAGTATAAATTCCATTTCATCATTTTCGAACCCTCACCACAATGATGTGCGCGATAGTTTGCGCGACAAAGTGTTAGCAACCATTACAAGCACAAAGGCAACAACCGCATTGAACAGACCAGCTGCAGCGGCCAAGTCATATTGACCGGACTGAAGACCCTGACGGTAGACCCATGTGTTGACCACATCAGCTGCAGAATATGTCGATGGCTGGTAGAGCAGGATCACGAGCTCAAATGAGACTTCCATGATATTGCCGATCCGAATAATCAACATGATCAGAATGGTTGGCATGATTGATGGGATCGTAATACGCCACATCATTTGCCAACGGTTTGCTCCGTCAACCACCGCACTTTCATAAAGTGAGGGGTTCACACCAGCGATCGCAGCTAAGAAGACAATCGAGCCAAAGCCAGCTTCTTGCCAAATGCCTGTACCCACAAAGATAGGGCGGAACCATTCAGGCTGAGTTAGGAAGTAGATTGGATCTAACCCAAGCCAGCCCATTACCGTATTCACAATACCGGCCGACGGAGAAAATGCGGTAATGACGATACCTGCAATAATCACAGATGAAATAAAGTGCGGTAGATAAACGATTGTTTGTGCCGTACGTTTATAACTTGCGTGCAGAATTTCGTTAAACATCAATGCCAAAATGATAGGTGCAGGGAAGCCAAAAATCAGATTTAGAGCACTGATTTCGATCGTATTTCGAACCGCTCGCAAAAATTGATCATTGGTGAACAGCGTTGTAAAATGTTCAAACCCAACCCAAGGGCTGTTTGCAACGCCTTTAAAGATTGAATAATCCTTAAACGCGATCTGCAAACCATACATTGGCTTGTAAAGGAAAACGATAAACCAAATTATCGTTGGGACCAGCATGAGATAGATTTGCCATTCACGTTTGAAGTGATCGATCGTTTTCGTCAAACGATCGTTTCTGATCGCCTGAACTGGTGCTGGATCCGCAGCTTGTGACGGATTTTCCGACCCTAGATCAGTTGAAACCTCTTTCGCCATGGCCTTACGCACCCAAATCCAGCGCGCGACCATTTTCCGCGTCGAAGATTTTGACCAGTGAGGAAGGAACATGCACTTCGCTTACACCTGACAAATGCGCGATATTGCCATTTGTCTCAGCTTTAAACACCATGCTGTCATCACCATGGTGCGCATGAAGCAGAGCTTCAGAACCTAATGGTTCAACAAGATCAAGGCTGATCGGCAATACCGAAGTGTCATCGCTAGCGCTTAGTGTTGTGTGCTCTGGGCGAATACCCACAATGACGTCGCGGCCAATATGATTGCCAACCATGCCGTCAACTTTAATTTCGGCCCCGCCAACCTTCGCACCGTTTTCGGTAATCTGGCCTTTGATTTGGTTCATGGGGGGAGAACCCAAGAAACCAGCTACAAATGTATTGGCGGGGTTGTTGAATAGTTCCATCGGCGCGCCGACTTGCTCGATAATACCGTCGTTCATCACCACGATACGATCAGCAAGCGTCATCGCTTCAACCTGATCATGGGTCACGTAGATGGATGTCGCGTTCAAGCGATTATGCAAACGTTTAATCTCAGCACGCATCTGTGTTCGAAGTTTTGCATCTAGATTAGATAGCGGCTCATCGAACAAAAACACTTTTGGATGGCGCACGATCGCGCGGCCCATTGCAACGCGTTGTCTTTGACCACCAGAAAGGTCAGCAGGGCGACGATGAAGATACTCAGTAAGACCTAAGATCTCAGCTGTTTCTGCAATTGTCTTTTTAATTTCAGCTTTCGGTGTTTTGCGAATACGCAAGCCAAAGGCCATATTCTCGGCAACATTTAAATGCGGATATAGTGCATAGTTTTGGAACACCATCGCGACATCTCTGTCTTTCGGTGCAACGCGGTTAACATAACGCCCGTCAATTGAAAGCTCACCTGCAGTGATTTCTTCAAGACCCGCGATCATGCGCAAGGTTGTTGATTTACCACAACCGGACGGCCCGACCAGAACCACAAATTCTCGTTCCTGAACATCCAAATCGATGCCGTGAACAACCTCCAACGAACCGTATGATTTTACGATTTTACTCAGCGTGACGCCAGCCATGCAACCTCCCAGTAATGCACAAAATTGCGTAATTCGATGTAGTATGCAAGATATTAATCTAGTATGCAAGATGAAAATGTAGTATACATGATTTTTAGTGATGCAGGGTTGAAATTTGGTTTTTCGCATTGTTAATTATGCGCACCCTTGGTAAGCGATAGGGAACACTTACCGGCAGAAAGATTGGAGATATCGCATGGCTCATGCAGCTCAAATTACTGACACGCGCACCAGTGTCGACGACATTTTTGATCTACTGCGAAGTGAGATTTTATCTCTCAAATTGCGACCAGGTGACAAACTGTCTGAAGTGGATATGGCGACCCGATTTGGTGTGTCGCGACAGCCTGTTCGCGATGCGTTTAGCCGCTTGGCGAACCAAGATTTATTGGTTATCAGACCCAAGCGCGCAACCGTCGTGAAACGCTTTTCTACTCGTGAAATCAATAAGTCACGCTTTGTTCGTTCAGCAATTGAAGAGCGTGTTTTGCGCCGTGCGGCTGATTTATGTGACTTGGTCGGAGCCGCCCGTTTGGACATGGCATTGGCTGAGCAACAAAAAGCGCTTGAGAGCAAAGATGTGGCAGCTTTTGGTCAGTTGGATTATGCCTTTCACAAAACTCTTTGCGAGATTGCGCAAGTTGATTTTGCTTTCGATGTGATCATGGAAGAAAAAGCAAAAGTTGATCGCTTATGTTTGCTTGGACTTGCCAAAGAAGATCGGATGTCGGAGTTGATTTCTGATCACTATAAAATTGCCAAGGCTGTGGAAAACCATGATGCGGACGGCGCGGTTATCGCTGGAATGAAGCATCTGGGACGTCTTGATGACACCATAAAACGCATTTCTGCGCAGAACTCAGACTATTTCGATCCAGAATAAAAGAGCGTCGAGAAAAGATAATTTATGTTTAAACGTGCTGAAATGAGTGCGGGGGATTTGGCTGCGCTTAAGGCTGCACCCAAAGCATCTGATATATTCAAGCTGGCATGGCCAATGACAATTAAGGCTGTGTTTTTGCATGGTACAGTTTTGCTCGATGGTTGGCTTGTGTCCCCATTGGGTGAAGAAGCGCTGGCTGCTATGGGGCTGGCGGGCGCGCTTGGCGGTATTATTCTGGGTGTGATTTTTGCCTTTTCTCACGCGTTGCAAATCAGAACCGCGCAGGCATTTGGCACCGGTGATCCGGTGTATCGCAAATCAGTTTTAGCATCCGGCTTAACAATCGGTTTGGCGATTGGAGTGATCGGGATATGTGCAATTTTCTTATTCGGTCAGGCAGCACTCGGTACTTTTGCGACAAGCGAAGAGATTGCGCAGCAAGCATGGGCGTATTTGGCAATATTTTCCCTCGTCATCATTGGCGAATCTATTGGGCAATCAGTGTCTAGCCATTTTAATGGTTGCGGGCGCACCAAAATCCCTCTGATCGGATATTGCCTTTCTGTGCCAATCAACGTGATCTGCAGCTATACTTTAATACATGGTGCATTTGGCGCGCCGGCATTTGGGGTGGCGGGTGCTGCAATGGGCAGCGCATTGGCAATCATGGTTCAAACAATATTCTTGGCAAGCCAAGTCATCCGAAAAGATGGGTATCTGCGCAATGTATTGGGCTGGCAGCGAGAGACCTTTCAGAAATCAATCAAACGGCATTTTGAATTTTCACTGCCAATTGCTGCAACTTTTGTTAGCGCTACGTTTGCAGGCCATACATGTATGCTGATCTATGCAAAAATGGCGCTGCCTGATTTTGCTGCTATGACGTTGATTGCACCGTGGAATATGGTGGCAGGGCAAATCTCGATGCAATGGACCCAGGCGACCGGAATTATGGTCGCGCAACTTTTGGGAAAGGGGGCTTCTGAGCCCGTACTAGACCGGTTTTTATCACGAGCTTGGCGGGGCGCTATGATTGCCGCAGGGTGTGTTGCAATCATCTTTATCGGGATGAATTTGTCGGTCGATATGCTTTATCCAGATCTTTTGTCTGAAACGCGGATGACATTGATTGGATTTTTGCCAATTCTCTTAATTATTCAAGTGCCCAGAACGACCAATGCTATTTGCGGCAATACGCTGCGCGCAAGTGGCGACACTGTTTATGTCATGAAGCTGTTTATTTGGGCGCAATGGGGCTTTAGAGTTCCAGCAACGGCGATCGTCGTTTTGTATTTCGATCTGTCAGCATTTTGGGTTTTATCACTTCTTGTGTGGGAAGAGCTGATAAAATTCTACCCGTTTCACCAGCGTTTATGGCGCGGGGACTGGAAGCGTAGATCTGTAGCGGGCTAAGAAAACTTTCGGAAGAATTTGGTTCGATCAAACATTTTCTCAAGCTCTTCCATTCGGCTTTTTGTCGTATCCCAATGACGTTCTTGCACTTCCGCGATAAATATTTCTGCCAACAGCATAACAGTGACATTGGAATCCCATGCTGATGGAACGACAATCTGGCTGTTAAAACAGTAATCCGCATTGGCGCTGATGGGTGAACCCCACTGGTCAGTAAATAGGATAACCTTCGCGCCGCGTTCCTTGGCCATTTCAGCAAGTCTTAGCGTACTATTTTCATAACGGCGGATGTCAAAAATGACGACAACATCACCTTCATTTATGTCCAATAGATAATGCGCCCAGGCGTTTGAACTTGAAGAAATATGTGTCACACCTTTTCGAATGACTTGCATATGTAAGAAGAAATAGTCAGCTAAAGTGCGGGTAATTCGGCCGCCAACAACGAACAGTTTTTGATCAGAATCACTGAGCAAACTACAGGCATCATCGAAAATCTGTGGGTCAATGTCACCGAATGAATGACTTATGTTTTCGATAACCGCTTCAGTAAAACGGTTTAGAATGTGACCTTCAGGTGCATTGTTAACCCAGCGTTCGCGTTTTGCGATGGGGCCAGAAATCTTCTCGTCAAGCTCCGCCCGCAGGTTGGCTTGGAAGTCTGGAAAACCGCTAAAACCGAGTTTTTGAACCAGCCGTCCAACGGTGGGTGTAGAGACCCCTGCAGTCTCGGCAAGGCTGGTAATGCTGCCTAAACCGGACACCGGATAGTTTTTTAAAATGATGTCGACAAGTTGACGTTCCGCGCGCGTAAACCGTGTGGATTGCTCCCTGAGTTTGTCTGCAATTGTTTGTGAGCTCACCTGAATCATCCCCGTTTTTTGTAATTATATGCACAATCGAAATTAATTTGAAGAATAATTTAGTTTGATTATTGACAAGTCAAACTCAATTGAAGAGAATTTAACAAAATTTGGAGTGGTCGTTTTGGTTGATGAAGCAAAATCAGAAGTTGTTTCCGTAATGGATGGTGATCGCACCTCCGAAATTTTGCTTATCTGTGAGCATGCTTCAAATTACATACCTGAACAATTTGGCAATCTGGGACTAAACGATGAAGCGTTGAAAAGCCACGTAGCTTGGGACCCAGGGGCAGCTGAAGTGACCCGTTTGCTAGCGAAGCGATTTAATGCGCCAAGTGTTCTCAGTGGCATTTCCAGACTTGTGTATGATTGCAACAGACCGCCATCGGCAAAAGATGCAATGCCTGAGAAAAGCGAGATCTATGATATTCCGGGCAATGCTAATCTAACCGAATTGCAGAAAAAACAACGCGTTGAAGCCTATTATCAGCCGTTTGAAGACGCGATTGCTAAACTTTTGTCTGATCACAGCATCGCGCCAATTCTGGTTACAATACATAGCTTTACCCCAACTTATCACGGCAAAAAGCGTGAAGTGGAAGTTGGGATTTTGCATGACGAGGATAGCTTGATTGCAGATGCAATGCTTGAATATGCAGAGCGTCATGAAGAATTATGCGTTCTTAGAAATGAACCATATGGTGCGGAAGATGGCGTGACACATACACTCAAACATCATGGCATTCGCAATGGTCTGGCCAATGTGATGATTGAGATCCGCAACGATCTTTTGCAAACACCACAGCAGTGCTTAGAAATAGCATTAAAAATAGCGGTCATGCTTGATCATGCGCTAAAAGAATATTCAGCCTCTCCGGATCGCCAGGAGCGCGCTGTATGAAGTTTATAAACTCCTACATACGCGTTGTTGATGCGGTCAATTATCGAATTGGCCGTATTGTGATGTATGGCATCTTTGTCATGATCGCGATTTTGATGTGGTCATCAATCTCCAAAACTTTTTTCCTTCCCTCACTTTGGACACTCGAGATCGCTCAATTTGCCATGGTGAGCTATTATATCTTGGGTGGGCCATATTCTATTCAACTCGGATCAAACGTCCGTATGGATTTGTTTTATGGCGAATGGACAACCCGAAAAAAAGCGCAGATCGATGCAATAACTGTAATGTTCCTGTTGTTCTATTTGGGCGTTTTGCTCTATGGCGGGCTTGGCTCACTAGCTTATTCATTAGGTCATTACGGTGATCAGCCAATTCAATTCTTATTCGGGCTTTTAACCGGGCAGGAAAGTCCAGGGCGGCTAGAACGCAGCCCAACGGCTTGGCGACCGTTCTTGTGGCCGGTCAAATTAATCATGTGTTTGGGTGTGTTTTTAATGCTCCTTCAGTCGGTTTCAGAGCTGCTGAAGGACATAATTAAATTGCGCGAAGAGAAAACAGAAATTGAGGCTGTGAACTAATGTCATATGAAATGATTGCCTTGTTTATGTTCGCATCCATGATGTTGATGCTCTTCACCGGACAAAGGGTTTTCGGCGCTATTGGTGCAGTGGGCGCCATTGCGGCCATTGCCCTTTGGGGCACGGGTGGATCTGATATCGCTTTTGCATCCGCAATGAAGCTCATGAAATGGTATCCGTTGCTGACGCTGCCGATGTTTATCTTCATGGGTTACGTGCTGTCTGAATCCAAAATCGCTGATGATCTTTATAAGATGTTCCATGTTTGGATGGGGCCGGTGAGGGGTGGCCTTGCCATCGGAACCATTGGCTTGATGATTTTGATCTCGGCAATGAATGGATTATCGGTTGCAGGCATGGCGATTGGCGCAACAATTGCGCTGCCTGAATTGTTAAAGCGTGGATATGACAAGCGCATGGTCACCGGGGTTATTCAAGCCGGTTCATCTTTGGGCATTTTAGTTCCGCCATCTGTCGTACTCGTTTTATATGCAATGATCGCGCGGCAGCCTGTTGGTCAATTATGGCTAGCTGGTGTTTTCCCAGGTTTGTTAATGGCCGCATTGTTCATGCTTTACATCTATATCAGATGCCGCATTCAGCCCGAACTCGGTCCAGCACTTGATGAAGACGAACGCGAAAACATGCCATTATCGGAAAAATTGGGATTGCTGCGCGCCGGACTATTGCCGTTATTTATCTTCGCTGTGATGATGGTGCCATTTGTAAATGGTTGGACGTCACTGGTTGAAAGTTCTGCAGTCGGCGCATCAACAGCCTTCTTAGCTGCCGTCTTTAAAGGTCGGATGAACAGACAAGTGTTTGAAACATCTGTGCGCCAAACATTGGCAATATCCTGCATGTTCATGTGGATCATTCTCGCAGCGCTTGGCTTTGGTGCCGTGTTTGATGGTTTGGGCGCTGTAAAAGCCATTGATACATTGTTTACTGATCAGCTTGGTCTAAACCCTTGGGTGATCTTAATCCTAATGCAGCTATCATTCTTGGTCATGGGAACGTTCTTGGACGATACAGCAATGCTGGTTATCGTTGCGCCACTTTATGTGCCGCTGGTCAAAGCGCTCGGATTTGATCTCGTCTGGTATGGCGTTCTTTATACGATCACGACGCAGATCGCCTATATGACACCGCCATTTGGCTATAATTTATTCTTGATGCGCGCGATGGCGCCACCAGAAATCACGCTTAAAGACATTTACAGTTCAATCGCACCATTTGTCGTGGTGATGGTATTTGCCCTCGCGCTGGTCATCATCTTCCCGCAGATCGCGATGTGGCTACCAAATACAGTTTACGGAAAATAACGAGAACTTCAAAAAGAAGCAAAAAACAGGTTGGGAACAACCAAAACAAGGAGAAATGAAATGACGACTTCAAGACGTACCTTTATTAAGGGAGCGGCAATGGCAGCGCCAGCGGCAGCACTGGCAACACCTGCAATTGCGCAATCAAAAATCAAATGGCGCATGCAAACTTATGCAGGTGCGGCACTTGCGGAGCATGTTGTAAAACCTGCTATCGACAGCTTTAACAAAATTGCTGGCGATCAAATGGAAATCGAGTTGTTCTTTGCTGATCAGCTTGTACCAACAGGCGAATTGTTCCGTGCAATGCAAAAAGGCACAATCGATGCTGTACAATCAGATGATGATTCAATGGCTTCACCAACGGAAGTAACTGTATTTGGTGGATATTTCCCATTCGGCAGCCGTTATTCGCTCGATGTTCCTGTGCTCTTTAATCAATATGGTTTGGGTGAAATCTGGGATCAAGAATACTCAGCTGTTGGGGTGAAGCACATCTCAGCAGGCGCATGGGATCCTTGTCACTTTGCTACAAAAGATCCGATCAACTCTTTAGCTGATCTTAAAGGGAAGCGTGTTTTCACATTCCCAACAGCGGGTCGCTTCCTAACAAAATTCGGTGTTGTTCCGGTAACGCTTCCTTGGGAAGACATTGAAACTGCGGTTCAAACTGGCGAGCTTGATGGTATTGCTTGGTCAGGTATCACCGAAGATTACACAGTTGGCTGGGCGGATGTGACGAACTACTTCCTCACCAACAATATTTCAGGTGCTTGGGCTGGTTCATTCTTTGCCAATATGGACCGCTGGAATGAATTGCCACCACATCTTCAGGAATTGCTGAAAGTGTGTATGGAACAAAGCCATTATTACCGTCAGTGGTGGTATTGGGGTGGTGAAGCTGATTTGCGTGTTAACGGCACGAAAATGGAGCTTACAACTATTCCTGATGAAGAATGGGCTCAGGTTGAAAATGCGGCGATTGAATTCTGGGAAGAAATCGCAGCAGAATCTGAAACCAAACGTAAAGTCGTTGAAATCTTCAAAAAGTACAACGCCGACATGGTTAAGGCTGGACGCCCGTACCGTTACAGCTAAACTACATGTAACCAAAGACGCCACGGCAATCGTGGCGTCTAACACTAACGATCTGTCGGGATATTTATGTCTAAAACACTCTCATTTGATGATTTAAAATCAAACGTCACCGCTGGCGACATAGATACCGTGTTGGTGTGTCTTGTCGATATGCAAGGCCGCCTCATGGGTAAGCGTTTCCACGCCGTCAATTTTGTCGAAAACGCTTATAAAGAGACCCATTGTTGCGACTATTTGCTTGCGACCGATCTAGAAATGGCAACGCCGGATGGATATGCCGCATCCAGCTGGGAGCGTGGCTACGGCGACTACATCATGAAACCTGATCTGGAGACAATCCGATTGGTTCCATGGTTGGAAGGCACTGCAATGGTGATGTGTGATGTGCTTGATCACCATACGCATGAAGAAGTTCCGCATTCACCGCGCGCAGTTCTAAAAAAACAAGTTAAACGGCTTGAAGCGCTTGGCTACAAAGCGAAAACCGCAACTGAGCTTGAATTCTTTATTTTTGAAAAAAGCCTCGATGAAATCCGCAAATCTGGTTTTAAAGATCTCGAACCAATAAGCGGATATAATGAAGATTATCACATCCTGCAGACAACCAAAGAAGAGCATATCATGCGCCCATTGCGCAATTGCTTGTT
>JAHDEP010000068.1 GCA_020628775.1 Rhizobiaceae bacterium | reverse complement strand
CCAATCTGATGTTGGCTCACCCGATATATTGATGAAAATATCTGAACGTCTTCGGCAAGCAAATCGTCCCTTGGTTGAAGCTCCAGCGATGTTGCACAAAATGCGGCATAAACCTCACGACCATTTACATCTTCAAAAACCGCGCGTTTCTGACCCATGGCTTTTGCAATGAGCGACCAATGCACATCACCACATAGCTTCAAAAACCATTGTTCAGAAATCCCATCGGGTTGCAGCTCCGCCATGCCCAAAGTTATTGCGCGCGCACTTGTAACCGGACAATCATCAATGGTTTGAAATGAAGTGATGGTGTTCATTCAGCGGCAACCACAGCGTCTTGGCTTAGGCTTTTCTCAATGTGATCTGCAAGATAACGACCATCCTCATCAATTGAGAGGAAACGCCCTGATCCCCATTTATTGAGCCAACCAAGTCCAATGAAATAAAATCCAGGCAAATCACAAATACCGCGATTATAAACCGGTCGACCATGCTGATCAAAAACATCGGCATCAATCCAATCATAATTGGGTCTAAACCCAATGGACCAAATCACCGAAGTGATACCTAATTCTTCCGCATCAACTTCAGTTGTCTCCGCATCTGGTTGCCAGAGTTTCACAAAAGGTGCTTCTTCTGGCGCTGAGATATTTTCCCTTGAAATATACTCATCAATCACGTTGCGGATCCCAAGATAGCTGGTATCCGCATCATCAAGGTTTTTACGTAAGTCCGGCAAGAAGTTTAGTTTGCTTCCGCTCATATCAGATAGCGATCCATAAAGACTGATATCGCTTTCAACGACAAAACGCCTTAGATCAATTTCTTTGCCGCCATCGCGCCCAGACATGTAGTGATTGGTTTGGCTTAAAGCTTTGTGCGGATCCGGATGCTCTGCGATTGTAATATCGTAATGCCCCATATCATAAAGCCAATCAGTTGCATCGCGGCCTCGATATTTGCGAGGGCTGCGCGGTGCTGGTCCAACGGCAAGATGAACCTTTCGCCCATCACGCACGAGATCTTCCATGATCTGAACACCAGACTGCCCGGTTCCGACAATAAGCGAAGCACCCTCTGGAATTTGGTTTGGACGACGATAATCCTTCGAATGCATTTGCATAATGGAGGGATTAAGATTTTCAGCATAGCGAGGAACAATGGGCGCATCATAACCACCTGTTGCGATCACGACTTGCTCACATTGCCAACCGCCGTCAGATGTTAAAACATCATAGCCATCTTCGGTTTTGCTAACCTTCTTGACCTCAACATTTTCACAGATTGGAGGATCAAAGCTTTCGGCAAATCCATCCAGATATTCAACTATTTCATCCTTAAGCATGAAGCCATTAGGATCATCGCCCTGATATGGAAAGTTTGGCAATTTACATTGCCAATTTGGTGTTACCAGACAAAAACTATCCCAGCGATTTTCCCGCCAGGAGTGAAATTTCTGATGCCGTTCTAAGACGACATGTTCGATGCCTTTTTTTTGTAAGTACCAACTTACGGTTAAACCTGCTTGTCCCCCACCAATTATGACGACTGGAATCTGAACTTTGTTCTCGTTTGATTGTGTAAAATTCATCAGGCTTTCCTTTATGAGGACATGTTTAAGCAAGTGACTATGGGATCATTTTCATGCTCAAACTTAGAAATTTGCGTATTAATTCGCTGAAGCTGGCCCATTGCACGACTGCAAGGATGGCCATATTTGAGTTCCACACGATCGGATGCGGTTTGAAGAGCGGTGGTTGCTCTTAAGCGAAAATCTGACAGCGAATAAGTTGTTCCGGCCGACAGAAAATTTCCCACGACCGTTGAAGGAGAATAACAACTTTCTTCGCTGTCATCGGGCCACCTTAAAGTGAACCAAACTTCAGGCATAATTTGCCTCCATTTTTCCTAACCCCAAAAATGGTGTTTTTTGATAATTCCAAAATGGCACGGACTGTTCATTCAGACACAGATTGAGCATGGTGCCATGTTTTATTTTGCCGATCGCTTGTGCCGTTACTCCGTGATCTCTAAAGCGTTTTTGCACAGCGCTGAGATGAGATTTTGAAACAGATAACAAAAAACCAAAACTTGGAAATGTGCGCATCCAACGCATCACACCAACCTGTTCAGGGGGCTCGATTTTTGCAATATCAATGTCAATCCCAACCCCTGAGCATTCAGCCAACATCAATGCTGTTCCGATAATTCCACCTTGGCTGATATCTTTCCCAGCGCGCACCAATCCGTCTTCTGCCAGTTGCGGCAGTAGCGCCAAATTGGTTTGCAATTCATCATAGGGTTTATATTCAGCAGCAAAGAAATTATCGTAATTTCGATAAGCACCGCGATGATCAATAGCGGCGATGAGAATATCCTCAGGCTGCGCGTCAAAACTTGTAATAAGCGCATCCGCACGGCCAAAGATTGATACAGCCATATTCAACTCAGAAGCGGAGTAATTTGTGTGACCACCTAATATTGAAACACCGTAGGCTTCAGCAGCATCGTGTAACCCCTGCAGCAAGGGTTTTGCCATCGCTGCATTTGGCGACCACACCTGATCAATAACACCGATGGCGCGACCACCCATGGCGGCGATATCTGATACATTGACCATGACGCCGCACCAGCCAGCAAACCACGGATCATCTTTAACGAATTCAGGGATAAACCCCTCACCTGCTAACAGATCATAGCCACCATCTTCTCTCTTCAAAAAGGCGGCGTCATCGCCAGGATGTCCGATGCTCTTTTGCCCTAAATTGAGCTCTCCTACAGCTTCACCAATGGCTAACTTTGAGGTTATCGAAGGATGCCGTCTAAGCTCAGATGCTAATTGCGAAAGATCCATTACATCAAGCCGCAATCTTTTGAGGTCGGTGATACCAACCGTTTTCAGGATGATGCTGGGGTGGATAACGCGAAAGGTCGGCAGACATTAGCATATGCTCGACCCCATGACAGTCGACCTCTTTAAGGCACTGCCAACGCATGCGTCTGAATAGGACGACATTTTGGGTTTGAACATTTGCGTAAAACACCCGGCAATTCCGCGCGTTCGCACTCCGAACCGCCAAACTTATCAACTCAGCACCCAATCGGCCCACATTGCGATAGGCAGGATCAACGGCCAATCGTGACCCCCACCATATACCCGGTTCTGCTTGATGAATGCGCACCGTCCCCACAACTGAATGTGCTTCATGCGCAATTGTAGAAATCGCAACTAAATGTGTCGCAATGCCATCGATATCATCTTGATCATGAACATCAAAAATACCTTGTTCATCAACGAATACCCGTTTGCGAAGATCAAGCGCGCCTTTGGTTTCCCAATTCGTTGAAGCAGCGCGAATGAAATAACCCGGTGAATGAAATGGAATAATATTAGATGCCATGGCTAGATCTTCAATTTTTCATAGGTGGAAAGTGCAGAACACGCACCGCAACGTCCGCAACCCGCTTTGATATCTTCAGATTTCATTCCTGCCTTTAAGATCATCTCACTGAGCGGTCCCAAAATAGATGCAATGAATTCTGATTTGGGTGCAGGAAGGCTTTCAAGTGGCGTACCCGAGATAGGAACAAAGGGGACAACAAATGGATAGACACCCATTTTGCAGAGCTTATCTGACATATCTAAGATCGCTTCAGCCGTATCGCCTAAGCCTGCCAAGATGTAAGTTGACACCTGACCACGGCCAAACACCTTCACCGCAGCCTCAAATGATGAGAAATATTTCTCCAGAGGAACCGAAGCTTTTCCTGGCATGATATCCGCTCGAACTTCAGGCGTCACAGCTTCCAAATGCATACCCAAAGCGTCAATTCCGGCATCAAACATGCGCTGATGCCATATATCATCAGCTGGTGGTTCGCATTGCCCTTGAATTGGAATATCAACCGCAGCCTTGATAGCAAGCGCACTTTCAACGAGCACAGACGCACCGCGATCATCACCTTTTGGCGTGCCCGTCGTCATAACCATATGTTCAATGCCATCAAGTTCGACAGCAGCTTTTGCAACCTCAGCCAGTTGTTGAGGCGTCTTGTGCGCAATTGTACGACCAGCAGCTAAGCTTTGGCCGATGGAGCAAAACTTGCAAGTTTTCTTTCGGCTCTCATAACGAATACACTTCTGTAAAACAGTTGTTGCCAAGACATTGCGCGAATGAAGCGTCGCAATTTGATTGTAAGGGATACCGTCAGCTGTTTTTAAATCATAAAAGCGGGGACGACCGGGAAACTTAATCCGCGCTACTTCTTCGCCATTTTTTGTCACACGAGACGCACCATCAGTGCCCGGTGCATCAACTAAAAACGGGCTATTAAAGGCGGGCGCTGTGTGCACCGGGACCATAACCGTCGTGCCCTCAATGGTTAGGGCTTTATGATCAGATGGCCCTGCCCCGCCGCGGCGACTTTCATGCCCGGCATTGGGATCGTTCAACCGCATGCCTTGGGTTTGCAAATCATTGATGAGTTCAGAGATCGACATTTTCAAATTCCTTAGGCGCAATATCTGCCAAGTTGGGGGTATCAAATTCAGAATTTTCTGCACCCGGCATTTGGCGCACCAATGCCTCGCGCTGGTCATGCACCAGATGCAGCAATTCGGGGCGTGCATAATGCCCAACACTATCCATCATGCGCTTGCGCTTGGTGATGAGTTTCATATCAAGATCAGCGATCAATATGCCCTCACCTTCGGTTAATGGATCAACGACGTGGCGACCTTCGGGCGATATAATGCAGGTCATACACCCATCTCGCAGGCCTTTTTGTAGTGACGGATCGGGATGGATTGAATGGATCTGCTCTTCGGTTAGCCAGCCCGTTGCATTGACAACAAAACAAGCAGCTTCAAGCGCGTGGTGACGCATTGTCACTTCAATCTGCTCCCCAAATATGGGGCCGACGAGACTGCCTGGAAAATGTGCTGCATGAATTTCTTCGTGCTGGGCCATCAGCGAATAACGCGCAAGTGGATTATAATGTTCCCAACATGCAAGTGCGCCAACGCGGCCAACCTTCGTATCGACAACCTTCAGTCCCGAACCATCGCCCTGCCCCCAAATCATGCGTTCATGATAGGTTGGCGTGATTTTCCTGCGTTTAAGAACAATCTCGCCACTGGCATCAAACACCAATTGTGTATTGTAAAGTGAACCATGATCACGTTCGTTAATCCCCATGACAATCACAGCATTTGCTTTGCGAGCAGCATTGGCCAGCGCCTTGGTTTCCTCAGAAGGTACAACGACAGCTTCCTGATACAATTCCAGATGGGCTTTGCCTTGTAAGATGGGCGGGAGGACAAATGAAAAATACGGATAATACGGAATAAATGTCTCAGGAAAGACGATGAACTCAGCACCTTTTTGCGCCGCTTCATCAATCGCATTTAGAACGCGTTCCATAGTTTTCTCACGGCCCGAAAGATCGGGCGAGATTTGAACGGCTGCTGCTCTAACAGTATCGGTTCGCATTAATATTCACATTCTGCAAAAGAGTAATAAATTGGCTAAAAACTGGTGAAAACTTCAAACGTAACAGTCGCTATGACAGGCCGTTTGAAACGGCCCGCCATTGATTTTTTTTACACAGTCCACGTATCCAAAATAACGGCATCAGCCTTTTTATGGATGAGGATACAATCAAGCACATCCTGCGGTGCGATCGGTGTAATCCCAGGTAAAAGTGATGGTTCGCCATGGCCATAAAGCGCCTGCAATGCGAAGCGGCATGCATACACTTTACCACCTTCACCCATGAACTTTTTCAAGTTCACGGCAAAATTCTGATGACCAGGGAAAGCTTCATCTCCCAATGTCGGAAAACCACGTTGAATACCCAAGGTCACACCCGGACCATAAAGCAAAATTGATGTTTCATAACCTTTTCGGTTTAGGCGTATCGCATTGAGAATATTGACTAATCCGATAGATCCTTCAAAGGCCACAGTATGGAAAGTGACCAATGCTTTTTCGCCTTCATCGGCTTTAACATCTTCAAAAACTTTCTCTTCGTAATCGACGAAATAATCTCCGTCCTTGTGAGCTTCTTTAGCTACAGCTGGCATTTTAAACTCCTTTTAAATGACAATCTAAGGCTAGTTCACGCTAATTGTATGTGTCAATAATAAGTGCAATATGCATACAATAAAAAATCATTATCGATACAAATCGCACAATCGCTGAGCAAAAATATATAAAATATGCAGTGCATGACCTAAAATTAGTCAAAATTTCAATTCTGCGCTGGTTGATACAGGAGAAAAAATGATCCATACATTGTGCAACAATACGGTAAAACAATATGCGCGGGGCATGATACTAATGATGGATTGGAAACCGATTCTACCCAATGACGGCACACCGAGATATTTAGCGATTGCGAATGCTTTGTCTGAGGATGTGAGAAGCGGAGTTTTAAAGGTCGGCACAAGACTACCGCCTCAGCGCAAACTCGCGTCTCGTTTGGGGATTGATTTCACCACAGTTACTCGCGCCTATGCCGAAGCTCAATCACGAGGTTTGGTCCGCAGTGAAGTTGGGCGCGGTACATTTATTGCCCGCACATCCAGGCATGGTGCGCAGCCTGATTTAGAGCGATCAGGCGCGGAAGATCTTTCAATGAACATGCCGCCCGAACCAACCGACCCAAAACTAATCGAAGCCATGCAGCAAGGGCTTGATTATATTTCGACCAACCTTTTGGGTCTGTTACGATATCAAACCGCACTTGGTGGCGATAAAGACAAGATCGCAGCGTCAAGCTGGCTTTCACTGCGCGGCATGGTTCCCAAGCTGGAACGCATCGCTGTCACCCCCGGTGCCCATGCGACCATGACAGCAATCTTATCGATGATCGCGGATCAGGGAGACTGCATCCTGTGTGAAAAAATCACCTATCCGGGCATCCGAAATATCGCAAAATTGCGCGGCGTATCGCTGATCGGCATTGAGATGGATCAGGACGGCATATTGCCAGACGCACTTGAGAAAGCGATCAAACAGCATAAGCCAAAAGCGCTTTATCTAAACCCCACACTTCATAATCCAACAACGATTACCATCCCAACCGATAGGCGTCTTGCCATCTCACAGATCATCAATAAGCGTGGATTGCAACTGATTGAGGATGATGCTTACGGCTTCATTCCGGAAAAGGCCCCTGCACCTTTAGCTGTTTCTTCGCCGGATCTAACTTGGCACATCGGCGGCTTGGCAAAATGCATCGGCGCAGGTCTTCGCATTGCCTACACCGTCACCCCATCTGCCAAACATACATTGGCGTTGGCGCAATCCTTAAGAGCGCTAACTGTTATGCCCTCACCAATGTCGATGGCGTTAGCAACCTGTTGGATTGAAGATGGAACAGCTGATCAAATCAGGCGTTTTATTCGTTCTGAAACGGCTATTCGCCAAAACATGGCGACCAAAGCTTTAGAGGGTCTTGATTTTAATTCAGCGGAAAACGCATTTAATATCTGGCTACGCTTACCTGAGGGGGCTGCAAGAGCCGAGATCATCGCAAATATGGCAGGTCGACATATCGGCATCATCCCATCAGATGCATTCACCATTGGCGGCAATGCCGACGAACATGTGAGATTATGCTTAGGTGGCACGGTAGACAGAGATAGACTTCAATCAAGTTTGCACTACCTCTCTCATCTGCTGATGCCAGGAAGTTTCCTAACCGGGTAATCTTAAAACCATTATGACATGATTTGCTCAACACCATCCAAAATGGAATACACCGGCAAATCTATCACAGTTTTAATCGCACTTATATAAGGTGGCAGGTTTCCGCATTCGATCAGGATTGCGCCGATATCGTTGCGATCTGATAAACGTTCAATAAGATTGCTTTTGATAAACTCTTCAATTTCATCACTGCGCAAATCCTTTAATTGGTCTTGCTTGTCTCTTAAAATCGCTTCTGAGAATGCAGCGCATTTTTCCATTCCAATGATTTCAACCTCATCGATTTCGATATCGTCAGATGAATGAAGCAGCGTTATCAGATCCGTCTCAGAGGCTGTTAATATCGCTACTTTCTTGCGCCCAATACTGCTCTTAATATCGCTATAAAGCGAGAGCGGTGAAACCATCACGGGGATATCAACAGCTGCGGAGATGCTGTCCTGTTCTTTAAATAAAAACCCGCATGTCGAGGTGATTGCGCTCACACCTTCTTGTTCTAAAGATTGAGCTGCATCGATAAACTGTTGCAGGATCTTTGGTGGCATCTGCTGATCATTGACCACATCCAAGCTGCCGACATTTTCAACAATATGAATAACAACATCAATCGCATATGTATCAGGGTTTCCTGCATCTCCCAATATTCTGGGAAACTGCGTATCCAACATCAATATGCCAAGTTTCTGATCCATCATATCACAGGTCTTTTTCCTTATTGGCGTTCAGCTTTTTGGTAAAAATTGCAGGTGTTATGTAAATCGGAATTTGCGCAACGGCAATGAAAACACTGAGCAATGGATTAAACGGCAGTACAGCAAGATAGATTGATACATTGCGGTTTCCAAACATGAACGCCAAAGCATCCGCTTGCTCAGATGGCATTCGTTTTCTCAACAGCCAACGCATGCCGACATGTCCACCTAAATTTAAAACAAGCGCAAGAATAAGAAGATAAAAGGCCTGCCAAGGCGCTTCTCGTATTTGCGCGATCACACCATCAAATAGCGGAAATAAAAACAATATCATCGTTATCACTGCAACACCTGAGAAGGTGTTTTTGTTCGCAGCAATCCGATCACGACCCACCATGCTTTGGATAATCAGCGCCATGATAAATCCACCGATGATCATCATCGCAATGTTAAAACCCATCATCCATAGCGCAACGGATATCTCAATTCCTGCAATCGCAAAACAAAGCGGGCCAAGAACAGGTACGAGCAGCATGCCTAACAAAGCAACTTGCAGAGTTAGCCGCGCACTAAACCCCATCAAAACGCTTAAGCTAATCGACGAACTCAAAGGCGGCGCTGCAACAAACACAATTGCCAACAACAAGTAATCACTTGGTATTTCAACGAAGAAAGACGACACGCGAATAACAACAGATGCAATCACAGTACCTATGACCACAATTAAAAGTGTTTTGAAAAAATATCTCGGTTTTAACAACTCTAGACAAGCATGACGAAAGTCAAACTGCGCGAAACCAACTGCGAGAATAAGTGCCACGAGAAAAGGTAATGCTGGTCGCATAACCGAGGACACCTCTGGCAACAATGCGGCCACTACAACGCCAACAATCAGAAAGGCACCAGAATGCTGCCCAATATACGATAGAAGTCGCATTCCTGTCCTTAGATGTCTATTTGGCCCAGCTACCCGGGTGTTGAACGCATATTGTCTGGCAACCAAGTGGCTAGTTCAGGCCAAGTTACCAAGATGACAACCATCACGACCATTAACAAAACCATCGGAATTGCTGTTTTAGCAATATACGAAATTTCGTGCGTGGTCATACCCTGAAGGACAAATAGATTAAATCCAATCGGTGGTGTCACCTGAGCCATCTCAACAACGATCACAATGAAAATACCAAACCAGATGACATCAATACCCGCTTGGCGGATCATCGGCTCAACGATCGCCATCGTCAAGACGACGGATGAAATGCCATCTAAGAACATACCCAATATGATGTAGAACACCGTCAACATCGCAATGAGCGCGATCGGCGACAAACTAAGTCCATCAATAAAGGATGCGAGCGCGCGTGGAATACCCGTGAAACCCATTGCAAGTGATAAAAATGCAGCACCCATCAAAATCAGCGCGATCATCGCAGAGGTGCGTGTCGCCCCCATTAAACTTTCGTAAAATGTGCTTAAATTTAACGAGCCTTGACTGGTTGCTAATACCAGAGCACCAATAACGCCCACGGCAGCTGCTTCTGTTGCCGTTGCCCAACCGAAATACATTGAGCCAATTACAGCAAACACCAAAACCAAAACAGGTATTAAAAATCTACTTTCAGCAAACATCTCACCAAAGCTCATTGATTTATCAGCCTCAGGGCGTTCGCTCTTTTTCACAAAGTGCCAAGCAACGATATAACTCATAAACAGAGTAGCCAAAACAAGGCCCGGGATCACGCCAGCTAAAAACAGTTTAGAAATAGATTCGTTAATCGTCACGCCATACACAATCAGCGTTAATGACGGCGGGATCATTAATCCTAAGGTCGCAGCACCTGCAAGTGTTCCAATGATCATATATTCTGGATAGCCGCGACGTCGCAGTTCAGGAATAGACATCTTACCCACGGTGGTCAGCGTCGCCGCAGATGAACCAGAAACAGCTGCAAAAATCGTACAGCCAAATATATTTGTGTGCAGCAAACCACCAGGGAGCAATCTCATCCAGGGTGCGAGACCACGAAACATATCTTGCGATAAGCGCGTACGATATAAGATTTCACCCATCCAGATAAACAAAGGTAGCGCGGTTAATGTCCAGCTCGAAGCCCCCGTCCAAATGGTTGTGATCATCGCGTCGCCCGCGGGGCGCGATGTAAAGAGTTCAAGCCCTACCCAAGCAACACCCATGAGAGCTAATCCGACCCAAACGGAACTACCGAGCAAACCAAACAGGACGACCAAAAAGATAATTGTTGCATAAATTTCCGTCATCAGACCATCTCGCCTTTAATATTGCTCTTATCCAAAACGACAAATCGGATCAGGTTGTCCCAAAGCGCAATCGCAAGCAATGTTGTACCTATCGACATAGGAATTTGAGGGAGCCACAAAGGTGTATAAACCATCTCAGAGCTGGTTTGTGCCCATAAAGCTGACCATTGTGACGGGCTTGTAACCAATGTTTCAAACAAAGTTAAAAGCCATTCTGGCACAGTATCCTGCCCTTGGGTTCTGTCATTTAACATTTCAGAGAAAATGTTCGCTTTGATAGCGTATCGGGCAAAATAGGTCGATATAATTGCTGCTACGAAAAGCGCAAATATATCGACCCATCTTTTGGTAAAATTATTCATATTCAACAAAATCGAAACGCGGATATGTGCACCACGGTTCAGTGCATGCGCGAGTGCGAAGAATGATGTTGCCGCCATTGCATATCCGGCAAATTCTGTAGATCCATGGAATGTAATCCCAGACCAACGCGCAATCATCTGCGCTACAATGAGCAGCAAAATTATAACCATAAACAGCGCTGCGATTATTCCACTTGTTGTGTAGAGCACATTTAGAAAACGCCAAATTGGCGCAAGAATTTTTCGCGCTTTTTCCTTCAGGATCCAGCTCGCAACGGTTAAAATTGTTGGCAAAACAAAGAGCCAAAACCAAAGCGGCAAACCAATGAATGGCTTCCAATCCATAATATACCCCTCAACAAGAAATGAGGCCCTTCGTAAAAAGGGCCTCTATACTATTACTTCATTGCTTTGTAAGCGTCGAGGATTTCTTGACCCTCGCTACCAGCTGTCTCAAGCCATGCAGCAGTCATTTTCTCACCAATGGCTTGAAGCTCTGCCAAGAACTCAGGACCAGCATCTTCAACTTTCATGCCATTGGCTTCAAGTTGCTCGAAATACCAGCCAGCAAGTTCTGCTGATTTTGCTGAGCATGCAGCACCAGTTTCGTCTGCAGCTTTTTGAACACCAGCTTTAACATCATCTGCTAAACCGTCCCAAACACCTTTGTTCACAATAACAGAGTTGCGTGGAAGCCATGCGTTCACTTTGTAATAATGTGTAAGGTGTTCCCAAACTTTACGGTCATAACCAGTTGAACCAGATGAGATAAATGCTTCAGCAACACCAGTTGCAAGCGCTTGGCTCAGCTCAGCTGCTTCAACCTGCACCGGCACCATGCCAAGCTCTTCAGCAAAAGTTGCTGTTGCAGTGTTATATGAGCGGAATTTAATCCCTTGGGTATCTTTCGAAGAACCAACTTCTTTTTTGAAGTAAAAACCCTGACCAGGCCATGGGCATGTGTAAAGAGAAACAAGGTTCAGATCAGCCAATTGCGCGTTCACTTTAGGCGCTGCAGCTTTCCAAAGCATTTCGTTTTCTTCGTATGTTGTTGCTAGGAACGGAACATTGTCCCATGCAAGCAAAGGTGCTTCATTTGCGTGCGCTGACATGAAACGCTCACCAATTGGAGCCTGTCCTGTTTGAACAGCACGCTTAATCTCGCCACCTTTAAACAATGAACCACCTGGATGCACCGTGATTTCAAGCGCACCATTTGTGTATTCTTTGACTTTGTCAGCGAAAACAACACCCATTTCAGAGTGGAAGTTCGTCGCAGCATATGCCATTGGCATATCCCATTTTTCTGCGGATGCAGCGCTTCCCAACGCCAATGCCGCAGCAGTTGTAACTAATGCTAATTTTATATTTTTCATTTTCTTACTCCCGTTCTTGATTGTCGATCCGCTGCATAAGCAGATAGATCAGTATTAATTGGTTGATTAGATGCAAGTCTAGCAAGCCACTGACCTGTTTTCGGCCCTGCGGACAAGCCTATATGCTGATGCCCATATCCCAAAATGATATTTGAGACTTTAGGGCTAACGCCGATAACAGGTAGCGAATCGACGGTTGATGGACGGTGTCCCATCCACTCTTCAATCCGGTCATATTTCAGATCCGGAAACAGTTTAGCCATTTGCTTTTTCAAAAGTTCAACAGGTGCTTTTGACGCGTTATTTTTCAGGCCACCAAATTCTACAACCCCTGCACAACGCATACGCCCATCCATAGAATTAACAACGAATTTGCCACTAGCCACCATGATAGGTGAGCGCAGCTTTATTGAGGGATTGTAGTATTCAACATGATAACCGCGTTCGGATTCCATCGGAACAGATATTCCGAGCTGCTCATTCCATTGGCTCGTCCAAACGCCAGTTGTTATGATGTATTTATCTGCTTTTAATACACCATCAGTCGTTTTTATCGCTTCGCAATGATCGTCTTTAATATCGAAGCCTGTAATCGTTGCTTTTGAAATTGTGCCACCATTTTTCTCAAATTCGGCAGCAAGCGCTTTAACATAAGCGCCGGGATCTGAGATACGTCCATGATTGGCGCATTGAACGCCATAACCAAAACGTCCTCTTAGATTTTCATCATATTCTGCAATTTGCTCAGCACTTCGCACAGCATAGGAATACCCGCGGTTTTTACGCACTTTCCAAACATATTTATCAGCGGCAAATGCGGCTTCATCATCATAGCCAAACCAATAATCTTCGGTGCTGATATATTTTTTGGCATCACTATCCCCAGCGACAGCTAGGTGCTGATCAGGGCAATCATGCAATAATTCTTGCAGCGCTGAGGATATGTGATTTACTGCGCTATCATTGGCATTTTTTAGATAGCGTCTCAAAAAAGGTATCATCTTTGGCAAGTAGGACCATTTGACGAACAAAGGTTGATTGGAATCAAAGAGCATGCCCGGCGCTTTTTTCATGATGCCAGGTGTTGGCACCGGCACCACAGCAATTGATGCAAGAATACCCGCATTGCCATGCGACGTACCAGCACCTGGGCCTTCACGGTCCACCAGCGTGACCTTATTCCCTAATCTTTGCAGCCAAATAGCAGTTGAAACCCCTACTATGCCGGCACCCACGACAATTACACTTTGTTGGTTTTCTTCTGTCACTCAAATTCTCCTGAGGTGAGTTTGACTTGACTGAGGTATAATTACAAATACTATTATTTTATAAGAGCATCATAAAAAGTGATATCATGATATTTAGACAATTACAGGCATTCCACGCTGTTATCGAAAAAGGCACAGTAACATCTGCGGCCCAAAGTTTGGGTATTTCCCAGCC
>JAHDEP010000336.1 GCA_020628775.1 Rhizobiaceae bacterium | reverse complement strand
CAGATGAACCGGGAACATATCTGTTGGCCTGGACTACCACACCGTGGACGCTGCCGGGGAACACTGCTATTGCGGTTGGTAAGGGTGTTACTTATGTAAAGGTGAGAGTGAGATTGCCTATAAAGGTGGTTGATAGAAAACCTGGGGAGGATGTACCTGTTCAGGACCCTAGCCACGAAGACTACATTGTGGCTCAAGCACGACTGACCGATGTGATGAATCACGCAGGGATTGCCGAATGGGAGGAACTGGCAGTACTGGGCGCAGATGCATTGGTAGGTCGATCGTACACACCACCTTATGATTATTTTATTAATCAAACTGGAATAGAAAACCACGAAAATGGATGGAAAATCTGGCAGGCTGATTTTGTAAACGACGAAGCAGGGACAGGTATCGCACACGAAGCACCAGCATTTGGGGCTGACGACTATCATTTGGCTATGGAACATAACATTCCGGTTATTCACCACGTTGGAACCGACGGACGGTACACGGACGCAGTCACAGATTTTGCTGGACTGCATGTCAAAGAAAAAGGCGACCACATGTCAACTGATATTGAAATCATCAAAAGTCTAGCAGGCAAAGGTCTGTTATTTAGTAAAGAAAAACTGGTTCACAGTTATCCGCACTGTTGGCGTTGTGACACACCGTTGTTGAATTACGCAACGTCTAGTTGGTTTATTGCTGCCAAAACATTACGTGACCGCATGCTGGCAGAAAACACCGCAACAAACTGGGTCCCAGATCACTTGGGTCACAAACGGTTCCATAACTGGATTGAAAATAACGTGGATTGGGCTGTGTCACGGTCTCGATTTTGGGGTGCACCATTGCCGATTTGGGAAAACCAAACAACAGGAGAATACGACGTAATGGGCTCCGTTGCAGACCTAAAAGACAAGACACGATCTAAAAACAATTATATTTTTATTCGCCATGGTGAATCAGTGGGCAACACATCCGCATTGATTTCTATGGATATCAACGACGACTTGGACCGATTGACGGAAAATGGAAAAGAACAAGTCCAGGCGTCCGTAGACCAGATTAACAATCTGTTAGAGCACGAGATGAAAAACAAAACCGACGGGGTGGATCTAATCATCCATTCGCCCTATAACCGTACCCGTCAAACCGCATCAATGATCGCGCAGTCATTTGGTGTAACAGACATGGTTGAAGACGACAGAATCCGAGAACGGTATTTTGGTGACGGTCTTTCGGGCACTCAGTACGATGACTACCATAAAATACTGGATGAAAAGGGTGTTATGCAGGACTATAATTTCACGATGCCTGGAGGAGAAACCTACCATGATGTGAAACGACGCATGATGGATTTTATGTATGATATTGATTCAAAATACGAAGGAAAAACAATTGTTGTGGTGACACACTTTACACCGTATTGGGTTGCCTTTGCTGGTGCTGCTGGGATGGATAATGACGCTATGCATGATTTGCGTAACAATTGGGGGACAGTGCACAATGCAAAACCACGAGTACTTGATTTTGCACCGTTTCCACATAACAATAATTATGAACTGGACTTTCACCGACCGTATAGCGACAACGTGACGTACAAAAATGACGCAGGTCAAGATTACAAAATGATCGGAGACGTGTTTGATTGTTGGTACGAATCAGGGTCAATGCCTTTTGCATCAAAAGCATATATGGGTGACGACACTGGATTTGATTTCAAATATCCTGCAGACTTTATTTGCGAGGCAATTGACCAGACACGTGGGTGGTTCTATAGTTTGCTGGCGTTAGGGGCAGGGGTGTTTGACCAGGCACCTATGAAAAACGTTATTGTGACAGGTCACGTGATGGCAGAAGACGGAAAGAAAATGTCAAAAAGTCTAAACAACTATCCACCAGTCGAAGAAGTGTTACATAAATACGGTGCAGATTCACTGCGGTATTTCTTGCTTAATTCGCCAGTTATTCGTGGAGAAAAAGTAAACCTAGTCGAGAAAGAAATTGATGATATCCAGAAGAAAATTGTCATGCGACTAAAAAATACGTTAGCGTTTTATCAAATGTATTCCGAAGGCTTTGACGAGTCTGTTGACTGTCATACATCAACACACCCACTAGATCAGTGGATCATGGCACGAGTACATCAGGTAATCGAAACTGCAACAACAGGGCTAGATAACTACGAACTAGACCGTGCCTGTA
>JAHDEP010000335.1 GCA_020628775.1 Rhizobiaceae bacterium | reverse complement strand
CTTGGAACGCTGTCTCTATATCCATTTTACTCGTATCTAGCAAGAGGGCATCG
This sequence comes from Rhizobiaceae bacterium, assembly GCA_020628775.1. Taxonomy (GTDB): domain Bacteria; phylum Pseudomonadota; class Alphaproteobacteria; order Rhizobiales; family Rhizobiaceae; genus Lentilitoribacter. The sequence goes on along the minus strand of JAHDEP010000335.1, from coordinate 2,144 downwards.
TCAGCTTGACGCATAGGACTGTCTTTTCTTTGCGAATCTCGAGCATCTCGCGCAATGATGTCTGAGAGCACATCCTCATAATTAAGATCCCGACCCTTGCTGATGGCTTCATCATAGCGGCGTTTGGCTCTGACATCGGCATTTGCGGTGACGAATATTTTCACGTCAGCATCTGGGCAAACAACCGTGCCGATATCTCGCCCATCTAACACAGCGCCCGGCGGTCTACGTGAGAAATCCTGCTGAGCTTTGACCAATATTTTGCGCACAGATGGCATCACGGCAACTTTCGATGCCGCATTGCCAATTTCGTGCACAGCGAGAACATTTGCATCCAAACCGGATAAATCCAGATCTTTTGCCACTTGTTCTGCAATCTTCACATCATCCAATGGAAGATTTTGATCAAGAAGTGATTTTGCCACCGCGCGATAGGTAAGACCTGTATCTAAATGATGGAAGCCGTTTTCGCGGGCTAATCTGCGAGAGATTGTGCCCTTACCGGAAGCTGCAGGCCCATCAATTGCGATGACAAATGACATTATTGTCCCTCAACCAGTGAAATGTTTGCGCCTAATCCAGTCATTAAATCCATAAATTCAGGAAAACTGGTGCGAATAACATTGGCATCATCGACATGAACGGCATGCTCGCTGCCAAGACCAAGAATGAGGAAACTCATGGCAATTCGGTGATCAAGATGTGTGACAACACGTGCGCCACTTTGATTGCCGTAGCCTTTGCCATCTGGGCGACCGCGCACAGTTAAAGACATCTCGCCTTCATCACAATCAACACCATTGAGTTTAAGTCCGGTTGCAACAGCACTTAAGCGGTCACTTTCCTTCACCCGCAACTCATCAAGACCATCCATAAACGTCTCGCCTTCAGCGTACGCAGCTGCCATCGCCAAAACTGGATATTCATCAATCATCGAAGGCGCACGTTCTGGTGGAACGGCAATGCCTTTCAGCTCGGATGAACGAACGCGCAGATCAGCAACATCTTCACCGCCATTTTGACGCTCGTTGATGATCTCAATGTTACCACCCATTTCAATCAGCGTGGTAATCAAGCCAGTACGTGTTGGGTTCATCAAAACATTTTCAATAATGACTTCACTATCTGGTGCAATCAGTGCTGCAACCAGCGGGAATGCGGTAGATGAGGGATCACCTGGTACATTGATATTCTGGCCTTTAAGCTCACCCTGACCTTCAAGCGTAATGGTTCTGACACCATCCGCATCGGTATGAACGTCAAGTTTCGCACCAAACCCCTGCAACATTTTTTCCGTATGGTCGCGGGTCATCACAGGTTCAATGACCGACGTAATGCCCGGTGTATTTAAACCAGCTAGCAATACGGCAGATTTTACCTGCGCAGACGCCATTGGCACGCGGTAGGCAATTGGTGTTGCAACACGTGGACCTTTAAGTGTCGCTGGTAAACGATCGCCAGCTTCAGCTTCAACCTGGACACCCATTTCACGCAATGGATTTAAAACTCGGCCCATCGGGCGTGATGATAAAGACGCATCGCCAATAAAGGTTGATGAAAAATCATATGAACCGACAAGGCCCATGGTTAGGCGGCATCCAGTACCAGCATTACCAAAATCGAGCGGGCTGTCAGGTGCAAGCAAACATCCATTGCCTGTGCCTTGGATGATCCATTCATCACCAACTTTTTCGATTTTTGCACCCATCTTTTGCATGGCTTTGCCCGTGGCAATGACATCTTCACCTTCGAGCAGTCCTTTAACGCGTGTCTCACCCGATGCGAGACCGCCAAACATAAAAGAGCGGTGGGAGATGGATTTATCTCCTGGGATTTGGATTGTACCTTTAAGAGAATTAGATTTCTGCGCAAAAGCGGGACAAGCTTGCGCGTTCGGATGAGAATCCGGCGAATGTGACATGGGTCACTCCTGTATTTTTAAAATTTGGATGAATTATCGCTTCTGATGTATTCCTTTTTCGAGCGCTTCATCCGTCAGTTCGCCACAGGCAGGTAGCATGGTTTGTGTAAAATGTCATCAATCAGGCTCAGAAAAATGCAGCTTTTTTCTTGAAGCGCAGAAATATGACACTTATTCTTTGACAATGGCGGCCTAAGATGTTTAAGGGTTCGCAATCTATCAT
>JAHDEP010000067.1 GCA_020628775.1 Rhizobiaceae bacterium | reverse complement strand
ATGATGAAGGGCTAAGTCTACCCATGTATCACTCCATCGTCTTCCTGCCTCTGCTAGGGGCAATTATCGCAGGATTATTTGGCCGCAGCATTGGTGCCAAAGCTTCTGAATATGTGACATGTTTGTTCATGATCATTTCAGCATTGCTGTCTTGGGTCGTGTTTTTCCAAATCGGATTTGGAGATACAGATGTTGTTCAAATTCAGGTTCTAAGCTGGATCCAATCAGGTACGCTTACCATCGATTGGGCATTTAGAATTGATACTCTAACGGCTGTGATGTTTGTTGTTGTGAACTCTGTGTCCACATTGGTGCATATCTATTCCATTGGATATATGCACCATGATCCGCACCGTCCGCGTTTCTTTGCGTATCTTTCGCTTTTCACATTCGCCATGTTGATGCTGATTACATCAGACAATCTTGTGCAAATGTTCTTTGGCTGGGAAGGCGTGGGTCTTGCATCTTACTTGCTCATTGGCTTCTGGTTTAAAAAACCATCAGCTACTGCTGCGTCCATGAAAGCGTTCATCGTCAACCGTGTGGGTGACTTTGGTTTCGCGCTCGGTATCTTCGGCATCTTCATGTTGTTCGGTTCAGTTTCATTCGATGCGATCTTTGCAAGCGCGTCTGACTATGCACCAACTGGTGAGATGGGCGAGGTGATCGCAACTATCTTTGGCATGGAACTCGATAAGAACGGCGCATTGACTGTTTGCTGTTTGCTCTTGTTCATGGGTGCGATGGGTAAATCAGCTCAGTTCTTGCTGCACACTTGGCTTCCTGATGCGATGGAAGGGCCGACACCTGTGTCAGCGCTTATTCACGCTGCGACCATGGTGACAGCGGGAGTGTTCTTGGTTGCGCGTATGTCTCCAATCTTTGAATTCTCTCCAACAGCGCTAACTGTTGTGACCGTTATCGGCGCAATCACAGCCTTCTTTGCTGCAACTGTTGGTCTTGTACAAAACGATATCAAACGCGTTATCGCTTATTCAACATGTTCACAGCTTGGCTATATGTTTGTGGCGCTTGGCGTTGGGGCATATGGTGCAGCGATCTTCCACTTGTTCACACACGCATTCTTTAAAGCGTTGTTGTTCTTAGGTGCCGGTTCTGTCATTCACGCTGTGTCTGACGAGCAGGATATGCGCCGCATGGGTGGATTGCGTAAGCATATCAAACTTACATATTGGATGATGGTTATTGGTACCGTTGCGCTAACGGGTCTAGGCCTTCCGCTGACTTATATTGGTACAGCTGGCTTCTTCTCTAAGGATGCAATCATTGAATCAGCATTTGCTTCACCATTGGGTGTTTCAGGATTTGCGTTCACGATGCTTGTTGTTGCAGCGCTCTTTACCAGCTTCTATTCATGGCGTTTGATTTTCCTAACGTTCCACGGCAAACCACGTGCCGCTGCTGATGTTATGCATCACGTGCACGAATCTCCGCCGGTTATGTTGATCCCGCTATATCTTCTAGCGGTTGGCGCACTTGCAGCTGGTTTCGTCTTTAAGTCTTATTTCTTCGGCGACAATTACGATATGTTCTGGCAGTCCGCATTGTTCACTGTTGAGGGCAACACAATTCTCGAAGACTTCCACAACGTACCTGTATGGGTGAAGTTGAGCCCGTTTGTTTCGATGGTCGTTGGATTTGCAACCGCTTGGTTCATGTATATCCGTTCACCTGAAACACCGAAGCGTTTGGCTGAAGACTTCTCAATTCTGTACAATTTCTTGCTCAACAAGTGGTACTTTGATGAGATCTACGATTTCCTCTTCGTTCGCCCGGCAAAATGGCTTGGTACTTTCCTATGGAAAGAAGGCGATGGCCGTGTGATTGATGGATATGGTCCAAATGGTATCGCAGCGCGCGTGCAGGACATTACCAACCGCGTTGTTAAGTTCCAAACTGGATATTTGTATCACTATGCCTTTGCCATGCTTATTGGTATTGCGGCTCTAGTAACCTGGATGACTCTCGGGAGTGCATTTTAATGATTGATTGGCCACTTCTATCAACAGTCACCTTCTTGCCGCTTATCGGCGTTTTGGTGTTGCTCTTCATGAAAGACGAGGGTGAAACCTCGCGACGTAATGTCTATTACGTATCATTGATGGTTACCGCGTTCACATTTGTGTTTTCGCTGTTTGTCTGGATTGGGTTTGATAATGCAAATCCTGGGTTCCAGATGGTTGAGAAAATGGACTGGCTGGGCTCTGGCATTTCATACCATATGGGTGTGGATGGCATTTCCATGCTGTTCGTTATTCTGACAACATTCTTGATGCCGCTTTGTATCATTGCGAGTAAGCATTCGATTAAGAACCGTTTCCGCGATTACATGATTGCTTTCTTGATCCTAGAAACATTGATGATCGGTGTGTTCTGTGCGCTTGATATCGTCTTGTTCTACGTGTTCTTTGAAGCAGGTCTTATCCCGATGTTTATTATCATCGGTGTTTGGGGTGGTCAGCGCCGCGTATATGCAAGTTTCAAATTCTTCCTTTATACATTGCTCGGCTCAGTGCTTATGCTGCTTGCGATCATGGCAATGTATTGGCAGGCTGGTACGACGGATATCACAAAGCTTCTTGAGTATGATTTCCCTGTCTCAATGCAGACTTGGTTGTGGCTCGCATTCTTCGCATCATTTGCTGTGAAAATGCCTATGTGGCCTGTTCATACTTGGCTTCCAGATGCACACGTTGAAGCGCCAACTGCAGGTTCTGTTATTCTGGCTGGTGTGCTTTTGAAATTGGGTGGTTACGGTCTTATTCGTTTCTCACTTGCAATGTTCCCGGTCGCATCTGCAGATTTCGCACCATATGTATTTGCTCTTTCAGCCATTGCGATTGTCTACACATCTCTTGTTGCGATGATGCAGACGGATATTAAGAAGCTGATTGCTTATTCATCTGTGGCGCATATGGGTTATGTGACAATGGGTATTTTTGCAGCCAATGCACAAGGCGTGCAGGGTGCAATCTTCCAGATGTTGTCCCATGGTTTGATTTCAGGCGCATTGTTCTTGTGCGTTGGTGTGATCTACGATCGTATGCACACTCGTGAGATTTCAGCTTATGGCGGTCTTGTAAACAACATGCCAAATTATGCTGTTGCATTTATGTTGTTCACTATGGCGAATGTCGGCCTTCCTGGAACTTCAGGTTTCGTCGGCGAATTCATGGTTCTCATCGGCGTCTTCCAGGTTTCAACTTGGACCGCAATGTTTGCAACACTTGGTGTTATCTTGTCAGCCGCATATGCGCTATGGCTCTACCGCCGCGTGGTGTTTGGTGCACTTGAAAAAGAAAACCTTAAAGCACTGCTTGATCTTTCAGGCCGCGAAAAAACAATACTATATCCGCTGATTGCACTGGTTATATTCTTCGGTGTTTATCCGATGCCAGTATTTGACGCGACCGCTGCATCAGTTGATGCACTTGTCACCCAATATTCTGCTGCTATTGAAGCAGCGCAAAATATCGCAATGTCAGCGAAATAAAACGAGGATGCTACTCAAATGACGACTGAGATTTTAATGGAGAGCCTGCATCTATCTCTGCCAGAAATTATGCTGGCAGTTGGCGCTATGGTTTTGTTGATGATCGGTGCTTACGGTGGTCGTTCGACATTGAATGCGATCAATGGATTGTCTGTTGCATTGTTGATCATTGCCGGCCTTGTGTTGATATTTGTTGTGGGGCAGGGCGAAGCGTTTAACGGTGCATATCTGTCAGATCCATTTGCGAAGTTCATGAAAGTGCTTGCGCTCATTGGTTCTGCAGTGGCGTTGATGATGTCGATTGGCCATTCTCGTTTTGAGAAGAACCCATTTTTCGAGTTCCCGATTTTGATCTTGCTTGCCACTGTCGGCATGATGCTGATGATTTCAGCAAACGACATGATTGCGCTTTATCTTGGTCTTGAGCTTCAGTCACTTGCGCTCTATGTGGTTGCAGCAATCAAACGCGATGATGATAAATCAACGGAAGCGGGTCTTAAGTATTTTGTGCTTGGCGCTCTCTCTTCAGGTATCCTGCTTTATGGCGCGTCATTGATCTACGGTTACACAGGCCACACAGGCTTTGATGAAATCGCATCTGCACTTACAGGCGGTAAGCCGGAGCTCGGCCTTATCTTTGGTCTTGTATTCCTGCTTGCAGGTATTGCCTTTAAGATTTCAGCAGTGCCATTTCACATGTGGACCCCAGATGTTTATGAAGGTGCGCCAACTCCGGTGACAGCTTTCCTAGCCGCAGCTCCAAAAGTTGCAGCAATGGCCGTGTTCATCCGCTTGGTCATCGAAGCCTTCCAAACAGTCACACATGAATGGCAGCAGATTGTTGTGTTCATTGCTATTGCATCAATGGTTTTGGGTGCGTTCGCAGCGATCGGTCAAAGCAACATCAAACGTCTGATGGCTTATTCTTCTATTGGTCACATGGGTTATGCTCTTGTTGGTCTAGCTGCTGGTACGCAATCAGGGGTGTCTGGTATCGTTCTTTACATGCTGATCTACATGGTGATGACGCTTGGAACATTTGCTTGTATTTTAGCAATGCGCACCAAAGATGATGGTAACTTAGAAAACATCAATGATCTTGCAGGTCTTGCGAAGTCCAACCCGTTTATGGCGGTGATTTTGACAATCTTCATGTTCTCGCTTGCAGGTATTCCACCACTCGCTGGTTTCTGGGGTAAGTATTTCGTATTTGTTGCAGCGATTGAAGCTGAGCTTTATGCGCTGGCGATTATCGGTGTGCTCGCATCCGTTGTTGGTGCTTACTATTACCTCCGCATTATCAAAATCATGTGGTTTGATGAAGTTAAGCATGAATTTGCGCCAGTTGCAGGTGAGCTACGCTTGGTCTACAGCCTTGCAGGTCTATTTGTCCTTGGCTATGTCATCATCGGTGGTCCAATTGGTACTGCGGCTGAAGTTGCAGCACGCACGTTCTTCTAATTGGTTTTAAAGACACAAATCGAATGGCGTCACATTGAAGAAGGTGACGTCTCTTCAACCAATGACTTTTGTTTGCAGCATGCGCGAAATGGCGCTGGGTCAGGTTTATGGATAACTGCAGAACGGCAACTTGGTGGGCGTGGACGTAGAGGTCGGCAATGGGTTTCTGAAACTGGAAATCTCTACGCTTCATTATTGCTAAATAATCCCGCGGCTCGCGAGAACATTGGTACATTGCCATTGGTTGCAGCATTGGCAGCTAATTTTGCAATTAAGAAAGCCCTGGCTAATTCATCTGCTAAGGTGCGGATAAAATGGCCCAATGATATCTTGATTGATGGCGCAAAAGTTTGCGGCATATTGCTTGAATCCGAGCAGGTTTCAAAAGAGCAGATATCGGTGGTGATTGGTATTGGTATCAATGTGTCTCATCACCCAGATCAGGCTTTGTATAAAACCACATGTTTAAATTCGCTTGGTGTGTCTGTGAGCCCGCAAGATCTCTTTGCGCATTTGTTTGAAGAGATGAAATATGTCTTGGCATTATGGGACGAGGGGCGTGGTTTATCAGCCATTCGCGATTTATGGCTTGAAAATGCAGCCGGCATTGATGAAGATATTAAGATCAATCTTCCCAATGAGGTGTTGTACGGCCGGTTTATTGGATTATCGGAAGATTGCAATTTGATTTTGCGCCAAGATGATGGCGACGAGATTAAAATTGCGGCAGGGGATGTTTTCCTTCTCGATACGTAAAGAAAAGAAAGAACAGATTATGGCTAGCGAGAACGAACTCGTATTCTTACCACTTGGTGGTGTTGGTGAAATTGGTATGAACCTAGCGCTATATGGCTATGGCGATCCCAATAACCGCGAGTGGATCATGGTCGATTGCGGTGTGACTTTTCCGGGGTTAGAGCTTCCTGGTGTTGATCTTGTTCTGCCAGATATCAGGTTTTTAGAAGAAGAGCGTCATAACCTTAAAGCCATTATCATCACGCATGCGCATGAAGATCATTATGGTGCGTTAAATGAGCTATGGCCTTTGTTAAATGTGCCCGTGTATGTAACTCCGTTCACCGCCGGTATGTTGGAAGCAAAACGCGCTTATGAGCGCTCACGTCGTGAAATACCGGTTACCATCTTCAATGCTGGCGATGTGTTTAATATCGGCCCGTTTGAGATTGAAGCTGTTGCGGTAAATCACTCGATCCCTGAGCCGCTATCGCTTGCGATCAAAACGGATCTTGGAAAAGTTATCCATACAGGCGACTGGAAGATTGATCATGATCCGTCATTGGGACCTTTGACGGATGAAAATAGATTTCGTCAGTTAGGTGATGAAGGCATTTTGGCGATCATGTGCGATTCCACCAATGCGATGCGTGATGGCACTTCGCCAACAGAACAATCGATCAGCAAAAATCTTCGTAAGGTAATCGAAGATGCGCCTGCTCGGGTTGCCATTACATCGTTTTCCTCAAATGTGGGCCGCATTCGCTCAATCGCTGAAGCTGCTCGTGACGCTGAACGTGAAGTCCTGCTTTTGGGGAGTTCTATCAAACGTGTTGTATCCGTTGCCAGCGAACTTGGCATGATGGATGGCTTGCCGAACTTTTTGGAAGAAGATGAGTTTGGGTTTATCCCGCGCGATAAGGTCGTAATTATTATGACGGGTTCACAAGGTGAACCACGTGCTGCGCTTGCAAAATTATCACGCGATGAAATGCGCCATGTTGCTCTTACGAAAGATGATACTGTTGTGTTTTCAGCGCGCGCAATTCCTGGCAATGAAAAGGGTATTCTAAACATCAAGAATGCCTTGATTGATCGCGGTGTTTTGATTGTCGAAGATAGCGATGAATTACCTATTCACGTCTCTGGTCATCCACGTCGCAATGAATTGCAACAAATGTATGAGTGGGTTCGCCCTGAGATTTTAGTACCAGTTCATGGTGAAGCTGCGCATCTGGTCGCGCATGCCAAATTGGCTGAAGAAAGTGGCATTGGCAAGGTACCACGCGTTCGCAACGGGGATATGCTTCGTTTAGCACCAGGAGAGCCTGAACTGATTGATGACGTGCCAAGCGGCCGTATCTTCAAAGATGGCGCTGTGATTGGCGAATATGACGATCTGGGTATTTCTGATCGCCGCAAGCTTTCTTTTGCCGGTCATGTATCAGTACAGGTCTTGCTCGATAACAGATATGAGTTCAAGAGTGATCCGTTGATCAACTCGATTGGATTGCCGATCTTTGATGATGCCGGTGATGAAATTGATGATGTGATTTATGATGCGGTTATTGGCGCGGTGGAAAGTATCCCACGTGTGCGTCGTAAAGATTTGAGTATGGTTCAAGAATCAGTTCGTCGTGCTGTGCGTTCAGCTGTTCGTGAGGTTTGGAATAAGAAACCTGTCGCGACTGTGTTTGTTGAAAAAGTGTAGGGGGCAACATGCTTGGAAAGTTAAATCACGTAGCGATCGCGGTTCCTGATCTTAAGGTCGCAACCGATCAATATAAGGATATGCTGGGCGCTAAAGTGACTGCGCCTCAGAAGCTTGTCGAGCATGGCGTGACCGTGGTCTTTATCGAGTTGCCCAATACAAAGGTCGAACTTTTAGAACCAATAGATGCATCTTCGCCCATTGCCTCATTTTTGGACAAGAACCCAAAAGGCGGCATGCACCATATTTGCTATGAGGTGGATGATATAGATGCGGCAAAAAGCCAATTGATACAAACTGGGGCTCGTGTATTAGGTGATGGTGAGCCTAAGATTGGTGCGCACGGAAAACCTGTCCTGTTTTTACATCCTGGTGATTTTTCCGGCACATTGATTGAGTTAGAGCAAGTTTGATCTAGGATTTTCATCAATGGGATTTGGTACGTATTTTGCGATTTATTTTATTATGTGGTGGATATCGCTTTTCTTAGTGCTGCCATTTAGCGGAAAATCGCAGGCTGAAGAGGGTGAAGTGGTACTCGGGACCACAAAAAGCGCACCAGCGAATCTCAAAGTCCTTCGCATCGTCGTGATGAACTCAATTGTCGCAAGCGTATTCTTCGTTTGCTTTTTTGTCTTAGTTGAAGTGTTTGGAGTTACCTTCGACGACTTTATGGCAATCTTCCCAAAATTTTAATCAATACTGGTTTTGTAAGGGCATAAAAAAAGCAAGGCTATAATAGCCTTGCTGTTAGTTGTCGCGGACCTCTACCCGTCGGCCGGTGGCTGCGCGTTAAGCGCGCCTGAGATCTAATCCTCCCAAGACTTGATCGCGATTTAGGCATGTTTTTGAAAAACTGCCTTATTTTCGAGCGAAGTTAACCCACTTGCGAAAATTTGTCACCATTTATTTTGCACAGATATAGAAAAATTGAAGAAAAAATAAAGAGAAAGCCAAGCAAACTCTATTTATTATTCATGCTTTTCAGATTGATTGTAAAAGAGTAGAAGTCTTCAACAACTAAATAACCTCCGATTCCGAACGTTTTAGTTTTCGGAACGTAATATTGATACGGATAAGCCATGCGCCTTTCTTCATATTTTTTGCCAATTTTAAAAGAAAACCCAAAGGAAGCTGAGATTGTTTCTCACAGGCTGATGTTGCGCGCGGGCATGATACGCCAGCAATCTGCCGGTATCTATTCGTGGCTACCGCTTGGCAAGCGTGTTTTGGATAAAGTAAACGCGATTATTCGCGAAGAGCAAAATAGAGCAGGGGCGCATGAAGTGCTTATGCCTACAATTCAGTCAGCTGACTTGTGGAACGAAAGTGGCCGTTATGATGATTATGGTAAGGAAATGCTGCGCATCACCGATCGTCAGGACCGTCCAATGCTTTACGGTCCGACCAATGAGGAAATGATCACCGACATTTTCCGCTCTTATGTGCGTTCTTATAAAGAATTGCCGCTGAACCTTTATCATATCCAACATAAGTTCCGCGATGAGATCAGACCACGTTTTGGCACAATGCGTTCGCGTGAATTTATCATGAAGGATGCTTATTCGTTTGATCTAAACAAAGAAGATGCAGAATTTGCTTATTACAAAATGTTCACAGCATATTTGCGGACATTTGATCGTTTGGGTCTACGTGCAATTCCAATGCGCGCGGACACAGGTCCGATTGGTGGTGATTTGAGCCACGAGTTCATCATTTTAGCAGACACGGGCGAATCAGAGGTGTTCTGTCACAAAAATTTCCTTGGATTCGATATCCCTGCTGAAGATGTGGACTTCTCAGATCGCACTAAGATGAAAGCAATATTTGATCAATGGACTGAATATTATGCTGCAACATCTGAGATGCATGATGCTGCGGCATTTGATGCAATTGATGACGATAAAAAAGTATCTGACCGCGGTATTGAAGTTGGTCACATCTTTTACTTCGGCACGAAATATTCAGCTGCAATGGGCGCAAAAGTTATGGGGCCGGATGGGCGCGAACATGAGGTTCATATGGGTTCATATGGTATTGGCCCAACGCGCCTTGTTCCCGCCATCATTGAAGCGTCTCATGACGAAAATGGTATTATTTGGCCAGAATCAGTTGCGCCATTTGATGTGGGAATTATCAATATGAAAGTGGGCGACGAAACCTGTGATGAAGCTTCAGCTAAGATTTATGCTGAACTTGGTAAAGCTGGTTTTGACGTCGTGCTTGATGACCGTGATGAGCGCGCTGGTGGTAAATTTGCGACCGCTGATCTCATCGGTGTTCCGCAACAGATTGTTGTTGGGCCGCGCGGCATGAAGACGGGCGAAGTTGAACTTAAAAACCGTAAGACTGGTGAACGCGAAAGCCTGACCATTGAGGCAGCGATCAACAAACTAACGGCGTGATAGACACTTAAAAAGGGCTTTGAAGACATTGAGCAGCGATACCAAAGAAATGCCATCATCCAGACCATTTGGTGTGTTTGAACGTCTTGTTGCTTGGCGTTATCTCCGTTCAAAACGCAAAGAAACTGTCGTATCCGTCATTGCTGGGTTTTCATTTGCTGGCATCATGCTTGGTGTTGCAACCCTCATCATTGTTATGGCGGTGATGAACGGGTTTCGTGCGGAGCTGATCAACCGTATCCTTGGTATTAATGGACACATGATTGTTCAGCCAATTGACGAGCCTTTTAATGATTACACCAATCTTGCCAAACGCCTCGAAGGCGTTGAAGGCGTGCAGATGGCTTTGCCGATTGTTGAAGGGCAAACTTTAGCCTCGGGCAATGGTGGCGCGGGAACTGGCGCATTGGTTCGCGGTATTTCGGTTTCTGATATTGAACGCTTAGATTGGGTTTCGCAAAATATCAAAGCAGGCGATTTGGTGGGATTTGCAGCCGGTGAGGGCGTTCTGATCGGAACGCGCATGGCTGATTCTCTTGGATTGATTGCAGGAGATAGCATCACACTGGTCTCCCCTGAAGGTGATGTCACACCATTTGGTGTAACGCCTCGGGTCAAGTCTTATCCCATTTCAGGTATATTTGAGATCGGCATGTCAGAATATGACTCATCGATTATTTATATGCCGCTTGGCGAAGCACAGATCTATTTTAATACCGAAGATGAAGTCCAATCCATCGAAGTCTTTATTGATGATCCTGACAGCGTCAATGATTTCCGTGGACCTTTGGAAACCGCAGCTGAACGGCAAATCTTTATTACGGATTGGCAACAGCGAAACCAAACGTTCTTCTCGGCGCTACAGGTTGAGCGCAACGTGATGTTTATGATCCTCACATTGATCATTTTAGTTGCTGCGTTGAATATTATTTCCGGGCTGATCATGCTGGTGAAAGATAAAGGTCGGGACATTGCAATTTTGCGTACGATGGGTGCAACATCCGCTTCGGTTATGCGTATCTTCTTTATGACCGGTTCCGCAATCGGTGTTGCAGGCACGGGAGCAGGGGTCATTTTAGGCGTTGTCGTGTGCTTAAATGTTGAACGTATTCGCGCGTTCTTCTCATGGCTTTCTGGTACAACCCTGTTTAATCCTGAGCTTTACTTCTTAAGTCAATTGCCGGCTGATATGGATTTTGCCGAGACGCTGTCCATTATTATCATGGCGTTTGTTTTAACATTCATTGCCACCCTTGTGCCTGCATGGCGGGCGTCAAAAATCGATCCTGTTCAAGCACTGAGATATGAGTAAATGAATATGAATGATGCAAGCCGAATTAACATGAACGATGTGACCAATGCGCAAGACCTTGCGATGGAATTATTGTCGGTTGAACGTCATTATGTGCAGGGCGATGAAAAGCTGACGATTTTAAATGGTGTGAACTTTAAGCTTAATCGTGGAGAAACTGTTGCGCTTATTGCGCCTTCTGGTGCGGGTAAGTCAACGCTTTTGCATATGGCAGGTTTACTTGAGCGTCCGGACGGTGGTGAAGTGATCGTTGATGGTGTTGCATGCAGTCATTTATCAGATGAAATGCGCACCGATGTTCGCGGCAAAAAGATTGGCTTTGTTTATCAGTTCCATCACTTGCTGCCAGAATTTTCCGCCAGCGAGAATGTGGTTATTCCGCAATTGATCAGTGGACTTGAGAAAAAGGAAGCTGAAGCTAGAGCAAAAGAATTGCTTGAATATCTAAAGCTGGGTCATCGTATTTCGCATCGTCCCACAGAACTTTCGGGCGGTGAGCAGCAACGGGTGGCAATTGCGAGAGCTGTTGCCAATGCCCCAAGTGTGCTGTTGGCAGATGAACCAACGGGTAATCTTGATCCTGAAACGGCTTCTTATGTATTTGAAGCGCTTGAAGCACTTGTGAAACAATCTGGTTTGTCGGCATTGGTTGCGACACACAACCACGATCTTGCCCGCCAGATGGATCGTTGCGTTACGCTCAAAGACGGGCAGCTGGTTGAGTTCTAACGCTCAAGCTTTGATATTAATCGGAATAGCAGAATTCGGGTAGATTTTGTCCACCTGACGCGAAATCTGAAACTGTCATAACATTTACATCGAATTTGATTGGTTGCTCGTTTTTAAACCCTTTTCCGGTGAGGAGGTTAAAGTCACATCCTCCATAAGCATTTGGGTCAAGCGTATCATAATGTGTGTAGGTGAAACCTGCGACGATGAGCTCATCATTCCGATATGCGATTGTGAGCTTTTGCTCCCAGCGATTTCGGCCAATAGCGGAATTTTGTGAGCCGACAATAACAGATCCATTTTGCGATGTTGTAACCCATGGCTCCTGGCCAAACATCACGCTTGATCCCCAAACCATATCAGGGACATGGTGTTTTAATGCCAAGCGTCCATATTCATCGCTTAGAAAAAACAATACATCAAATTGCTCACCGTCATTGATATTTAAGATCATCACAGGATCAGCGATCTCGTCTTTATTCCAGTCTGTTGTGGTGACCGAAAAGACTTCGCTTGCACTAAATGCCATATCTTGGTGCTGGTCAGCTGAAGCTGTAAAGGAGAGCAAGAGGGTGTAAGTTAGGATGATGTATCTAAGCAATTTTATACCCTCTTGTTGTTAGTTTGCAGAGCGAATTACCCAAACTCGGCAGCGTCCTGTTGGACAGCTTTATGAATGTTGAGCAAGACATCAGGGTCTGCCGCTTGGATGCGGCTCCAATTTGGAATAAACGGTGTTTCCATTGGGTTATCCAGGTAGGATTGCCCAGCTTTCATGATGTTCGCTGCGAACAGTTCAACCGCTTTTTCTTCAACGTGACGATCTGTATGAAGTCCGTTCATTGTCGCGTCGTTATAATACATCTCAACAAGATCAAGCGCGATGCGGAAATATGTGGCTTTTAGCGTTCTGAATGTCGCGTTGGAAAGCGTTACGCCGTCCGTTGCCAATTTGCGATATAGCGCTTTTGAAATATCAATCGACATGCGCGATAGGCCAGCGTTCGCATCTTCTTCAGACAGTGGTTGATGCTTGTGATCATATGCGTCTGAAATATCAACCTGGCAGATCACCCGATTTGAAAGGTTTCGCCAGACTTCCGATAATACACCAATTTCTAGTCCCCAATCCGATGGGATGCGCATATCAGGCAGGATGGACGTGCGCATGGCAAACTCGCCAGCCAATGGATATCTAAAGGCGTTCAAGTAATCGATATAATCGTTATGACCGCAGGTTTTTTGAATGGCGAGCAATAAAGGTGTGACAAGCAATCTTGAAACACGGCCGTTGATTTTGCCATCGGCGATGCGCGGGTAATACCCTTTTACAAAATGATAGGCGAAGGCCGGATTAGTAACCGGATAAACCAGTCGCGCCAGCATTTCTTTGGAATAAGTGGTGATATCGCAATCATGCAACGCGACAACATCTGAATTGCCCGTGGCAAGCGCAAAGCCCATGCAATACCAAACGTTGCGACCCTTACCGGGCTCTTCAGGTGCGAGATTTGCACCAGCTAATTTCTCATGGATAGATTTAAGGCGCGGACCGTCATTCCACAAAACATCATGTTTTTGCGGCAAACGCGAGAAATATTCCTTGGCGTGTTTGAACTGTGCTTCATCTGCACGATCCAAACCAATGACAATGTGATTGATAAATTCTGCTTTGCTTAATTCATCTAAAATGTTGGAAAGTGCAGGGGCTTCAAGCTCTGAATAAAGACTTGGCAGAATAAGCGTAATTTTTCTAGTTTTCGCGAATTGCTTTAGCTGCGCCTCGAGTTGCTCAAACGGAATTTGCGCCAAATTGTGTAATGTTGCAACGCTACCGTTTTGATGAAAGTCAGCCATATTTTAATAAGTCTCTTTTTCTAAAGTTAATCTAGTTTACACGAACAAACTCAAAACGCACAAATTCCATCCTTTGGGACCAGGATCTTTTGAATATGTGACATGATCGGGTTTGTTGGGGGTGAATAAATGCTGGTTGGAACTGTTTTTCATAACAAAACCAATATCAGCATGTTCTAACATTTGTATGTCATTGGGCGCATCGCCCA
>JAHDEP010000334.1 GCA_020628775.1 Rhizobiaceae bacterium | reverse complement strand
GATAATGTGCCGTTGTCAGGCACGGGTCGTTATGCCGATAACTGGGAGCTATCCAGCGCACGTGCGACTTCGGTGGTTAAATTCTTGATCGAGCAAGGCGTGCCAGCTAATCGTTTGGTGGCCGCTGGCTTCGGTGAATTCCAACCTATTGCTGAAGGTGATAGCCAAGAAGCACGCGATACCAATCGCCGAATTGAGCTCAAGCTAACAGAACGCTGATCGCTTGAGCTATTTTTATGCTTATTTTTCCAGTTCTTGCTCAAATTGCAGCTTGGCTAAATTCGCATAGATACCGCCAGCAGAAGACAGGCTTTGGTGCGTGCCTTCTTCAACGATCTTACCCTTATCCATCACCAGAATTCGATCTGCTTTAAGAATGGTTGAAAGCCTATGGGCGATGACGATGGTGGTTCTATTTTCCATCATTCGATCAAGCGCTTGTTGCACCAGTTTTTCACTTTGTGCATCAAGCGCAGATGTCGCTTCATCAAGCAATAAAATCGGTGCGTCTTTAAGCATGCCTCTGGCTATTGCAACGCGTTGACGTTGACCGCCTGATAGCGTAACCCCACGTTCACCAATCATACTGTTATAGCCATTATCCATGTCTTTAACGAACTCGTCCGCAAGCGCATTGATCGAAGCTGTTTTGATGTCTTCGTCTGTTGCATCTTGGCGGCTAAAAGCAATATTCTCAGAGACCGAGCTTGCAAAAATGGTAACGTCTTGCGGGACGATTGCCGTACGGTTGCGCACATCTGCCAACAGGCCAGTTTTGATGTCGACACCATCAATTTTAACTTCACCAGAGCTTGGGTCATAAAACCTCAAGATCAGGGAGAACAAGGTGCTTTTACCTGCACCTGATGGACCAACAATGGCAACTGTCTCACCGGAATTGATGGTGAATGACAATTTATCCAATATGTTTGTGTCCGGTCTTGAAGGATAAGCAAAATCAACATCTGAAAATTCAATCGTTCCCTTTGAAGGCAAAGGGAGTGCAACTGGGTTTTCAGGATCTTGAATATCAGATTCTTCTTGCAACAATTCGCCAAGACGTTCTGCCGCACCGGCTGCTTGTGAGAGCTCGCTATAAACTTCAGATAAAGCGCCAAGGCTGCCGGCAGCCAGAACAGAATAAAGCAAAAACTGCCCCAGTGTACCTGCAGACATATTGCCTTCTAAAACGGAATGCGCACCGGACCATAAAATGCCAACAACGCCGCAAAATACCAATGAGATAGTGAAAACTGTTAGCGTGGCACGTGTTGTGACAGCAGCTCTTGCAGCAGCAAATGCATCATCAACAGCGTTGTTAAAGCGACCTGATGCTGTTTTTTCAGCATTAAAGGCCTGTAATGTGCGTGTTGCGTTAATTGCTTCTGATGCATAAGCCATCGCTTCGGCTAATGTATCCTGCGCATCTCTTGAACGACGGCGTACCGCTCTTCCAAATCCAACCAATGGCAAAACAATAAGCGGGATACCGATGATCACAAAAAGCGAGAGCTTAAACGATGTGACAAACATCATGATCACACCACCCAAACATAAAATCGAGTTTCGCAACGCCATTGAAGCTGTTGCGCCCACGGCAGATTTAATCTGAGTGGTATCCGCAGTTAATCGGGAGATGATTTCTCCGGAGCGATTTACATCGTAAAATCCAGGTGAGAGATTTGCGATATGATCAAAAACATCGCGGCGCAAATCTGTAATGACGCGTTCGCCGATGAGAATAACAAAATAGTAGCGCATCCCACTTGAGATCGCGAGTACGATGGCGATCCCCATCAGTACTGTGAAATAGCTATTTACAAAATCAGCATCTTGTCCTGAAAAGCCATTATCAATAACGCGCCTGACCGCCATGGGTAATGTGAGCGTTGTCACCGCTGCCAGCAGTAAAAATATACAGGCGCCGATGATAAGCTTAGGATATCTAAGCAGATAAGGGAGCAGCGTTCTTAGTGGTTTAAGTGACGCTCGTTTAGATTTCTCTTCTTGATTGGTATCAGCCAACGGCATTTTCCCCTTAACAGGATTAACGTCAACTCTTTAAGATAGAATCACGCTAAACCTCTTGTGCTTATTGCTATGTTGATGTATAGCCTCGCTATCTAATTATGAAGCCGTGGCCCGATAGGACTACGGCTTTGATTATGAAGCGGTGAGCTTTACCTCAACTGAGATGTAAATAAACCGA
>JAHDEP010000333.1 GCA_020628775.1 Rhizobiaceae bacterium | reverse complement strand
GGGGTACAAAATGTTTTACCGACGAGGAACAAGTAAAACTCACCTGGATGCACGGGAAATTCTCAAAATCAATTGAGCTACGACCACCTTCAAATATCGCGGTGTTTTGCTCTGCGCCGGAATACCAGAACTTCCATGCATTCATGTCGCACCTACCAAATTGCGACGACAACAAGTTGTATTGCCTTCCTGCACATGTAATCCCAGACGACGATGAATCAGTGCAGGAAACCGAGGCACAAATTGACTCTGACAACAATTTGGAGCCAATTCCTCTCAACAACACACAACAACATGAACATCCAAATCAGACACCACAGCCAATTTGGGAAATCACACCCAACAATCAGCGCGTTCAGCTTCCCATCGTTGAAGATGAAGAACACGCAACACAAACCTTGGAAGATCCTACCATGGAGCTTCTACTGTGGCATTATTGACTTGGACACTCACCATTCAACAAAATACAACAGATGGCATTAAATGGAGACTTACCTGCATACCTTGCAAAATGCAGAGTCCCTGAATGCGCAGCGTGTCGCTTTGGCAAAGCAACGCGAGTACCGTGGCGAACAAAAGGCGCTAATAACAAAGGCAAATTGTTTACCGTCACTGCGCCGGGACAATGCGTCTCAGTGGACCAATTGGAAACCACGACACCAGGACTCATTGGTCAAATGAAGGGAATCCCGACAAAAATGCAATATAAAGTGGCCACAATCTTTGTGGATCATTTCAGCCGCCTAAGCTTCATCTATCTCCAGAAATCAACAACAAGCCAAGAAACGGTCGAAGCTAAGAAAGCCTTTGAGGCCTATGCCGCCTCCATGGGAGTGAAGATTCAACACTATCACGCAGATAACGGAAGATTTGCGGATAAGGCATTTGTTGAGGCTGTTGCTAAGGAACGGCAAACCATCAGTTACTGTGGGGTTAATGCCCACTTCCAAAATGGCATCGCGGAGAAACGAATACGAGATATTCAAGAAGCAGCGCGCACGTCAATCCTTCACGCCCAACACCGATGGCCTGATGCCGTTGAAGCAAATCTATGGCCGTACGCCATACGATATCAAAACGAGATATTCAACTCTACACCACGAAAAGGGCAAGCCGTCTTGCCCATTGAGTTATTTTCACGATCGGAAGTAAAACCAAAACTGAAACATTTTCATCCATTTGCTTGTCCAGTCTATGTGTTGAACAACAATCAACAGCAAGGGAAGTCAGGACCAAAATGGGGATCCTGAGCATGAGTGGGACTCTATTTGGGACCTTCACCAAGACACGCCCGATCAGTTGGCTTGATTCTAAACCTAGAAACAGGTCTAGTTTTGCCACAATTCCATGTCAAGTATGACAAATTATTTGAAACGGTATCGCCCAAGCATGGCAAACCTATCGTCAAATCAAGGTGGCAATTAAAATGCCACTTCACGACTTCAAAAGCCGACCAACTTTTCAATTGGGACTTATCTTTTACCAAGAAAACCTTGAAGAAGAAGGAGAAGATTACTCCTACATCAAACCAATCACATGTCCCAGAAGCTGCTACGACGCCCGAGAACCCAACAGCAACAGGAGGTTCCAACATCACGGCCGGTGACAACTGGCCCACACCATCTGAAAACGATGAAACTGAGGTAGATGCAGCCGCTCCAGACGAGAGCAACGGACACGAGGGAGATGCAATCGAACAGGCGCCTACAAATGTTAATCAACAATCAGTTCGACGATCCACACGCACGCCTAAACCAACAAAAAGGCTGATCGAATCTAAACAACAAGAGCATCTTGCCTTCCATGTCGATTACGAAACTATCGACCCCAAAATGTACGAGGAGGACGCGATCATCACCAAATTGGATGATCCCATCGCTTTCAAGGCGTCCAACGATCCGGACACATTATATATGCACGAGGCTCTAGCAGCCGACGACGCACCCCAATTCGAAAGGGCTATGATCAAAGAAGTCAAGGATCATACAGAAAGGAAACATTGGAAGCTGGTCAGACGGGACGAGGTTCCACCAGGGCACAAAATCTTGCCCGCAGTTTGGAGCATGAAGCGCAAACGACAAATTTCAACTGAACAAGTCTACAAACACAAGGCAAGGTTGAATATTGGCGGCCACAAACAACAATACGGCGTTCATTACTGGGAGACTTATTTGCCAGTTGTCAGATGGACAACCATTTGGTTATTTCTGAT
>JAHDEP010000332.1 GCA_020628775.1 Rhizobiaceae bacterium | reverse complement strand
TCAGTGATCTCAACTTTCTGCAACATCTGACGTACGATGACTTCGATGTGCTTATCGTTGATCAACACGCCCTGCAAACGGTAAACTTCCTGAATCTCATTGACGAGATATGAAGCCAAGGCTTCAACACCTTTAATGGCCAGGATGTCATGCGGAGCAGGATTACCATCAAGGATGTATTCACCCTTCTCGATAAAGTCGCCATCTTGTAGATGGAACGGCTTACCTTTTGGAATGAGGTATTCAGCTTGCTCAACACCCTCTTCCGCCGGCTCGATGATAATACGACGCTTGTTCTTATAGTCACGACCAAAGCGAATTATACCGTCGATCTCTGCGATAATCGCATGATCTTTTGGACGACGCGCTTCGAAGAGCTCGGCCACACGTGGCAGACCACCAGTAATATCTTTTGTTTTCGCACTTTCCATTGGGAAACGAGCGATCACATCACCGGCTGTTACCTTAGCACCTGGCTCCACGGATAGGATCGCATCCACTGAAAGCAGGAAGCGAGCTTCGCCACCACGTTCTAGTTTTGCAACATTACCGTCTTTGTCTTTAATGACGATTGCAGGTTTCAAGTCAGTACCGCGAGGTGTTGAACGCCAGTCAATAACCTGACGCTTTGTGATACCTGTTGCTTCATCGGCACTTTCCAGAACCGATACGCCATCGACAACGTCTTCGAAGTCAATCACACCTGAAACCTCAGTCATGATTGGACGTGTATATGGATCCCACTCAGCCAAACGTTGGCCGCGTGTGACGCTATCACCGTCATCAACAAAGATTTTCGAACCGTAAGATACACGCTGAGACGAACGTTCCGCACCTGTCTCATCCATAATCTGGATAGACATGTTACGACCCATTGCCACAAGGTGACCGTCTTTATGACGAACCATGTTGCGGTTTTTCATCTTAATTGTACCTTCGTATGAAGCTTCAATGTAAGATGAATCCACCACCGTTGCAGTACCACCCAAGTGGAACGTACGCATGGTTAGCTGAGTACCAGGCTCACCAATGGATTGCGCTGCGATAACACCAACAGCCTCACCCATATTTGCTCTTGTACCACGTGCCAAGTCACGACCGTAACATGTGCCGCAAATACCGTTTTGCAATTCACAAGTTAGCGCGGAACGGATCTGAATTGACTGAATACCAGCCGCTTCAATTTTGACCACATCCGCTTCGTCGACCATACGGCCTGCAGGAATAAGAACAGAACCATCAGCAGGGTTCATAACATCCACAAGGATTGTACGACCCAACACACGCTGACCGATAGGTGCCACAACCTGACCCGCATCAACGATCGGTGTCATTGTTAGACCCTTATCAGTACCACAATCATGCTGAGTGATGATGCAATCTTGCGCAACATCAACCAAACGACGTGTTAGATAACCTGAGTTCGCAGTTTTCAAAGCCGTATCTGCAAGACCCTTACGAGCACCGTGAGTGGAGTTAAAGTACTCATTCACAGTCAGACCTTCTTTAAAGTTCGAAATGATTGGTGTTTCGATGATTTCACCAGAAGGTTTCGCCATCAATCCACGCATACCACCCAACTGACGCATCTGGTTCACAGAACCACGAGCACCAGAGTGGCTCATCATGTAAATCGAGTTGATCTGCTTCTGACGGCCATCTTCGTCAAACTCAACCGATTTCAGAAGATCCATCATCTCTTCGGTTAGTTTTTCGTTGGCTTTACCCCAAACATCAATGACTTTGTTGTATTTCTCACCTTGCGTGATCAAACCGTCATTATATTGCTGCTCGTAATCCTGAACCATTGTTTCAGTATCAGAGATGATTTTCTTCTTGGATTCAGGGATAACCATGTCATCCTTACCGAAGGAAATACCAGCCATACAAGCATGTTTAAAGCCAAGCTGCATGATGCGGTCACAGAAGATAACCGCTTCTTTTTGGCCACAGTGACGATAAACATTATCGATCATTTTCGAGATGTTTTTCTTCGTCAATTCCTGGTTACAAACATCAAATGAGACTTTTGCATTTTTAGGAAGCAACTCACCAACAATCATACGACCAGGTGTTGTTTCATGGATTGCTGAAACAGGATTACCCTCTTCATCAACCGTTTTGAAACGACCTTTAACTTTCGCATGAAGTGTCACGATGCCATTATCAAGCGCGTGGTGCAATTCACCCATGTCTGAGAAGATCATGTCTTC
>JAHDEP010000331.1 GCA_020628775.1 Rhizobiaceae bacterium | reverse complement strand
TGTAAGTAAGTAAAACGCCCGCGTGCATGCGGGCGTTTTGCGTTTAAGCGGGTGGGGTGCTCAGCGGGTTTTGCGCAGGTTGCAAGGCATTGGTGATGCGATGTGAACTTGATTTGCCGGAGTATGTGCTGGGTGAGTAAAGCAACGTAGTGTTGGTTTACTCAGCTAAAGCCTTTTTAATACAACTTTCGACCCAGATAAGACCTGCTTCAGCCGAAGCTTTTTCACTAGCGTTTAGATCACGATTGTGTTTTAGGCCATTACGCGCTGCGGTGATGCGTGCAAATTCGCTATCGAAGCGTTCTTCAGTACCGAAAATATTGCTAAACAAATTCCAGTGTGCTTTGACGATCTTTGCAAGATGGCTATATAGTGCATGATCAAGATTGGCGCGCAAGGTGCCTTGCGCCTCTGTTTCAAATGGATTTTGTGCTAAATGACGTTGGTGGTTCCATTCAATGGAGTCGCGGATTTTACGTGGAACCAATTGGTAAGCAGTGTCTCCACGGGCATTGATAAGCGTTTGGGCCACAACATCACGCATATTAAGTTCAAGCGCATCGATCCGCGACTCAATCACTTGGCTATCACTCGTGACCCATAGCGCCTTTTCTCCGCGTACACTTTGTAGCAATTCATTCAAAGCAGTTGCGAGCAATTCTCGTCTGGCTGTTGTAAAGCTCTCAAATGCATCTCTTTCCCATAAGTCATTATCCATAGGAATGACCTGCGATTTAAGCCGATCTTGTTCAATTGTTGGCAGATAATCACTTGGTGGTGAGCTGCTAATTTTCGAGTTGGCGCGTTGTGACAAGAATGCAATATTTGCGACTTGGTCTACCGTACGTGAATCGCGCCGGAGGTCATACTTTTCCTTGAGAATTGCTTTTGGGAAGATATGGTGCCGTTCAAGATTTTGGTCTGCGCCAATTCCAACGCCGTTGAACCAGTCTTCTGCACGTGCATGTTTTGCAAGCACGTAGGACATTGTTTCAAAGGGTGACCCTTTCCGTTGCTCTAAGAATTGACGGGCTTCAATTTTGCGAATACCAGAGCGATCATAGATATTTTGCAACATCCCTGCAATTGCATCATCTTTCTTGAATTGGGCGATGTCTTGATTGGCATTTGATTCACTAGAGCTGCTATACCTCGCCCAGATCATTGCCATGTAGACCCAATATTGAAGATCGCGCTTTTGTTGATCTGACACCATTCCATCGAAATGATCAAAGAACGCTGTTAGCACAATGACAATGTAGTGCGAGGTCAGAAACTCCATGCGGTCAATCAAACAGTTGTTGGCAAGAAATGCCATCGCCTGATCCATCCCGCGTTTTGCTCGCTTCCAGCCGTTTTGCAGATCTTGTTCGGTTAGATGTCGCGTTTCACCTTTGAAAAGATCATCTAATTTGGTGCTGCGTGAAAGGACTGCGGCAAGTGCCCGCAACATCACCCCAGTATTTGTATTCAGCTTAGGGTAGCGTTCTGCCAACGATTTCTGATAACCTGCAATTTCTTCGGTAATGCCACGCCAGATGACTGACATTTGCGCCAAGGTGAGGTCTGCACTATTGAGTTTTGTGCCGCCAGAATTAATGCGTACAAAGATGTCTGTGACTTCTTTGTAGTCCATTTCTTCCAGTACGTTGATGTTGTATTCGTACTTTGGAATATCTTGCAGGCGCTCAATACGTTTGTATAAAACCTCTTCTTCTTCTGCATCAATGTCTGACAGGTCTAAGTCGCGCCAGATACGCATTGCGCTTTGGGTGTAGAGCTTACTGAGAGAGATCCAGCCTTTTTCGCGGCGTTGGCGTGGGCCAGCGACTTCAAATTTCTCTGAATGTAGATTGAAAGCAATATCAATTGGGCGCTTTTTATTGCTGACAAGTAGATCTTGTCCAAGGATGATTGCCGTCAATGAGGTCAGCCGTTGCTGGCCGTCTAGCAACAATTGCGGCATGCGCCCCGCTTGCAGGTCATCTACACTGAGCTTACGCGTATGTGGGATGGCATTTGTTTCCCAAATGAGCAACTGTCCACTTGGATAGCCCCGATAAAGCGAGTCAAACAAGTCACGGACCTGGCCTGACTTCCACACATAGCCACGCTGTAATTCCGGCAACAAAATATTGCCATCGCGAATGTCATGGACTAAAAGTTTAATACTGCGGGTTTTACGACTGATCATAGTATTTCTCTGCTAGACAATCA
>JAHDEP010000066.1 GCA_020628775.1 Rhizobiaceae bacterium | reverse complement strand
CCTAAGATAAACGCTAGGATTGAAGCCAGCATTCCACCATTGCCCGTATGTAAAAGATAGATCGTTTCATAGGTTTTTGAGGATAGATCGCTTGGTTGGAATGCAATCATTTCGCCTGTGACCTGGTCAATAAATCCTTCGCCTTGATCGGTTTTTATAGTGAATACATCTTGAGGGTCATCAGGGTAGGGGAAAGTAAGCTCACGCAATTGAGAAATTGGTATGTCGATCAGAGCTTGCATTTGGGCAAGTGGCATTTTCTCACCTTGTGCAACATTGTCTGGGAAAGCCATGATGTTATCAGTTGAACTTGCAATAAAGCCGAAACTTGCAAGCGACATGTAAAGGCCAGTGAGTGCTGAGAGCGAAAACCCCATCAGAGTAAACCGCGCGATATCTATGTGCAGTTTTTGTGATTTACTTCCTTTCGCCGCGCTCAATATGTTTGACCATCCCCCCATACGCTTGGCCAGTAAGAAAAGGCCCGAATATGAGATTAAAATTAGCGCAAAAGCGCTTAACCCGGTGATCGCTCGCCCCAAATCACCTAAAAACATTGAGCGATGCAGCTCGGTAAAAAATTGAGTTAATTCGGAGGCCGCAATGTGCGGGGTGAGCTGAAGAGTTTTTTGGTTTAACGTAGATGTCGTCATGCCATTATCGGTGAAAGCATGAACCAAAATTTCTCCGCTTGGTTTGCGTTCTATCCGCTCGACTTCTGGTAATTTTTCAACAGTGATACTTGCGACATCGGCAACGCTCAAACCGGGATTGGGTGCAACAGAAAGTTGGTCTAAGAGGGGGATGATAGATAGATAAGTAGCTGT
Organism: Rhizobiaceae bacterium; assembly: GCA_020628775.1. Lineage (GTDB taxonomy): Bacteria > Pseudomonadota > Alphaproteobacteria > Rhizobiales > Rhizobiaceae > Lentilitoribacter. The sequence goes on along the minus strand of JAHDEP010000066.1, from coordinate 13,191 downwards.
CATCGCAATGAGGCTGATGAAAATTGCAATGATGATGCCAGAGACAGAATGAATAGAACGCATTTGCGGTGTCCCTAATTGACTTGCACTTTAAGTGATTTCACAAAACCTTTGCCTTTGGTGATCACGCTCGGCTGAGATGCGTTGACCTTTACAGCGGCGTCGCTTCTAAATTCACCACGATCTTCAACCGCCGTGTCGACATGAACCTGATAGCCCGCATTCAGGAGAGAATCTTGAACATTTGCGTTGACTGTTAGCGTGCGGCCTGAGCCGACACTTGCACCGGTTAAACCATCGAGTGGTTGATTTGAGCGTGATGCACCTCTGACCCAGCCGCGCAGGTGCTTTCTATATTTGTTTTTGTGTCCATTGACCGCCAATGTGGAGTGGAATTGACCATTGGGTTTTGTTAGATAAACAGCGACATATGCCGGTGGTCCTCGAAAACCTTTCATCGTAACTGTTGCTGAAATATTTTTAGCTTGCACGACACCCGGTGCGATCATCGCCGTTGAGACCGCCAATAAAGCTAAAGTCTTTTTCATAATTCGTCCTTTCCAGTTTTGCTCAAAATTTTGACGTGTGTTAGAGCTAAAAGAGAAAGCTGACAGCATGCTTACAGGGTTTGAGATTGTTGTTCAGCTTCCTGTAAGGTTTGTGTCGCAAATGCGATCATGAAAGGATTTTCATTTGCGTGTATTGTTTGTTGAAGATGATCATATTTTAGGTGCGGCCATCCGTGATCATATCGTTGCCAGTGGTCATAGCGTTGATTGGATGAAGCGTCTTGATGAAACAATGCTGGCATTGCAAACAACTTCTTATGAACTTGTTTTATTGGATTTAGGACTGCCCGATGGCAAGGGTATGGATATTCTCAACCACCTTCGATCTAATGCAAATGATGTGCCCGTGATCATCTCCACCGCGCAAGATCAGATCGATATGAGAATTGAAGGGCTTAATTCAGGTGCAGATGATTACCTGATAAAACCTTATGATCTCAATGAGCTCTCAGCGCGGCTTACAGCTGTTGCGCGGCGTTATTCATCACATTCGCTTCCGAGCATTGATATAGGCAATTTGTCGATCGATTTGGGACGCAAGATCGCCTTGATTGACGACAAGCAACTCACTTTGACCGCGCGCGAATGGTCTGTGCTTGAAAGGCTTGTTCGAAACCGCGGCGCTATTGTCCCCAAACGTGATATTGAAAGTTCGCTTTATGAGTTTGGCGCAGAAATTGAGAGCAATGCGGTGGAAGTTTATATCAGCAGATTGCGCAAGAAGATTGGTAAGAATATCATTCACACAGTACGCGGCATCGGTTACCAGGTGAATAAATGAAAACTCCATTTTCAATTGCGAAGAGACTGACACTTGGTCTCGTCATTGGTGTTGTGTGTTTTTGGCTGGGTGCTGCGATGATTGCGGGGCTTGTGGTGCGTCATGAGTTAGATGAAGCATTTGATCAATCCCTTGAACAAGCTGCCATCCGGTTGCTACCATTAGCCATTCATGATTTGGAAGAACTTGCGGAGGGCGAAGAGCCTGAGAACGAATATCGAATAGCGTCACTTGAGAATTTCAGCTCAAATTTTGCCTATTATATTCGTGATGCAAATGGCCGTAGAATTGCGCTATCTGATGATCTGCAAGCCAACATCGTTTCAAGCGGCGTGCCTGACGGATTTTCCAATATCGATAATGTGAGATATTTCGCTGTTACCGATCCGGAATCTGGTTATGGGATTGTTATTGCTGAGCGATCCAATCATCGTAGCGAAGCATTATGGGAAAGCATCTTAGCGCTGTTATTGCCGCTTGCGGCGCTGGTTCCTCTTATGGTTTTGGGCATATGGTATGCAATCAAACACGCAATGAAGCCCGTTGCAAAGTTGCAAAGCGATATTTCTGAACGCGATGGATCAAATTTATCGCCACTCACTACGAATGTTTACCCACGTGAATTGGCACCTATTGCTGATGAAATTGCCAGCCTTTTGGATCGGTTGGGAAGAGCGCTAAATTCTGAACGGGCTTTTGCTGCCAAGAGCGCACATGAGTTGCGCACGCCTTTAGCGGGAGCGTTAGCGCAGGCGCAACGACTTTCGATCGAACTAGCTGATGGCAAGGGTCAAAAACGGGCGGACGATATTGAAAAATCGCTTCGCCACTTGTCTGATTTATCCGAGAAGCTGTTGCAGTTTTCTCGTTTGGAAGCCGGATTTGCAAAAACCGATCAAGATGAGAATTTGATGCCGGTGCTATCGCTCATAATCAAGGATTTCAGTTCTAATTCGAAAATTGGAGATCGAGTTGTTTTGATCAATCCAGATGATCACCAGTTTTCTGCAGGGCTTACCAAAGATGCGTTTGCTATTTTGCTGCGTAATCTAATTGAGAACGCCCTTATTCATGGGGCTGCTGAAAAAACGGTTCGAGTGGAAGTCTTAGACAAGAGTTCTATTTCAGTTTCAAATGAAGGTGCTGTGGTGTCTGAGGAAGTTTTAGAACGATTGGGCCTTCCTTTTGAGCGAGGTGAAACGAGCGCAGAAGGTACTGGGCTTGGATTATCGATTGCAAAATCAATTGTAGAACAATGCGATGGCAGTTTTGATATCTATTCGCCACGCAGAGAAAAAACTGATGGATTTGAAGTGCATATTCAGTTTTGACTGCGTACTTCACTTGGTTTCATCACAAGTGAAAAACTAGGTTGGTAAGCCGAGTTGGACTTTTAACTTATAGATTTGAAGTGTTTCTTCTCGCGGCCATTCAGGTGAGGAAAAGACAATCCCATCCTCCCAGAATTCAGCCTTGTGCCATGCACTTCGCTCGTCTCGTCGTTCGTTAAGATGATCAAGCACAATTTGCTGCATCTTTCGTAATTTATCTTTGCTGTCCTCGTCATGAATGAGATTATTAAGCTCATATGGATCATTTTTAAGATCATAGAGCTCATCATCATCACCCCAAACGGATGTATATTTCCAATTATCGAGATAGAGAATTTTCTGGAACAAAATATCTCCAGAATGCCCGAAATGATCGCATATCATTTCATGTCGCTCAGCACCTTCATTGATCATTGGTATCAGGCTTTGACCATCAGGTTTTAACGGATGATCAAACTGAGATGTCGCGCCGGCTACATCCAACATGGTGGCCGTAACATCCAACAAGTTGACTGGGGACGATATCACTGTTTCTTTTTTCAGACCTTTTGGCCATTGCATTACCAGCGGGATGCGCCCAACTTCTTCGGTAAATGATGAATATTTATCCCAGCCCGCGCCATGTGATGCAATGCCATCGCCATGATCTGCAGTGACGATAAACAATGTATCCTCTTTAAGACCAGCCGCATCAAGCGCATCGCTTATCCTACCGATTGCAGCATCGGTTTGTAAGCCTGCAGCATAACATCTTGCCATAACTGTTTGCCAAGTTTGCCAGCTCGGCCATCGTTCAAATGCGCGATGCTGACATCGTAAATCGCGCTGGATGCGATAGCGCCATGGTTTATCATCGAGCTTTTCATCAAAGCTTGGATATTTGGGAATATCGTCTGGATTTATAAGATCGGCGAATTCTTGGCTTGGGTAATAAGGGTGATGAGGTCCCCACATACTAATGACCATCGAAAAGGGGGGGGCATCTTTGCGCTGTGCGAGTTCTTCGATCTGCTTGATCGCTTGGTTGGCAATAAAGAATTGCTCTTGAACTTCCGCAGACCCTAATAATACGCCCGCTCCATCCATATAATCCCATGGTTCATCCGGGTTCATCAAAACCTCGGTTCCATCAAGTTCAGGGCGCAGCAGATGATGTTCGATTTTACAAACAGGCTGTGGTTCACCGATTTCTGCAAGATATTCTTTATAGCGTTCGGAGGCGTATAAATTGCCGTATTCCGGCAGGCTCCAGCCTGTTAACCCGTAATCAGCGGCCGTTTTATCAACCCCGCAATGCCATTTTCCGAAGTAGAAATTATCGTAACCAGCTTTGCTAAGATGGGTGTTATACAAAACTTCATCATCCCGGAATTCCTTTCGATTGTAAGGAATTGGATATTCACTGTTCCACCGCATGCCATGTTTATCTGGTCTTTTTCCGGTTAAAAAACTAGCGCGTGAAGGTGTGCAAACCGGGGTGATGGCATAAGCTCGATCAAACTTTGCACCATTCTTGGCTATCCGTTCTAGATGCGGCCAAGTATACGCGTATCGATCTGTCCCGTAATGTCCGGCAAATGCGACATGATCTGCTAAGATCATGACGATATTGGGCTGCTTCTTTGTCATGGCTTATCTATCACGGTATCAAATTGATCCGTCAACCAGCCGATCATCAAAAAACTGTGTGCTTGCCTCGTTCACGAGCCAATTAAATCTTTATGTGCGCGAAGCTTCAAACTTTTGCCAGATGTCTTCAAACTCTTGGTAGGTAATGCGTTTGCCACGTGTTGGTTCTAGCACAATGTTTTCTGTCTCGAGCAGTTTGTTGATCGCAGCCTCAAGCGTATCAATTACTTCATTTGGGATCACAACTGCGCCATGTCGATCTGCATGAATGAGATCGTTGTCATGAACCTTCATGGAGAAGATTTCAACAGGTTCTGCAATGGTTTTGACATGCACAAATCCGTGGCTTGGACCAATTGATCCGGCAATGACGGTAAAGTCATTGGCTAAGTCATCGAGATCGCGCATCACACCGTTTGTTAATGCACCTGTCATACCGAAGGCTTTGTGAATATTGGTGTTAACTTCGCCCCAATAAGCACCAATTGCATTTGGATAATCTAAATCTTCAACAACTGCTATCGTTGGAACATCAAATTCAGCCTCACTCGGTGTGGACATGTGTTTGTAATACGCCATGCGGCGGGCTCGGATGACATCTTTTGGTTCTTCAGGTGGAGCTAAAGCTGCAATTTGTGCAGTGCGCGCATAGCCGACAATTGCACCCGCTGTCACATTTGAAGATAACATGGTCCCGCGTGTGAAATCACTGAATCCGCGTTTCCCCTGCGCAACCTCAATTGCATTGCAAACTGTTGGCGTATCAACAGATTTAAGCAGTTTGAAAAGTTCAGGTGTCATCGTTATCTCGTTTCATTTTTATCGGTTATTCTCAAGCCATTGATCAAGGGCTTTATTGACTATTTCGGGCTGTTCTAGGGTGGGCAGATGCCCGGCTTTATCAACAATATGCAACACCGATCCGCTGATAAGTTCGTGCATTAATTCATGACGTTCGATGGGACATAAAACGTCTTCGCGCCCGCACATGATGAGCGTTGGGACATCAACCCCTTTTAGAACATTTTGGTAGTCTGGACGATCGCGTAGTGCGATAGATTGGTTGATAAAAGCCTGATCGCCTAAATCCTCTGCCATCAACATACATAAGTTTAAGATGTCTAGTTTGTTGGGACTATCGACAAGGTAGTTGGGTTTCATCTCATCGCGCATAATTTGCGACAATCCACCGTTTTTCACTCTTTCTATTTGCGGACCACGACGTTGTTTAACAACATCCAATTCTGCCCGGGGATTTGTATCGAGTAAAGCAAGATGAGTGATGCGCTGCGGCGCTTGATCCATGATTTCCATTGCCAGAATACCGCCCATGGAAAGCCCTAAAAGTGCAAATTCATCAGGAGATTGCGCAAGCACATTCTTTGCTAAATCAGCCATGTTTGCATGTTCATGGATCGACATGATTTTGACATGGTAGCGCGCTTCAAGATGTGCAATTTGCGGCGCAAAGAGCCTTTCATCGCACATCATTCCAGGCAACATAACAATGGTTTTCATCGTGTTTAGCTCGAACTAAGCGTCCAAAAGTTTCACACCATCGGACATTGATTTTAGCTTTGCATATGCAATGTCTGGATCAACTGTGCCAAAGCCTGCGAAGGTTCCAAACCCACAATCAGACCCAGCAATCACGCGATCAGCGCCCACAATGTTTACAAACCTTTCAACACGTTGCGCGACAAGTTCTGGATGCTCAACAAAGTTGGTCGTTGTATCAAGTACGCCTGGTACAAGCACTTTGTCCTCAGGGATCTCAGATTTACGATCGCGGAATACTGTCCATTCATGCGCATGGCGTGGATTGGACGTTTCAAACAAGACATAGCGCGCCTTTGTTTTCATCAATGTTGGGAAAACTTTTTCCATATCGATGTCGCAAACATGTGGACCTTCATAATTACCCCAGCAAATATGGAGGCGAACGTTTTCTTGCGGCACATCACGCAAAGCGTAATTTAGCGCTTCCACATGCATATCGGCGATTTTGATGAACTCTTCGTCGGACAAATCTGCAAACAGCATGTGACGAGACAAGGCTAAGTCCGGACAATCAAGCTGTAGATCAAGACCAGCACCAACGATTGTTTCGTATTCAGCTTTCATCGCATCGGCCAAAGCTTCAAGATATGCGGCGCGATCTTTGTAATATTCATTTTGCAAAAAGAGTGAGATCACACCCGGAGATGCAGCGTTCATGAAGCCACGTTCAGCTCCGTGTTCAGCCATAGCACTCTTTAAGTTGCTGATGTCTTTTTGCAACTCGTCCTGACCTTTGGATTTTACTTCTCCAGTACATTTCGGGCGGGCATATTGTGGTGTGCCGCCATCATCTGCAAGACGTTTTAAAAACCCGGGAAAGAGTTTTAGATCACCTGGTGCATTACGGTCGCTATCTCCAGAAAATCCTGTGTAACGATCTTTTACATAGGTCGCATATGAGATTTTTGATGTCTCGCCATCAGAGACAATATCAACACCTGCTTCGACCTGACGGCGTACCGTTTCAGAGCAAGCTGCTGTCATACAGGCATCAAATTCTGCCTGATCAAAGGGTTTTTCATGTTCCCTTGCGAAGATGAAATCTACAACGTCTTGTGTGCGTGGCAATGAGCCAACATGAGTGGTTTTTACTTTTGTCATTTTTCTTCCTTGCTCGCTCAATTGGCCTGTGTTGCACCGGCTGGATCATCGTTGCTCATGATGCGATAAAGACTTGCTTCACCGCTCATTGCAGGTTCTAAACTATGTGAAAGATTTGGTGGCACAGCGCATGTATCACCTGGAGCTAGGACGCTTGTTCCACCATCCCAGCTAAGCTTCCAGTGACCGCGCATGACCATCAAAATTTCGTGCTGGTCTGATGAATAAGGATCAGCACTGATTGAATTTCGAGAAAGAAGCTCAATGTCAAAACCTGGCTTGTCTTGCAGAACAGCGCCATCACCGACAACTTTAACCGGCTGCTTGTCAGACAAAGCCATCAAATCCCAATAGCGCGCGACAAATTTTGGAACGACTTCCTGCGTTGTCGGCTCCGGAATTTTTGCAAGTTCTTCCGCAGTCATAAACGGCATTGGCTTGATGTCATCAGGAAGAGCTTGACCCTTTTTGGTATCATAAAGCTTTCCGTTTTCACCCAATACCAAACCGTGACCGGTTGCGTCTTCAATGACTTGGGGCGCCCAGTCGACACCGCCACCCGCATCATCGCCACCTAGTACCGCCATGATCATTCCATAGTCGGTTCCGATGTTTTCAAACCCACGAAAAATGCCAGTGGGGATGTTAAAGATATCGCCTTCTTCCAAGATAACTTCGCCTGCATTGCCCCAACGCCCCCAGAAGAAACGCCAACGACCTTTTAGAACAAAAAACACTTCCGCTGTCGTGTGCGTATGTAGTGAGTTGCGGCATTTAGGTGGTTGCCCTGCTGCACCAATGTTGAACCCAGGGGTTTCTTTGATATGCACATGTTGATCAGGGCTTTCTGAAACGCCACCTCCGATGATCGTGAAATTTTCTTTCTGATCAGATCCGGGGGTATGTGCATCAATAAAGGCTGTTTTGCATGGTTTTAATTCACCATAACGAACGATACGTTGTTCCATTTCTGCAGGTGTCATCTTATTCTCCACACACATCAGTTACTTTGCATTAAAATTTGTTTCCAAATGGCGACTTCGTCATAAAGCGCGTATTCGCGTCTGATCGATGCACCATCTTTGCCATAAGGGCCGTATTCGGCATGGCACATGCCCATCACATGAACATCGGCGCCTGTTGGTTTGCCAAATGTGCCCCACCCATCGTGCTTGCCATCAAGCGACCAGCGTATCGCAGCGCGTGGCGATAGCATGTCACCATCAAGGCCGATTTGATGGTGGATTTTAAATTCAGCATTTGGAAATGACGAACGTAGCCCCATCCAAAAATCACATACTGAACCATGCGATATGCCCGATTGAGATCCGGCATATTCGGTTAATACAGCACGGTCGTAGTGATCAGGGATAATATCAAATTCATTCGCCATCATGCGTGACAATGTAGCTGCATATTTTGCGCCCCATTCATTGTCATTGCCGTTAGATTGATATTCGCCTTTGACATCAATTGCTGGAGTAAAGGGTTTTATGCAGTTTTCAGGACCGCCTTCCGCTTTGATCAGTTTTTTCGCAAACTTGCGTGGGCTATGTCCCAATTGACGAACGATGCCGCCATAATCGCGGATCAACCATTCATCAAAAATCGTGTTATCTTTTGCCGCGCAATCAGCGATAATTCGGTAAGTTAGTTTTTTGCCAGTTGCTTTGCCAAAAACACCATCGCCGCTATGTGTTGCAGTGGAAATAATGCGATGTGAGGATAGCATCGCGGTTTCTGGTGTGCCGCTCCAAATAACATCTTCACCAAAGAGCGTTCTGTCAGGAAATTCATGCAATGTTGCCATGGTTGCTGCCATGACGGGTTGGTTCCCTACTGAGATACCCATCGGAGAGCGAACCGGAATATCCTCAGAATAATAGTGATTGAGCGTGCCAATCCCTCGATCTTCCCATATCTCTTTTGTGATGCCAATGATGTAATCTGGAAAGTCTTTCCAACGATTGTTAAAGCCTTGCATTATCTGTTCCTAAAGTCATTCGTTCACCCAGCCTTGAGGAATTCTTGCCGAAGTTCGGATCATCAAGGGGCTTTCAATTTCGATTTTGTGTGGGGTGATATCTTCACCACGTATGCGCTTCATCAGCGTTTTAACGGTTTCATCCACCATTCGATTGGCGGGCTGACGGATCGTTGTCAGCGAGTAGCTTGGCCAGCTGGCAATTTCGACATCATCGTAACCGATAATGGAAACATCATCGGGAATGCTGAGCTTAAATTCGTAGCGAAGGCATTCCATCGCCGCGATGGCCATATGATCATTGGTGACAAACACGGCGTCAGGAACAACGTCTTTGTTGAACATTAGGCGTGTGGCTTCTTGTGTTTCATCAAACTGGAAATTGCCAGTTTCGCGCGCGAATAACTCCACGCCTTTTTCTTTCAGCATGGATCGAAAACCTGCCTCGCGATCGCGTTGCGTTGAAGCGCCTTCCCAGCCAGCAATATGGGCGATGCGTTTATGACCGCCTGCGATGAGGAATTCAGCTGCTTTGCGGCCACCATCATAATTATTCGATGTTACAGACGAAAATCTGTCGTCATCTTGATGACGGTTAAAGAGAACAACAGGCACACCTGCAGCATCGCATCTTTCTGCAAGATTTGACGATACAGCAACGGATGCAAGGACAATTCCCTCAACTTGATAATCCAAAAGGTCCTGCATAAGCTTATCAATGTCATCGCCATTTGAGGCCATGAAAACCAGAACGTGATATCCTTCAACCTGAAGAGATTTCGACAGTTTCTCAACAGCTTCCGGGTAAAACTGATTGTCGAAATAGGCGACCACGAGTCCGATGATTTTTGAATTGCCGGTAATCAGCGAACGCGCCAGAACATTCGGCCGATAGCCCAGTTCGTCAGCAGCTTTTCTTACTTTTTCAGCCATTTTGGGCGAGGCGCTGGCACCGGGTGAGAACACACGCGAGACTGCTGATTGGCTTACGCCAGCGCGTTGGGCAACGTCAAAAGATGTAACCGTTTCCTTACCCAACAGTCCAACCTCCATCGACCAACAAGGAAGTGCCTGTCACAAGAGAGGCGGCATCGGATGCGAGATACACAACTGAGCCCATGATATCTTCAACTTCACCGACGCGACCGAGTTTGATTTTTTCTTCAATCCAAGCAACGCGCTCGGGATCATTAAATGTCGCTTGCGTCATTGGAGTTTTGATGAAGGTAGGGCAAACTGTATTTATTCGAATTCCTAATGGACCGAACTCCATCGCCATTGATTTGGTAAAACCTTCAACCGCATGTTTGGTTGCGCAATATACCGCCCGATCAATCCCGCCAACATGCGCCATTTGAGATGAGATGTTGATCAGTGAACCTGGTTTACCAGCTTCTTTTAGTTTCTTGGCGACCGCTTGAGTTAAGAAATAGGCTGATTTTACATTAAGATCGTTGACGAAATCAAAGTCGTCTTCTGTTGTCTCAAGTGCTGGGCTATGACGCCCGCCACCTGCAGAATTTACCAAAATATCAAACACGTCTTGTTGAGTTAAAATTTCACTCATTTGAGCAATGTCAGAGACGTCTAATTGTAAAGCCTCAGCGCTCAATCCTTTTGCCCGCACGGCGTCCACAGCTTCATTAAGTTTGCCCAAGGTGCGAGCTGCCATGACAACATGTGCACCGGCTTCGGCTAGAGCGACCGCAGCGCCCAATCCGATACCGGAGGAGGCGCCTGTCACGAGTGCTCGTTTTCCATCAAGTCGAAACGAAGGTGTGGTTGGTAATTGCATTATTCTGCTGCTACTCCATTATCTTGCTGCGGCTCGGCGCCCTCACCATAAGGTACGTTGCGACCGCCATATCTGCGAACACGAATGTTGCATTGTTCAGCATGTCCCACAAATCCTTCGAGCATGCAAAGGCGTGAGCCATATTCTCCAATGGTAACTGCAGCCTCATCAGTTGTGACCTTCTGATAAGAATGTGTTTTGAGGAATTTACCAACCCAAAGACCACCTGTGTAGCGTCCAGCTTTCTTGGTTGGCAGCGTGTGGTTTGTACCGATGACTTTGTCGCCATTGGCAACATTGGTACGGGGACCAAGGAACAGCGCTCCATAAGAATGCATGTTTTCCAAGAACCAGTCATCGCGATCCGTCATCACCTGAACATGTTCAGATGCAATGTCATTGGCAACATCGAGCATTTCATCGTAGGTATCGCATACAATGACTTCACCATAGTCTTCCCATGATACTTTAGCGGTGCCAGCCGTTGGGAGGATTTTTAAAATTCTATCGATTTCAGATAGCGTTTCTTCGGCCAGCTTTTGTGAGTTGGTCAACAAAACGGCCGGTGAATTGTAGCCGTGTTCTGCTTGTCCTAATAGATCGGTTGCACATAGTTCAGCATCAACTGTTTCATCCGCAATGACCATCGTTTCTGTTGGGCCTGCAAACAAATCAATCCCTACGCGACCAAACAATTGTCGTTTGGCTTCAGCAACAAATGCATTTCCCGGACCCACTAACATATGAACAGGTTCAATGGTTTCTGTGCCAATTGCCATGGCACCAACGGCTTGAATGCCGCCAAGCACATAGATCTCATGCGCGCCACCTAAATGCATTGCGGCGATCACAGCAGGATTTGGCTCACCATTAAATGGCGGTGTCATCGCTACAATGCGCGGCACGCCAGCGACTGATGCCGTTGCAACCGACATATGCGCAGATGCCACCATCGGGAATTTGCCGCCTGGGACGTAACAGCCAACTGATTGCACTGGGATATTTTTGTGACCGAGAATAACACCCGGCATTGTTTCAACTTCAACATCTAACATTGAATCGCGCTGCACTTGTGCAAAATTGCGAACTTGCTCCTGCGCAAATTTGATGTCTTCGAGTTCGCGTGGCGTTAGACGGGCGATCAATGCGTCGATCTCATCCTGGCTCAGCTTGAAGCTTTCCGGTGAATATTTATCAAAATTTTCAGACATGGATCGAACGGCTTTATCACCTTCGTTTTCTATCTGCTTGAGCGCATCGCCAACGATTTTTTCAACCTTGTCATTTTCAATTGCGCGCTCGGTTTCTTCCATGCCACGCTTTAAATACTTGATCACTTTCGTCTCCTCTTACGCCCGTTCTTTTGGGTGTATTGGCGTTTTCTCACCATTATCAAAAGTTTCCCAGCCTTGGCCATTAAATGCATCGACACCTAGCTGTGCGAGCACCATGGCAAAGTCTACAGAAACCCAATTGTCTTCAATGCGCCCGTCGGTCACTTTCCAAAAATCCATATACGGAATTTTGACACGTTTTCCGGTCGCTGGAATGCCCATAAACTCACCTGAGTGGGTGCCTTCTATATGCCCAAAGCATGAGGCCCATTCGCCGTCAGCTAAAAACTTTTCAGTCTTATATTCGCGATCAGTGAAAGCGGCACGAAGCGGCAGCTGCCAGTTGTTGCGAAAGTCATTTAGATTGTTTTTCGTGCCACAACCTTGGTTGCCCATCCATCTAAAACTTTCATGGAAATGGTCTTCCATGGTGTTGGAGTTTGCAGCTAATGCTTCTTCCATCGCTTTGATGGCGGCAAGTGTTGCTTGGCTTTTTGCAACATGTTCTTCTGCTGATAATTCGTTCGACATTTAGGCCTCTATGCGTTCGCCGGATTTTGTATCAAATAAGTGGCACATTTCAGGTGTGATGGAATAATGAACATCATCGCCAATATTGGCGCGGTACTCTTTGCCCGCTTTGACCGAAAGCAACACACCGTTGATGCGCACTGTTACCATGGTCGCGTCCCCCAGTAATTCCATTGAATAAACAGGCGCATTGATTGAGCCATTATTGTCTGTGATGCTGGCATCTTCAGCGCGATAACCCAAGGTCACATTGCCATTATGGTTTTTGGTAAGACCTGAAATTTTCACTCCATTTGTTGTGAAAGTGCCATCTTTTAGATCGCCTTCAATAAGGTTCATTGCGGGTGAACCGATGAAGCTAGCAACAAATGTGTTTTGCGGTTTGTCATAAATATCAACCGGTGTTCCAACTTGTTGGACGATACCTTTGTTCATCACCACAACACGGTCAGCCAATGTCATGGCTTCAATCTGATCGTGGGTTACGTAAATTGTTGTCACCGCTAATTCGTGATGCAGATTTTTGATTTGAGCGCGGGTGGAAACACGAAGTTTCGCATCAAGATTTGATAGCGG
>JAHDEP010000065.1:8785-14102 GCA_020628775.1 Rhizobiaceae bacterium | reverse complement strand
AAATCAGGACGCACTTCGCCAACAAGTTCTGCTTCAACATTCAGCGTATTTGAACCATCTAAATTCCAATTTCCATCTGGCATTTGCATGGATGAAACAAGCGCAACGACACGATTTTCACCAACAGCAACGGACACCAATCGACCAACTGACCAACACATTGATAGTTCAACATCATCTTTTGGGATAACCGAAGCAATTCTAACTTTCGAGCCAGTACAGGAGACCACATTGCCTAATCGACGACCGATATCAGGTGTCTCTCGCCGTTCTGCCGAAACAGCGAAATTCATATTCTTATTATTTATTGTTATACCAGACACAAATTACCCCACACAAAAGCGCTAATGGTCAGAATACGGCATTAATATTAATAAAAAATTTAGAGGATCCGTCGCATGCAACCCAAAAGACTCACCAATTTTTCGCATAATAGGCTGTTGACGCTGCAAGAAATTGCAGTTAATTGTTTTCGCTATGATTTATACAAAAGAACTAATTGTGGTGGGTAAGCGCATGGGCAAGATGGTGTAACCATCTGGCGAAAGCTCCCATGCGCAAGACGAAGGCTCCTAAAGGGGCCTTTTTTTATGACTTTTAATTTGCAGTGAACAAGATCAAAGAGAAAAAAATGACTGGTACAGAACAGGAAATATCGGCCGATGAACACCAAATGACTGGTGCAGAGATGGTCCTAAAGGCACTTGGCGAAAATGGCGTAAAACACGTCTTTGGATATCCCGGTGGCGCTGTGCTGCCAATCTATGATGAAATTCACCAGCAGGATGCGATTGAACATATTCTTGTACGCCACGAACAAGGCGCAGGACACATGGCAGAAGGCTATGCACGCTCAACAGGCAAACCTGGCGTATGTCTTGCAACATCAGGTCCGGGTGCAACAAATGTTGTAACCGCGCTTCAAGATGCATTGATGGATTCAATCCCAATGGTGTGTCTAACAGGTCAGGTTCCAACCGCACTTATCGGATCAGACGCATTTCAGGAATGCGATACCGTTGGTATCACCCGCCCTTGTACAAAGCACAATTGGCTTGTTAAGGACGTTAACGAACTCGCGCAAATCATCCACGAAGCTTTCCATGTTGCAACAAGCGGTCGCCCTGGCCCAGTGGTTGTTGATATTCCAAAGGATGTACAATTTGCCACCGGCACTTATATCCCGCTGAACAAAGCCCCTGCCCGCAAGAGCTATCGTCCAGCAAAAGCTGGTAATTCTGAGAGCATTCATCAAGCGATCGAGTTGATTAAAAACGCTAAGAGACCAATTATCTATTCAGGTGGTGGCGTGATCAATTCAGGTCCTGAAGCTTCCACATTGCTACGTGATCTTGTGAAACTAACAGGGGCACCAATCACATCCACATTAATGGGTTTGGGTTCATACCCTGCATCGGGCAAAAACTGGCTTGGCATGCTTGGCATGCACGGCACATATGAAGCCAATATGGCGATGCATGATTGTGATGTGATGATTTGCGTTGGTGCACGTTTTGATGACCGTATTACAGGTCGTATTGATGCCTTCTCACCAAATTCAAAGAAAATTCATATTGATATCGATCCATCATCAATCAACAAAAACGTTCGTGTTGATGTTCCAATTATCGGTGATGTTGGTTCAGTTCTTGAAGATATGGTTCGCATTTGGCGCGCTGATGCTTCTGATCTTAAGGAAGAGCGCCTTGCTGATTGGAATGCGCAGATCAACCAATGGCGTGCGCGCAATTCTCTGGCTTTTGCGGAGAACAGCGATATCATCATGCCGCAATATGCGATTAAGCGTCTTTATGAACTTACTAAAGACAAAGATACATTTATCACAACCGAAGTTGGTCAGCACCAAATGTGGGCTGCGCAATTCTATGGATTTGAAGAGCCAAATCGCTGGATGACGTCTGGTGGTCTGGGTACAATGGGTTATGGCTTTCCGGCCGCCATCGGTGTGCAAGTTGCCCACCCAGATGCATTGGTGATTGATATTGCCGGAGACGCGTCAATTCAGATGTGTATTCAGGAAATGTCGTGTGCTGTTCAACATAACCTACCGGTTAAAATCTTCATCCTAAACAACAACTATATGGGCATGGTACGCCAGTGGCAGCAATTGCTTCACGGCAACCGATTGTCCAATTCCTACACTGAATCCATGCCCGACTTTGTCAAATTGGCAGAGGCTTATGGTGGTGTTGGTATTAGATGTTCAAAACCAGCAGAATTGGATGATGCGATCAATGAAATGATCTCCATCGACAAACCTGTTATTTTTGACTGTAATGTTGCAACATTGGCAAACTGTTTCCCAATGATCCCATCAGGTAAAGCACATAACGAAATGCTGTTGCCAGACGAAGCTACAGACGAAGCGGTCGCCAATGCAATTGACGCTGCCGGCGCGAAACTCGTTTAAGAAGGAGAACCTTGATATGAATGCACAGCAAAAACCAACAGGTTCAGCCTATTTCCTCAGCAATGTTGAACTAGAAACCGTGTCTCGCACATTGTCCGTTGTTGTCGACAATGAACCGGGTGTATTAGCGCGCGTTATCGGCCTATTCTCAGGACGCGGATATAATATCGAAAGCCTGACAGTGTCTGAAACGCAAAATGAGCGTCACCTGTCACGCATCACGATTGTGACAAGCGGCACTGCAAATGTTCTAGAGCAAATCAAAACACAGCTTGAGCGCATTGTTCCAGTTCACCGAGTTGTTGATCTTGACCAAAAGGCAAAAGAGCTTGGCTATGAAAAGCCAATCGAGCGTGAGCTTGCTTTGGTCAAAGTTAAAGGTGAAGGCAACGACCGAATGGAAGCCTTACGCATTGCAGACGCGTTTAAAGCCGAAGTGGTTGATGCAAATCGTGATCACTTTATCTTTGAAATCACAGGACGCGTTTCCAAAGTTGACCAATTTATTGATATTATGAGATCACTCGGCGCGATTGAAATTTGCCGCACAGGCATTACCGCAATGAACCGTGGATCAGATGGTATCTGGGGTAAATAGGACCAAAAACGATGGATGTGTTGGTTGAAAGTCTGGGTGAGTTTGGCCCGTTTGTTTTAAACGTCGTCAAAGCAATTTTATTTTTAATCATCGGCTATCTTGTTGCGCAGATGTTCAAACGCATTGTGCGCAGGCAAATAGAACGCAATTCTCGCCTTGATCCAACCATCTCTAATTTCGTCGCCTCAATCATATATTGGGTCATCATCGCAGCTGTCCTAATTGTTGTCCTGCAACTTTTCGGTTTCCAAGCAACAAGTTTGGTTGCCATTTTGGGCGCATCAACGCTGGCAATTGGTTTGGCGCTTCAAGGTACACTAAGCGATGTAGCATCAGGTGTGCTGTTGATCGCCTTCCGTCCTTATAAAATCGGTCAATTCGTTGATATCGATGGAACAAGTGGCACAGTTAAAGAAGTGACATTGTTCACAACAGAACTCGTAACCCCTGATAATGTTCAAATTATCATGCCAAATTCGAAAGCTTGGGGCGCGGTGATTATGAACTTTTCAGCTCATGATACGCGTCGTGTCGATTTAGTGTTTGGCATTGATTACAGCGATAATTCTGATGATGCGATGGCTGTTATTCAAAAGATCGTTGATGCGGATGAACGTGTATTAAAAACACCTGAAACATGGATGCGTGTAACGAATTTAGGCGATTCATCGGTAGATATTACTGTGCGCATCTGGGTTGCTGCTGTCGACTATTGGGATGTGAAATTTGATACAACAAAGGCAGTCAAAGAAGCCTTTGATGACAACAATATATCTATCCCATATCCTCACCAAGTTGAGATTTCTAGAAAAGCATAGCTGAAAATACGGCCTCATTTAACGCTTTGGTATTGTATATTTTTGCGAATCCTGCGACGTGATTTGGCATGGAATTTTCACCTCAACAAGATGAAGCTTTAAAAGCTGTTTCAAAATGGCTCCGCGAAGGTCAGTCACCTATTTTCCGGCTGTTTGGTTTTGCTGGCACGGGTAAAACCACGCTCGCGCGTCACTTTGCAGAACATGTTGATGGGGATGTGCTTTTTGCCGCCTTCACCGGAAAAGCAGCTCAAGTTTTGCGCTCTCGCGGGGCAAGTAATGCCAACACAATCCATTCGCTGATTTACCGCCCACGTGGCGAAGAAGAAGTTGAAGATGAAACAACGGGCAAAACATCCATCGCTCCGATGTTTGGCATTAACCGCCAAAGCCCGGTGGCCAAAGCTGCGCTGATTGTAATTGACGAGTGCTCCATGGTGGATCAAGAGCTGGGGCAAGATCTGCTAAGCTTTGGAACCCCTGTATTAGTCTTAGGCGATCCCGGCCAATTACCACCAATCACCGGTGGTGGGTATTTCACCGAACATGAACCAGATTTTCTCTTAACTGAAATTCACCGTCAGGCACGCGATAACCCAATCATTGATCTTGCCATGCAAGTGCGTCAGGGCAATGAACTCATGCATGGTGATTATGGCACCACGCAGATCATCTCAAAACAAGATGTGACACAGGATCTTGTATTAGGCGCAGATCAAGTGTTGGTCGGGACCAATAAAACCCGCAAACGCTATAATCAAAGATTGCGTGTGCTCAAAGGTTTTGACCAGCCCTACCCGCAGTCTGGCGATAAATTGGTATGCCTGCGCAATGATCCCACCAAGGGCTTGCTCAACGGTTCGCTTTGGCAGGTAATGACTGCATCAAAAGAGACAACCAAGCCCGGCATTAATATTCTACTACGCCCTGAAGATGATGATATGGGTCGTGGTTCAGCAAAGGTAAGACTGCTGAAAGCAGCATTTGAAGACACAACCGGTGAAATTCCCTGGAGCACGAAAAAGCGTTTCGATGATTTCGATTACGGCTATGCGCTAACGGTGCATAAAGCTCAGGGCTCTCAATGGAATAATGTCGTATTATTTGACGAAAGCTGGGCATTTAGAGAAACCTCAGAACGCTGGCTTTATACCGCCATCACCCGAGCCGTGGAAAATCTTACGATAGTGCGGTAAATTGGATGATGTTTTGTACAAAAGGATCTGAGAGATGAAACTATCGAGCCAACTCATAACACTTTTTACAATATTTCTAACGTCTAGTTTCAGCGCCTATGCAGGTGATTTTGCCGAGTTTCGCTCACTTGGGTTTTCTAAAAATGGCGAAGTCTTTGCCTTTGAACAATTTGGCGTGCAAGACGGATCTGGTTTCCCCTATGCTGAGCGCTATTTCATCGACACCGCAACTGATCGCTATATAAAAGGCACGCCTTTTCGCATTCGCATAGAA
>JAHDEP010000065.1:0-8685 GCA_020628775.1 Rhizobiaceae bacterium | reverse complement strand
AGAAGCCAGCCAAACAATCATGGATAGCTACGAGATAGGTGTAGAGCACGCGTCAGTTTTGGCGTTCAATCCATCAACTGAGAAATCAGCTGATCCATATGCGCTGATGTATCAATCTTTCAGCTATGAGCCAAACCCAAATGCTCCAAACCTGCTGAATTTGGAACTGGTAGATCTCAAACCCTCAAAAGATTGTGAGATGATTACCCCGGATGCCAAGGGGTTCAAACTTACGCTCCATAATCAGAATACGGATACATCTTTGATCCTTCATCAGGATAAGTCCGTCCCTAAAAGCCGCAATTGTCCTATTGATTACAACATTGGCGGTGTGCTTGCTTATAATCGCTTTAATCAAACGCCGGTCTATATTTATTTAGTTCTTGTGAGATCCTTTGGATTTGAAGGACCCGATGGTCGCTGGATTGCGATTGCAAAACATGGCACATAATCATCTCGCGACAATTTGCGCATATTAAACAGGTTTCCCAGACGCATCTGTGACTATAACGTAACGCCATTCGAGGGGCGACTTAGATGAGCGACAAGCAAAATTCACATCACGATATCAGATGGTCTTATCATAAAGATAGACAAGCTGCGATTGACGAGGTTCATGCACGTCCCGCCTCTGACGTTTTGGCGCCTGCTGTGATTATGCATATTGCTTTCACCTGTGCTCCTGAAAATATGAAAGCTCTTTATACCGACCTTATCGGCGAAATTACCGATGAAGTTCCGCGCCATGCCATTGGCCAAATTGGCGATATTGAAACCAAAATTGAGCTGCATACAGAGTTTACCGCTTGCACATTAATTGCCAATAACTGCACTGATAAGAGCGAGATTGAACAGACATATCGACGCGTTCTTTCACCGCATAACATACAAATCCTGTCAAAATGCATGGTGGTGATCGTATCTTCAGCGAAAGAAATGGCCAAGCAAATTCCCTTTGGTCAGCGCGTATTCGGTGGCATGATGCGCGGGTCTTTGCAGGTTCAATCAACCCTAAAACCGGATGATTGGAACACGATAACTTATGCTGTTTTGCCTGAGAAAAACGGTCCGAACGAACTTGGGCGCAGAATGCAGCGGCTTTATGAGCTTGAAACATATCGCATCATGGCGCTTATCGGCTTACCATTGGCAAGACGCATATCTGGCAGATTGACCGAATTGGAAAACGAGCTCAACACGCTGACATCCAAACTTGAAAACGGCAATGACGCAACTGATTTAGGCGATCAAGAATTGTTCAAACGGCTATCACAGCTTTCAGGTCAACTTGATAATTTACGGTCCGAAACACGGTTTCGCTTTTCTGCCAGCAATGCATATTTCGAAATCGTTGATGCGCGTATGAAAACGCTCACCGAAGTCGAACACGGGGATCTGCAATCCATATCAGGGTTCTTGCGTTCTCGATTGGAACCCGCCCGTGCGACCATTATCAGCGTTGAACAACGGCAAAAAATATTAAGCGAAGACATTTCGCGCGCGCTCACACTCCTCAGAACGCGCATTGATATTGAACTCAGCCAAGGCAACCAAGCACTGCTACAATCGCTTGATGGTCGACATCGCCAGCAGCTATTATTATCGCAAGCCGTTGAAGGCTTATCATCTATCGCAATCACCTATTATGCGGTCAGTTTGCTATCCTATTTCCTAAAACCAATGGACAAAACTGGTGCGCTTCCGTTCTCATATATGTACATCATCGCGATCGCTGTGCCTGTTGTTTTGTTCACGGTTTGGTTCGCAATCCGCAGATTACGTTTAAAACTGCATAAAAGTGATGAGTAAGCGCTTGGTTTAACTCTTTAACCTAGCAATTAGCATACGAATCACTACATTTAAGCCGATGAGCGGATATGATGATGATATTCCATTTTTTGGAGATGAGCCCAGCGAACCAGCCCCGAAAAATAAAGGGCTAGGAATTGCTGCGCGTGCAATGGCTGCGCGCCAAAAACCAAAATACCTCGATAATCTAAATCCAGAGCAATCCGACGCGGTTGAAAGCATCGATGGTCCGGTTTTGGTCCTTGCAGGCGCTGGCACGGGTAAGACACGCGTCTTAACCACACGCATCGCGCATATCTTAAATCTTGGACTGGCTTATCCATCTCAAATTCTAGCGGTGACATTTACCAATAAAGCGGCGCGTGAAATGAAAGAGCGGATCGCAGCGCTTGTTGGCGGCGCGGTTGAAGGCATGCCTTGGCTTGGAACTTTCCACTCCATTGGTGTGAAGATGCTGCGCAAACATGCCGAACTTGCAGGGTTGAGAACAGATTTTTCCATACTTGATACTGATGATGTTATCCGGCTGATCAAACAGCTTATTCAGGCTGAAGGCATTGACGATAAAAGATGGCCTGCACGTCAATTTGCAATGCTTATCGACGGTTGGAAAAACAAAGGCCTTGCCCCGCATGAAATCCCGGAAGGTGATGCTCGCGCTTTTGCCAATGGTAAGGCGCGCGAATTATATGCAGCTTACCAAGATCGCCTTAAAACACTAAATGCCTGCGACTTCGGCGATTTATTATGTCATCCAATCCGCATATTACGCTCAAACCCTGATGTATTGGCCGAATACCAACAAAAGTTCCGCTATATTTTAGTGGATGAGTATCAAGACACCAACACTTCGCAATATATGTGGCTACGTTTGCTTGCTCAGCGTCCGAACAAACAGGATGAACGACCAAACATTTGCTGCGTTGGTGATGATGATCAGTCAATTTACGGCTGGCGTGGTGCTGAAGTTGAAAACATTCTGCGATTTGAAAAAGACTTTCCAGGCGCAAAAGTTGTCCGCTTGGAACAAAACTATCGCTCAACCGAACATATTTTAGGCGCAGCTGGGCATCTGATTAGCCATAATGAAGGCCGATTAGGAAAGACGCTATTTACCGATCAAAAAGACCCTGATGCTGATCGGGTCATGGTTCATGCTGCATGGGATTCTGAAGAAGAAGCCCGCGATATTGGCGATGAGATCGAACAGCTACAGCGCAATAGTCATAATTTAAACGACATGGCCATTTTGGTGCGCGCATCGTTTCAAATGCGTGAGTTTGAGGATCGCTTTGTCACGTTGGGTCTAAATTATCGCGTTATCGGTGGTCCGCGTTTTTATGAGCGCTTGGAAATCAGAGACGCTATGGCGTATTTCCGCATAGTCAGCCAGCCAGCGGATGACTTAGCATTTGAGCGTATTGTCAACACACCAAAACGTGGTCTGGGTGATGCAACTATTCGCCTTATTCATGATTATGCCCGTTCACGCGGAATTCCTATGTTTGCTGCTGCATGCGAAATGGTGCAAACGGATGAACTCAAGCCACGGCCTCGCAAATCATTGACCGAAGTCGTCAATAATTTTCAGTTATGGCAATCACTGCTTGAAAAAATACCGCATACGCAGCTCGCAGAACAGATCTTGGAAGAATCTGGCTACACAGAGATGTGGCAAAAAGATCGCTCTGCTGAAGCGCCCGGACGCCTTGATAACTTGAAGGAACTCATCCGCTCGATGGAAGAGTTTGAATCCATGCGCGGATTTTTAGAGCATGTGTCGCTTGTTATGGATGCTGAGCAAAACGAAAACCTTGATGCGGTCAACATAATGACGCTGCATTCTGCCAAAGGTCTTGAATTTGAAACCGTCTTCTTGCCTGGTTGGGAAGAAGGCCTATTCCCTCACCAACGCTCTTTGGATGAAGGTGGTCGTTCCGGATTGGAAGAAGAGCGCCGCCTCGCTTATGTGGGCATCACCCGCGCCAAACAACGGTGCCATATTTGGTTTGTATCGAACAGACGTATTCACGGCTTATGGCAATCTACGATTCCATCCCGCTTTTTAGACGAGCTCCCAGAAGACCATGTTGAAGTTTCTGAGATGGACAATTCCTATGGCGGTTATAATCGCGGGCATTCAGGCGGTACTTATGGTGCTTCACGCTTTGATAGTCAGGAAGGTTTTGGTTCAAACACCTACCAAACTCCCGGTTGGAAGCGCGCTCAGGCAAATAATTCTGAAGCATTACGCAATAATTGGGGAAGCCGATCCGGTCACGCGGTTGAGCGCGTCTCATATGGTGAAAGTGGGCCGAAATCACGCACGATAGAAGGCGAACTTGTTGCCAAGTCGACAACAGAAACACCATCTAACTTCTCAGTCGGTGACCGTGTGTTTCATCTAAAATTTGGCAATGGCAATATCGTCAATATTGACGGTAACAAGCTAACAATCGACTTTGATCGCGCTGGCCAAAAACGCGTTTTAGACAGCTTCGTTGAGCCAACTTAATAAATACCTGACTAAAAAAGTATAGTTTATTTTTGATTTTTGACGAAAATCAATTGACTCTTATTTGTCCGCATCATAAACATGACTAAATAAGTCATCTTTAAATAACAGGAAAATACGATGTCCTTGAACATGCGAAAATCTTTGACCCTCCTTGCAGGTATTGCTGCGATCACAATTACAGCTTCTGCAGCCTATGCTGATGGTGAGGTTAATATCTACTCATCACGTCACTATGATACGGATGAGCGTTTATACTCAGACTTCACAGAAGCAACTGGCATTAAAGTCAATCGTATTGAAGGCAACATCAATGAGTTGATCGAGCGCGCAAAAGCTGAAGGCGAAAACAGCCCAGCTGATGTGTTTATCACAACAGATGCAGGCCGCTTGTTCAAACTAGACCAGGATGAATTGCTTTCAGAAACATCATCTGATGTTCTTGATGCTGCAGTGCCTGCAAATCTTCGTCATCCTGATGGCAAATGGTTCGGTATTTCACAGCGCGCACGTGTAATCTTCTACGATAAAGAGCGCGTGTCAGAGCCTCCACAAACTTATGCTGATTTGGCTGATCCAAAATATAAAGGTCAAGTTTGCGCCCGTTCAAGCTCAAACATCTACATGCTTTCATTGATGGCATCACAAATCGCCAACAATGGTGAAGAAGCTGCAAAATCATGGGCTTCTGGCCTTCTTGCAAACTTTGCACGCGAACCACAAGGCGGTGATACTGACCAATTGCGCGGCATCGTTTCAGGCGAATGCGATATCGCTGTTGGTAACACATATTACTTTGCACGTGCACTTCGCAAAGAAGTCAAAGGCCTATCAGGTAGCACAGATGCAATCGGTTGGGTCTTCCCTGATCAAGACGGTAACGGCACACACGTCAACATCTCTGGTGCAGGTGTAACTAAATACGCGCCAAACCGCGAAAACGCAGTTAAATTCCTTGAATATCTAACAAGCGAATCTGCACAAAACTATTTCGCAGCTGGTAACGATGAATACCCTGTTCTTGAAGGCGTTGCGCTTTCAGCATCTGTTGTACAATTGGGCACATTTAAAGCTGATGATCTAAATCTTGACGAACTTGGTAAAAACCAAGCGCGTGCACAAGAGATCTATAACGAAATCGGTTACAAATAATAATCGAATTTTCTGGGCACCCCCCTCCAGAAAACTCAGCCAGCCTTTGCTTAATTGTAAAGGCTGGTTTTTTTGTATCAGATTTTGTTTGAGGGCATCGCTGAGGCAATTTGGTTGGTGAGATTTGAGTTGTATTTGGAGATATCCGGAAAAAATACCGGAGAAGAATAAGTCATTGTTTAAACTTCATAAGTGGTTAAATTGAAATGTCTTATCCAACAAAGGGAGTTCCTGTTCTTGCTCTATCACAAATGGGAATACACAGCTAAATCTGATGAGGTTGCTATAGTGCAACCCGACGGTTGCTGCGATGTAATACTTATCTCCCCTGCTGATGGACCAGCAAAAATTAAAGTCACTGATTGGGATATGCAGCCATATACTGTTCAGGTGTTAGCCGGAACTTCTTTCAGCGGATATCGCTTACGGCCAGGCGCATCGCTCTCCCCGCAGATCTTTATTCATGAAGATCTCGATAAGGCTGAGGTGAAAGATGCGATTGAAAGCGAAACCAATACGGATCCGGAAATCTATGATATTATTGATGCGCTTACTCAACCGAACGCAACAGTTAAAAGTATAGCGCGGCAAACAGGCGTTACGACGAGAACACTCCAACGTCAGTTTAGTCACCTTTCTTTGCCAGTCCCTGACTTCTGGCGTCTGCTGGGACGTGCTAGACGATCTGCTCGAGCGTTGGCTATACCTGCTCCGTTGAAAGATATAGCATATGCCTACGGGTACAGCGATCAATCCCATATGACACGTGAATTCGTTCGATGGTTTGGGCGTTCTCCAACCCAACTACGGGAAAACAAAACGATGATTTGTGATATCTGTCAGCCGGGTCTTGGGAGTTGGTTAAATGACAATCAGTCAGAGATCACGCACTTGTTTTAGAAGCTCTCTACTAAGCTTCGCCTCGACATCTTCGACCCTGTATAGTTTGATATGCCTGCGGTGTTTCCCAATTCCTTCTAAAACACCTTCGGGATCGGCAAGTTTATCCCCTTGGGTAAACTCCAATGAAATATGGTTTGTGTAGCAAAAAACACCGCAACACTGTGTGTCTGTTTGCCCAGCAATTCGTTCAATAACGATACCACCATATTTGTTGATCAGCTTTGCTTCAGGCATCACGTGAAGGATCATTTCTTGCAGCTGTTGAACAATCTGTGTTTTGTCGTTTTCATCCACCTTCTTTGTCATCAGACATTCTCACTACAGAACAAATCTCGATCAGATATCCATTGGGATCGCTAACGTATGACGTTGTTTGGCCCCACGGCTCTTCTTTAACATCCTGCACAAGTTTAGCACCTGCTTGAAGTGCTTTGTTGAGTGCTGCTTTCACATCATCCGCCTCGAAGGCAATCTCGAATGTAGGGGTATCTGAATTCGGTTTTAGAGGGTATTTGCCCAATTGCTGCATTAGGGTTGTCGAGGAAAACGCAAGCTTGGTTTCACCCGTAACCAATTCACCATAGTCCTTGCTTTCATGAAGCAAACCTAACTCCAAACCAAAAGCTTTCATAAAAAAATCGAGTGTAGAGGGAACATCATCGACATAGAAAATTGTGTAACGGAAGATCATATTGTAGCCTTTTAATTATTATTCAGCTGCAATTTTAGATGTAGATATGGCAATGGTCTTGAAGAATGCCGACACGTATCAGTTAAATTTCAATGTCCCCCAAAAAGCCAAGAATAGGACATTGCTCTTATCAACGCATGTTTGTTTCCAAAGTACTAAGAGCAATCTTGAGCTCTCCCCGCGCCGATATAACCCGTCTAACCACGTCCGCGATTGATCGTCATGCAAAGCAAAATGACGGGTAGCAAACCAAAGCCTGCGATCATCAAAGATGGGATCGAAGCATCTGTTAATCGTTCATCCGATGCTAAACGATAGGCCTGAACCGCAAGCGTATCGAAATTAAATGGTCGCATGATCAAGGTTGCTGGCAGCTCTTTCATGACATCGACAAATACAATCAGCAATGCGGTCAACAAACTCGGGCGCAGTAATGGGAAATGCACCTTTCGCAGCATCTGCATTGGTTTTGAACCCAAAGTTCGCGCAGCACCATCAATGCTAGGCTTAATATCAGATATCCCGCTATCAAATGCGTTCAGCGCGGCGGCCATATAGCGCACCATATAGGCGATAACGAGCAAGCTGATAGAGCCGGTAAACAACAGCCCGGTTGAAAACCCAAGATTTGCCTTTGCCCAAGTATTGATAATGTTATCTAGATTGGCAAAAGGCACCAATAGACCCACAGCGATGACCCCGCCCGGGACAGCATAACCAATGCCAGCAACTATTGTGGCAAAGCGCGATGCGCGACTTGGCGCGATACGAGCGCAAAACCCGATAATGATAGCGCCGATAACTGTCACCACCGCAGCAGAGCCTGCAAGGATCGCAGAATTTTCCATATATCCAGCATAGCGCGATGTGAACGGCGAATGATCAGATGATATTGCCATATTCGATAAAACAATAATCGGCAGAACGAAACCGACAAATACCGGAATAAAGCACACCAAAGTCGCAGCTGCAGCGCGCCATCCTTTAAGATGAATGCGCGCCGATGTTTCAACTTTTGCACCTGCAGGATATCGTTTTGCGGCACCTCTTTGAATGCGTTCTAAGCTTGCAAATAACAATGCAACGATGAGCAAACAAAGCGCCAATTGCGCAGCTGCTGCTCTATCTCCCATCGCAAACCATGCGCGATAAATCCCAGTTGCAAATGTCTGCACACCAAAATGTGCCACAGTGCCAAAATCAGCAATTGTTTCCATCAGCGCCAGCAATACCCCACCGGCGATTGCCGGACGTGCGATTGGCATTGATACGCGCAGAAATGCGCGCAATGGCGGCGAACCCAATGTTCTTGCTGCATGATATGCGGTTGCTGATTGTTTTGAAAAAGATGCCCGCGCCAGGAGGTATACATAAGGATAAAGCACAAAAATCAACATGGCTGCCGCACCGCCAAGTGATCGAATTTCAGGGAACCAGTAATCGCGTGCACCCCACCCTGTTATATCGCGCAATGCAGTTTGAACAGCACCAGGATGGTCGAGCAAATCGGTATAAGCATATGCGAGCACAAATGCTGGAAATGCTAATGGCAATGCTAGCGCAATTTCCAAAAATTTTCTGCCGGGAAATTTATATGCAACGGTAAGCCATGCAG
>JAHDEP010000330.1 GCA_020628775.1 Rhizobiaceae bacterium | reverse complement strand
ATCAAAATATAATGTCAGATGCAACCCAAAAGAAAAGCGGAAGCATGCTGAAGCGCTTTTTGCCAGTGCTTTTTGTTTTATCCGGATTGGCTGCAGGTTACGCAGCTGGATTGCACGAATATCTATCGCTTTCAGCGCTGGCTGAACAACGCGATGTATTGCAGACATTTGTAAGCGAAAACCTGATCTTGGCATCTGCTATGTATTTCTTTTTATATATTGCAGCCGTTGCGTTCTCTTTCCCTGCAGCTTCCATCCTTACAATTTTCGGCGGATTTTTATTCGGCTGGCTCTTAGGTGGTGTTTTAACCGCTGTCGGCGCCACAATCGGTGCTGCAATCCTGTTTAAAGCCGCACAAACAGCATTTGGTGACTTCCTGCGTGACCGCGCTGGGCCGTTTGCTGCAAAACTCTCTGAAGGTTTTCAGAAAGACGCGTTTAGCTACATGGTAATCTTGCGCTTAGCACCTGTGTTCCCATTCTTTGTAATGAACATTGTGCCAGCACTCTTTAAAATTCCACTTCGCACATATATGGGCGCAACAATCATTGGTATTTTGCCAGGTACATTTGCATATACTTATCTCGGACAAGGCGTTGATAGCGTGCTTATGGCAGCTGCCCAGTCAGGACAGGAAGCTTCGGTTTCTGACTTAGTTACGCCTGAAATCACAATCGCATTTGCAGCCCTTGCCGCTGTTGCGACTATCCCATCAATCGTTCGCAGATTCCGTAACAAATAAACGTCTGATAACGTCTTTTACAAAATTAATAGGGGGACATTTCAAATGTCAAAAACACTTACTCCAGATATCTGCGTTATCGGTGGCGGCTCAGGCGGCCTATCAGTAGCCGCAGCAGCCGCAGCCTTCGGCGTCGAAGTTGTACTTCTAGAAAAAGGTAAAATGGGTGGCGACTGCCTCAACTATGGTTGCGTTCCATCCAAAGCCATCATCGCAGCCGGTAAACATGCACGTGCAGCCGTTGATGGAAAGAAATTCGGCGTCCATGTTGATAAAGTTGATGTAAACTTTGCAGAAGTAAACGCTCATATTAAAGATGTCATCGGCGGCATTGCTCCGCATGATTCACCTGAACGCTTCCGCTCATTAGGTGTAAACGTCATCGAACAAGCTGGCGTATTCATCGACGCGGACACAGTTCAAGCTGGCGATACGATTATCAAAGCGCGACGCTATGTCATTGCAACAGGTTCTTCTGCTTTCGTTCCGCCTATTCCAGGGATTGATGAAGTTGATTACCTGATCAACGAAACGATTTTTGAACAAACTGAGCGCCCTGACCATTTGATCGTGATCGGCGGCGGCCCAATTGGCATGGAAATGGCGCAAGCGCATCACCGCCTTGGTTCAAAAGTCACAGTCGTTGAAGGTTTTAAAGCGCTCGGCAAAGACGACCCTGAACTTGCAGAAGTGGTGTTAAAGCGCATCCGCGAAGAAGGCGTTGAAATCCTAGAAGACACAAAAGTGGTCAAGCTTGCTAAAGCAAAATCCGGAGTTTCAGTCACCGTTGAAACGAGCGAAGGTCAACGCGACATTAAAGGTTCGCATGTGCTTGTTGCCACGGGTAGAGCTGCTAACGTTAACGGGCTTGGCCTGGAACAAGGCCAGATCGAATATGATCGCCGCGGTATTAAAGTTGGCGATAACATGCGCACATCCAACAAACGCGTTTACGCTATTGGCGATGTTGCGGGTGGTTTCCAATTCACCCACGTTGCGGGTTATCATGCAGGCTTAGTTGTTCAGCAAATCTTGTTCCGCCTTCCTGCGAAGGAAAATCGTGAGATTATCCCTTGGGCAACTTATACTGAGCCTGAACTTGCCAATGTTGGACTGACTGAAGCGCAAGCGCGCGAGAAGTATGGCGATGATATCTCCGTATTGAGATGGGAATATGCTGAAAATGACCGTGCACGCGCTGAGCGAAAAACCGATGGATTGATCAAGATCGTTGCCGATAAAAAAGGTCGATTGGTTGGTGTTGCAATAGCCGGCGCCGGCGCTGGTGAGATGATCAATATGTGGGCTCTTGCCATTACCAATAAAATGAAGCTATCAAATGTGCGCGGTTACATTCCTCCTTACCCAACAATGTCGGAAATCGGCAAGCGTGCGGTAATGACACATTATGGACCGATTACTAGTAAGCCATTTGTTCGCGCAGTTATTGGATTTTTACGCAAATTTGGTTGATAGTAAAAAACGCATT
>JAHDEP010000329.1 GCA_020628775.1 Rhizobiaceae bacterium | reverse complement strand
TTGAAGGGATTAGGTAACCAGATGTTGAGTTTGGATCACCAAAACCAAATGTTTTACCTTTAAGATCTTCAAGAGATGCTACACCTGAATCTTTACGTGCAAAACCAACTGAGTAGTAACCAAAGCCACCATCAACGTTTACTTTTACAAGTACAGGCTCAACAGCTTCTGGATCAGACAAATATGTTTTTGCGTAACCAGATGCACCGAGCCATGCCATGTCGATTGTGCCGCCTAGAAGACCCTGGATAACACCAGCGTAATCAGCAGGTGCAAACAATTTTGTTTCTACACCAAGTAGGTCAGTCGTTTTGTCAGCAAGACACTGGTAGGAATTCATACGGTCCTGAGCGTTTTCACCACCCAAGATACCAATACGGAATTCTGAGATTTTCTCCATGCTGTCAGCAGCTGCAGCACCTGTCATTAATGTTGTCGCCAAAAGGGCTAAAGCTAGTTTTTTCATGTTTCCATTTCTCCATTAGGACATAAAAAAGCCCCGGTAATTTCGGGGCTTGGATCACATCATGCAAGCTCGCCGAGCTTGTGATTTGTTTGGGCAAGGCTTTCAACGCTTGTTGAAGTTGCCGATTCTGAAAAGCTCTCGTCTGCACCATAAATTTCGCGCGCTGCATCAATTGTGAGCTCCGCACCAGTGCCATCAAATACGATATTGCCGTCACGCATGCCGATCACGCGGTCGCAATATTTGCGCGCTGTATCAAGCGTGTGAAGGTTACAGATCACCAAGCGGCCATCTTCTTCATGAATGCGGCGAAGACTATCCATAACAATCTGCGCATTCATTGGATCAAGAGAGGCGATAGGTTCGTCAGCTAGGACAATTTGCGGATCTTGCATCATGGCGCGCGCAATGGCGACACGTTGCTGCTGGCCGCCTGATAATGCTTCAGCGCGCTTCATAGCGTGTTCTTGGATACCCAAACGTTCTAGAAGATCAATTGCAGTATAGACATCTTCTTTCGGGAAGAGATTGAACATTGTCGCTAGCGTGTTGCGTCTGTTTAATGTGCCATGCAAGACGTTTGAAACCACATCAAGGCGCGGGACAAGATTGAACTGCTGAAAGATCATAGCGCAATCAGATTGCCATTTACGTTTATCAGCACCCTCAAGTTTGGTGACATCGCGACCATTGAAAATGATCGAACCATCGGTCGGATCGGCAAGACGATTTAACATCCGCAAGACGGTTGATTTGCCTGCACCCGAACGACCAACAATTCCAATGAATTGATCTTTTTCGACTGTAAACTTAATTTTATTCACTGCAGTTGCAGTACCAAATTTCTTTGTTAGGTCACGAATTTCGAGCAGCATTAAAATAGCCTCCGTCTCAGCTGGCTCAAACCTAGGGGGCTCAGTTTTCAGTTTGATGACGGAAATAATAAAGTTTTATGACAACGAAATTCGGCAATTTTTGATGATGTTATTTTTCAGGTTTTGAGGGCGGGAAACAGGGAGAAATTGATTCAGAAAATTCATTTAAATAGTTGATATATATATCTTAATTTAAATTAGCACTATCACCTCAACAAATTTAAAATTTATCGATCAGAAATTTGATAGAGCGATTGTGGAAAACTTAAGGCAGGCTGTTAGATCATCAATTCTGAAAGAATTATCTCAATAAATGTCATGGATGTGTCACAAAACTTGTGAATTTCATCTCATAGAAATGAACAGCTTTTAGTCAGATTTTTTCTGCAGAAGTAACGACATTAATCCCAGCACGGCAGACGCGACCATTAGTAACAATGAAACCGCGTTGAGTACTGGTGTTGACCCAAGTTTCAAACGGTCAAACATGGTGATTGTTAGCGGCGCATCTGAGCCTACCAGCATCAAAGTTGTGTTGAAGTTTTCAAAGCTCATGAGAACGGCAACAACCCCTGCCCCAATCATTGCTGGATATAAAAATGGCAGCGTGATTGATCGAATTGCACCGAGCTTTGTGGCTCCCAAATTAAGCGCTGCTTCTTCCAAGCTTAGGTCAAACTTTTGCAACCTTGCAGAAATAACCAGTGTGGCAAACGTTGTAATGAATGAGAATTGACCCAGGATCACCAGAATAAGTCCCGGTCTTAAATTATCAAACCAAAGGCCGGTGGCATTTTCTAAAAAGTTGGCGATATTGGAAGTGAACACCAAGATGCTGATACCTAAAATGATGCCTGGGATAATCAGCGGCAACAACATAACGATGTAGAGAAA
>JAHDEP010000064.1 GCA_020628775.1 Rhizobiaceae bacterium | reverse complement strand
CTAAATATTGTTCAGAATTGGTTCATATTCAAAATTGTAAGACTGATCACGTAATATTTCGGGGAGTAACATAATGAAGAAGATATCACTCGCACTGGCCATTGCGTTATCAAGCGCAACCGTATTACCAAGTCTTGCGTCTAGCATTGAAGGACAATGGTTTTTACATAAATTTGGCGAACTACGCTCATATCATGGTGACTTTTTAAATGTCTGTTCCGGCGCTGAATTTAGATTTTGCCGCACGGTTCAATATGGCTTTGACCAAAGACCCGAAGAACGCTTTTTTGGTGACACGCGTTTATCCATTGCAGACCGCAGAAGCGCAGATGGAACCTCTAAAAGTTACACGATAGAGATCTACATAAACTCGCTGCCTGACAAACCAACAGGACCATTTATCTTCTCCGTCGATGGAGAGATTTTCAATCCGACAGCTGGGCAAGTCGTATCCGGAAGCCCTGAGGGATATAATGTCTCACAAACATTTTCGATCACTGATCCTGAGCTAACGGCAAAGATGATAGATGCGATGCGCAATGGCAATTCCCTGCGGGTTTTACATGATGGTTATCGCGAAACACGCTTTCAATTACGCGGATTATCACGTGCATTGGACGCAAACGACGCGCAAGCAAATGGAGACTAAGAACTTCTGGCTTATTAAGCCTATCTCGCTCAATACCGTAAAGTTCCATTCTTGACCAAATCTTTCATCGGGCGTAGAGCATAGCGATGAATTATCTACGCTCACTCATGGCCAGATCCTGGCGAACCGCTATCACTTTGTTCAAAATCATGCTCCCTGCGATGATTTTGGTGCGTTTTCTTGATCAATTTGGCTTTTCTCAAAGCATTGGCGAGTTTATTGGCCCGATTATGGCGCTTGTTGGTTTGCCGGCAGAAGCAGGAATTGTGTGGGCTGTAGCGATGTTTTCATCGCTCTTTGGCGGTATTGGCGCGCTCATCACCCTCGCCCCACAGATGGAATTAAATGTCGGCCAGGTCAGCATATTGGCGGCAATGATGTTATTTGCCCATGCCCTTGTGATTGAGCAAGCCGTTGTCCATAAAGCCGGTGCAAACTTTTTCACAACATCAGCCATTCGCATTGTTGCAGGGTTCTTGTATGCGCTTGTTGCTTATCACGCGATCGATTATTTGGGTGTCTTACAAGAACCAGCAGAGTTTACCTGGGCGCCTGAAGGTTTGGAAAGTGATGACTGGCTTGAATGGTCTATCGCCACACTGCAATCCATGGTGATCATGTTCATCATCATCGTCGCGCTTTTGGTATTGCTCGATATTATCGCAAAATTGGGTATTGATCGGCTGCTATCAAAACTTTTAGCGCCCGTGCATTATCTGATCGGCATACGCCGCGAATTGGCACCGATTACCACTGTGGGACTATTGATGGGTATCGCCTATGGCGGCGGATTGATCATCGAGCAACTCCGTGAAAAAGCGATTTCAAAGCGCGAATTATTCCTCACACTTTCATTCCTGTCGATCTTTCACGCAGTTATAGAAGACACGTTACTGATGATGGCCTTTGGTGCTGATATTTGGGTGATATTAGTCTTCCGCGGCATTTTCTCAGTGATATTTATGGCTATTCTTGCGCGCATGATCTTCTTTAAAGAAGAACCAGCTATCGAACCTGCGGAATAGTCTTTCTCACTTCGCCCTACATAGCGTCCCAAACATCGATGATGTGTTTTTTCACCGCCAGTGCTGCGCAATCCGCATCATCTTTAATAGCAAGATCAACCGAGAAGCTGTTTAAGCTTGGCAATCCGGTTTCTGGTGGCAAGACAACCATATCTTCCTCGACCAAAATCGGCGCCATTGGCGCAATTGCTAGATCGGTGCGCACCGCAGCTTTTTGCCCTGCAACATGTCCGCTCACAAACGCAGTTCGATAATCGATATTTTCTTTGCTAAGGCCTTCGATTGCGCATTCTGACCAGGGGCAGCCATGATCCCACATGGAAATCGGCAATGGTCGTTTTAAATGCGCCTGTCCGCCACAAAGACCAACCCAAACCACTTGCGACTTATAGATGCTTTCGCTGTTTGGTATGAGCGGTTTATGCTCAAGGCTGTTCACCACGGCAATATCCAACTCGCCTTTTGCGAAACGCTTTGCCAGTTCCGTTGAATGATCAACCACCACATCAACCACGATATTTGGGTGTGATTGAGAAAACCGCTCAAGCACTTTGGGTAAAAAATACTCGATAAAATCATCCGTGCCACCAAGAACAACAGTGCCGACAATTTCAGGCACGATGAACTTAGAAACGATTTCTCTGTTCATGGCGAGCATGGATCGCGCTTCTGGCAGCAGCATCTCACCATCGAGCGTTAAAGTGACAGAGCGGGCATTTCGCTGGAACAAAGAGCGGCCCAAAATCTCTTCCAATTTGCGGATTTGCATTGAGACCGCTGATGGAGTTCTATGAACAATTTCAGCAGCTTGACCGAAACTCTTGGTTTCAGCAATTGCTATAAATGTTCGTAAAATATCCAATTCCAGCAATGGTAATGCGGCATTGGGAGACAGTTTAGCTGTGGTATCTTGAATGTTCATTGTTCAATTTTTCTGATGTAAAAGATCAATTCATTTCGTTTTATTAAATCATCGAACTCTGGCAAAGTCAATTTATCGAAACGAAGGAGAAGATGATGTTTGGAATATTTATTGAAAAATTACGCCAGTCGCGTAGAGCAAAATCTGTCCAGAAAGATAAGCTTGCGTTTTTAAATGCGCAGCCGCTTCTTCATGATGATTTGCCATATATAAATGCAGCTGACCGTGAAAGTCTTTTGCATAAAAACCCATATTATGCCGGTGTGCTCAATAGCTTTAATCCGTTGCGTCTGTTTGATCATTTGCAAAAAACTTCCCGTTTTTGCGCCAAACCTGATCATTAATTAGAGCTAGATTGGATTGCCCAACATCGCTTGGGCAGTCTTGCTTATCCGTGAAAGCAGCGCGTTTACGATTAAACACACAAATGTCTGTAAATGCACAAAAAACGTCTTAATCTGACTGGCAGCTAACTGGCCTTTAAGTTAGAGATATCTTAGAATCTCACCTTCCAGTTTATTCCAATCAGATGAGGATATTATGAGCGCTACAATCATTGACGGAAAGGCCTTTGCCGCAAAAGTTCGGGCACAAGTCGCCGATGAAGTTACCAAACTAAAATCAGAGCATAATATCACACCCGGCCTAGCCGTTATTTTGGTGGGTGAAGACCCAGCAAGTGAAGTTTACGTGCGCAACAAAGGCAAGCAGACCGTTGAAGTTGGCATGAACTCATATGAGCATAAATTAGATGCCAGCACATCTGAAGCTGATTTATTGGCGCTGATCGACAAGTTGAACAACGATCCTTCTGTACACGGTATTTTGTGCCAGTTGCCCCTACCCGACCATCTGAACGAAGATTTGGTGATCAATTCCATTGCACCTGAAAAAGACGTTGATGGATTTCACATTTCAAACGTTGGTCTTCTTGGCACTGGTCAGAAATCTATGGTGCCATGCACACCGCTTGGTTGCTTGATGATGCTACGTGATCACCATGGTTCATTGTCTGGTTTAAACGCTGTTGTGGTGGGGCGTTCAAACATTGTGGGCAAACCAATGGCAAACTTATTGCTGCGCGATAGCTGCACGGTAACCATTGCGCATTCACGCACCAAAAACATCGAGGAAGTTTGCAAAGCGGCGGATATCGTTGTGGCAGCTGTTGGCCGTCCTGAAATGATCACGGGCGATTGGATTGGCAAAGGTGCCACAGTGATTGATGTCGGTATCAATCGTATTCCTGCACCTGAGCGCGGTGAAGGCAAAATGCGTCTTGTTGGTGATGTTCATTTTGATAGCGCGAAAGAAGTTGCTGGTGCTATCACCCCAGTTCCTGGTGGTGTTGGTCCAATGACAATTGCTTGTCTCTTGGCAAATACATTGACGGCCTGCGCACGCGCTAACAATTTGCCAGAGCCTGAAGGCCTAACTGCATAGGCTTTGATATGCGCCTTGTTGAAGAGAATTGTGCAAAGGATCATTCAGAACCTTTGCTAACAAAATTAACGCAGTTAAATGAGTTGATCGCTTAGATAGATCAAAACTGGCAATTCTCAGACGATCACAAAGCAATTCTATGAATGATTATCGGCGTCTTCTTGATCATCAATGGGTGCTTCAGCGCTATTATCAAACATTCCTTTTAATGCCCGCTGATAGACAAATCCGATCCCCATTAAAGTGATACCAAGCCCGATGAATGAAATCGCGCGCAATACGCCTTCTAAATTCGACATATCTATGAGGAAGGCCTTTAAGACCACCACTAAAATGATCAAGCCGGAAATCTTGCGCAATAATTGCTCGCGCCATCTTATGCCAAGATAGAGCACCAGAATTCCGATCAGCAGCCAAACAATTGAATAGGTATAGTTTTCAGGCTGAGTGACAGATGCGTGCGAGATCTCCACACCGTGGTAGAAATGGCGAATGGTCAGATTGATCCAAAATGATGCGAGAAGCGCAGTAAATGCCAAAGCTGTCCATTGATAAATCTTGCTCTTATTATTGCGGCCTTGCCAGATAATGAGCGCGAACAAAATAAATGGTAACGCATAGGCATAACCAATGAGGTTGAAGATCAAGCCATCACCCATATAGATGCTGTTTGTTGGATAGCTCCAATCGGCAAATGGGAATATTGGGTTTAGCATAACAAACAATGATGCAGCTCCCCAAAGCATACCGACAATTCCCAGCGCTTCAGCAGCCCATCTTAGAACGCGCATCCTGCTTTTTTCATCCGAACTTGCAATGCGCGTAAAGCCAAGCGAGAAGGCTCCACCGATCATCACAAGTGTTGCAGATGCTGCAAGTGCAGCGCGATAGCTGTTAAACTCAAATGATGGATCAATGGCATGCAGTGCAAGCATTGTAACGGTCATGACCGCAGAAATGATTGCCACCGCCTGTAATGCTTGCGCCCAGATATCATTTTTATCTCGCATCGCGATATAGCTGGCAAAGATGAAACCAAGCATCGGAATGCCGTAACCGAGCGCTAACACGTTAAAGAAAGGTGCCGCATCGGTTAGTATTGCACGATCTATAAACGGCTCCCAAACCAGACGCGCAATATATGGCACAACGGCAACTAGCGCGAAGATACGAAGACTGATGAGCGGATAGCGCATATAAGTCAGCATGGTTGCGGCGGTGATGAGGCCAAGCGCAATCGTAAGGCCCGCCCCACTGAATATGATTGATACAAATGTGGCAGCCATGACAAGAGATGCAATCAAACTGGATGCAATAGCGCTGTCCCGGCCTTCAAGTGCAGCTTCATCGTCATCATCGCTTTGTTCATCAACGTTAATGCTGCTTTGCATAGGCAATATGCGGTTGAGCCAATTTGCCTGCGCGTGGAAGGCAGCAAACAAAATAACCGCTGCCATGGGAAGCGTTCTTTGGAAATAAACACCGCCATCTGCGCGGATGTATATGACCATGAAGATTGCAATGGAAACAGATGCAGCAATTGCAACGAAGTAACCGCGCGCCGTTGATCTTTTTGCTGCAAAGCTTGCGCCTAGTAATAATGCTGCAATGACTGCGGAAGCGATTGCGCCATAGGTTTCCATACGAATTTCAAGAGAAGCCTGTACCGAGACATATTTAAAATGCGCTAATAGGTTAGGAATTGAAAATCCGAATTGGAAATATCCTGTACTGAAATCATAAATGCCGTTTTCATTGCCAAATTGGATCGTCGCAAAACGCAGAACGGCTAAGATGGCTGGCACAAATAAGACAAAGCGCAGCGACGGGAATGAATATGTAATTGCCATCGGAATTGCGAGCAACAATACGGTTTCAAGCGTTTCAATAAACAAGCTTTGATCCCACCCTAAACGGAATAAAACCGGCAGGAACAAAATTGATATTGCAATGGATGGGATCCAATCAATTGCCATTTCTGTTTCAGGATTTCGATCATGAACCGAGATCACCAGCGAGAAATGGGTAATGGCAATTGTCGCTAATATATAAAGGCCCAGTGTCATAGCGCTCGTTTCACCTACCCCGGCATGCATGATGATGGAATAGGTAAACATCGCCGCGACAGTGAATAATGCGCACCATAGCCAGCTGCGATACCAAGCGACATACATCGCAGCTGCTGAAACCAAAGTGATGTAGATCGCCAATACAGGAATATTTGCTGAATTTGAGCTGACTAAAAACGGAACTGCATAACTTGCCAATAATCCAATGCTTGCAAGAATTGGACCGTGTAGCAGGGAAATTCCAAGCGAGAACAACGCCAATAATGCGAGAATAATAAAGGATGCTGTCGGCCCTATGAGACCATAAAGCGCATGTGCTGCATAAACGGCACCAAACATGATGAAGATCCCTGCACCGCTTAAAATCGCTGGGATGTTAGCGTTTTCAAACCCGGCGAGTGAAAAACGATCAGGGCGGCGGCGGGTCCATTCACCTGCAATTGTCAGCGCTAAGCCGAACATAAATCCAAGGATCGTGCGCGCTCGTGGGCCTAAAAGACCCGCATCGATGGAATATTTAGCAAGATAAAGTCCACCAATTGCGAGTGTTAAACCACCAATCCATATGCTGAGTTTACCGCCAATTGTGCTTTCAGTATCGATTTTTGGCTTGGATATTGGTTCGGATGGTGCTTCTGACGCGCTTTGCGCTGGCCCCTCGCCTTTGACTTCATCGGCGCTAATACGTGCCGCTGCACTTTGCGGGATTTCAGCTTCAGGCTCAATATCAGCTTCTGGAGCTTCTGACCCAACCTCTGGATCTTTTACTTGATATTCTGTTTGATCCTCAAATTGCTCGGCAATTATATCAGATGGAGTTTGAGGGTCGCTTTTTTGTTCGTCAGCCTCAGCCTGGGTGAAATCCGCACCGTTGGTGCGAAGAACCTCTAGCTCTTGCTCTAGTTTTGAAACCTGATCGCGCAATCTTCCTGTGCGCAAAAACGAAACAATGCCCATGATGGACCCGATGAAAAGGGTCAACACCGCAGCAATGCCTAATAGAATAAAACCATCTTCGCCCATTTAGGTATGCTCCGCATAGCATGTGATTGATCATCATCTAAAAGCTATTACAAAGCCAAATCCTATGCAAATCTGGCTCATCATAAATGATGCGTAATTCAGGATTTTTAAGTGTATTGCCTAAGGTAACCGCAATAAACAGTTTTTAATCAGCTCAAAATAGCCAATATCATCGACATTATCTAAGAAATTGACGTTTTTGGGGTTGTCTGTGATGTTCCAGTAATCAGCAACGGTCATACCCATGGTCAATTCACTTTGTGTCTCGACCTGCACATTGCATTGCCGTCCTGTAAACAATTCCGGCTGCAATAAATATGCGATCACACAAGGATCATGCAGCGGCGCGCCCTGCCACTTATATTTCTCCAAATCAAAACGCTCAGAGAACGCCAGCATCTCACCAACAGCAGTCGCTGACTTCGTACCCACATTGAAAAACGCATCGATCCTAGCTTTTGTCGATAGAACTTTATGCGTCACATCTAAAGACGCCATGGTAACTGGCACCCCGGATCTCATCACAATATCTGCGGCATGAGGATCAACATAAATGTTAAACTCTGCGACAGGTGTAATATTCCCACCTTGGAAGTATCCACCACCCATCATGATGATTTCTTCGATATTTTCGACGATATCTGGTGCTTTTTCAAAGGCCGTCGCAATGTTGGTTAGCGGCCCCAATGTGCAAAGCGTAATGTTATCTTCAATGGATTGGCGCAATGTCTCGATGATGAAATCCACACCATGTTGCTCTTGCAGCTTTAATTGAGGCTCAGGCAAATCCGGCCCGTTTAGACCCGTATCACCATGCACATGTTCTGCAGTTACTAATGTGCGCTTCATTGGCTTATCGCAACCGGCATAAACTGGGATTTCCGTCCGGCCTGAAAGTTCAACAACTTTAAGTGCGTTGATCGCATTTTGCTTAAGTCCAACATTGCCAGCAACTGCAACAATTCCCAAAATGTCAAACGCCTCTGGTGACGCCAATGCCATCAAAATAGCTACTGCATCATCTTGCCCGGGATCGGTGTCGATAATAATTTTTCTCGGTGTCATTTAAAAGCCGCGCCTTGGTTGTATTGTGCCATTTAATATTCAGCAATGTATACATTAATGTCATGCGTATACAAACATTAATTTGTAGGAATATATCAGTGCCTATGTATCCACAATTAATTATATTATTAAAGTCTTAGATATGTGACTATTTCAACAAACTACGGCGAATATCTGATGGTGAACGATTAAACTTTTCACGAAATGCACGCGAAAAATGCGCTGAGCTTGCGTAGCCGGTTGCAAGCGCAATATCAGTTATGGAAAGCGTTGTTTGCCTTAAAAAATGGTTCGCTTTATCCAGCCGCAAATCCTTGTAAAATGCCATCGTGCTAACATTCATCTTGTCCTGAAACTGACGATTAAGCTGACGTTCGCTTAAATTTACAGCAGCTGCGAGCTGGCGCAACGTTAAAGGTTCAGCGTAATTGTTTTGCATTGCTTCAATAGCTGTGATGATAGCGCTATTATTAATCCCATATCGTTCCACCAAACCCGAACGCTGCGGACTTTCACCGGGCCGAATATCGGTGTGCAACAACCAATCGGAAACTTCGCGCGCAAATGAAGCGCCATGGTGATGGGAGATCAGCGCGTGCATCATATCAACTGATGCCAAGCCGCCAGCACAGGTCAATCGATCTCGGTCGAAAACATACAGTGCTTTTTCTAGCAATATATCGGGCGAATTTTCCGCGACTTGATCGGCGTAATGCCAATGAACAGTCATTCGGCGCTCTCCCATAATACCAGCTTTTGCAAGCATCACAGGTCCACCAGATACTCCACCAATCATCACATTTCGACGTGACAAATGCCGCAACCATTGCAACAAACGAGGATTATCATAATCATGCGTGATGTCTCCGCCAATCACGATCAAAAGGTCAAAATCAACTTGTTCACCTGGATAAGCATCAGCTTTGATAATCGCACCATCCGAACTGACAGACTGCGCACCAATAGCCGGCAAGTTGCGTAAATCATACAACTCGTTGCCGGATAACTTATTGGCTGATCGTAATGGCTCCTTCGCAGCGGCGTAAGCCATCAGAGCAAAACCATTGACGAGCAGGAACCCAACGCGAAAGGGTCGATCTATTTTTGGCGACATGTCCATAATAGACTTTGATATGGCCATTTTAGACCAATCACAAGCCTATTCATCACTATTCAATGACACTGCGACGATTTAGGCGTAGAAATCTACTTCTGACAAACTGATTCACTTTATAGCTTCAAGATACTGATTATGATCATAAATGTTCCCTATTCCGGCAACTACCAGATTAACGATCAGCGTGATCAGGATATGGCGGAACGGACCTGCAGGCTGATAAATGATGAAGCCTTGGCTTTTTCTAAGAAATTGCTTTCAGGGCATATTACGGCGTCTGTATTTTTGATAAATGCTACTCGTGACAAAGTATTGCTCACCCACCACGCGAAATTGGGGAAATGGCTCCAACTTGGCGGTCATTGTGATGGTATTAAAGATCCATTTTTTAATGCGCATAAAGAAGCGTATGAAGAAAGCGGATTAAGCCGGATCGATCCACTAAGCAATGAAATATTGGATATCGATATTCATCCCATTCCCGAACACAAAGGCGTTCCGGCGCATTTTCATTATGATATTCGATATGTGTTTGAAGCGGATGAAAATGAACCGCTGAATATTTCCTCTGAATCTAACGATTTAAAATGGGTGCCGCTGAGCCAGTTGGAAAATTATAACGATGATCAACGGCTATTGGTTATGCGCGACAAACTCTCAGGGTTCATCGCGCGCAGCTCATAACATTTGCGTTCTTAATCGTAATAGATCTCATTGTCGTCTAGATAGACGTTTGACGCATCGCAAATATCGATATCAATTGGATCATCGACGGTTTCCCCGCCATCATTGGTCAGCCAACCAACCGCAAAAGTTTGTTCGCATTGACCTGTGTCAGCGATAAATTCAACTTCGGTGCCCTCACCTGGTTCAATCGCGACATCGCCACCAAGCCAATTGTCGCTCCAGCCGGACCCATCATTGGTATAAAAACCAACGATAACATTGTTGTCAGTATTATTGTAAATTGTGAAATAACCTTCAGCACCTGTTCCGGCATGTGCTGCGGTTGTCGCCAATGCGAGGGCGCCAGCAACTAAAGTGTTTCGAATGAATTTCATAAATTGCCCCTGTCACTCATCATACTCTTGCCATATTAAACACCATCTATCAGCCGCGCGCAATTACGCAAAAGTGTGATTCTTCGCCTTATGTTGCACCGCACGGTGACAAATTGTCATCTCGCAACTCGTTCCTTGCGCACTAGATTGGAATTTGACATCCATCGGAGCGTATAAATGAATATGAAGATCATCATCGCGGCATTCGCCATCATCTTAGCTATTGGCTCAGTCGCTGTTCGCGTTGTGTTGGATACACCTCAAGCTTTTGCCGAAACGCAAAGTGCTGATGAAACGAAAAGTATGAACCATGCACATGAAGCTGTTGGCGCTATGTATATGCTTGGTGATCTTGCAATTGAAAATGTGACCGCGCGTGCAACAGTTCCAGGTGCGAAAGTTGGCGGCGGATACCTAACCATCACTAATAATGGTCAAGAAGCGGATACGCTCATTAAAGGTGCGACAGATATTGCTGGCGAATTACAAATCCATGAAATGAAAATGGACGGTGATGTGATGAAAATGCGCCAACTTGAACAGGGTATTATCATTGAGCCCGGCAAGACGGTGACGTTAAAACCCGGTGGCCTGCACATCATGTTTATGGGACTTGAAGCCCCTTTGGAAAAAGACACAAGCTTTAAAGCAACGCTAAATTTCGCAAAAGCTGGGGCAATTGAAGTTGAATTTAACATCATGGATGCAAAGCACTTCATGACAAACCATAATCATTAAGTAAAATCAGCTCAGAATTGCGAAGTCGCGTTTTAAGAAGTGATATCGAAGGGCATTAACTTGCCTTCACGATAGATCATCATACGAACGACACCTTGCGCTTCGCTCACCAATCGGTCGCAAACCTGCTGAGATGCGGCATGTTCGTTATTGATCGCAACAATCACATCTCCAATTTTTAGACCCGCGGAATAGGCCGGCGAGTGCTTTTCCAACTCATTAATCACAACACCGCTAATGCGATCTGGTAAATTATCATTTTCTGATATGGCTCGAATTCCTGCACCCAATGCAGCAAGCCCAGCAACGGGTGATGGATCAATCAAGCGCGCCTCAAGTTCCACGGCGGCCAATTCCTGGTTCCGGCGTTTATAGGTGATTTCAAGCGGAGTACCTGCTTCACTTACACCAATCCAGGTGCGTAAAGACCTTGGTGATTTCACATAGCGGCCGTTAAATCCGGTGATCACATCGCCAACGCGTAAACCAGCTAATTCTGCGGGGGAGCCTTCTTCGACGCTCACAATGGTCGCGCCATCCCAGTGATTGATACCAACCCGGGTGGAATCTTCTTCTGAAACACCATCAAGCGTGACCCCAATTGCACCACGTCTTACAACGCCATATTGCGCCAATTGTTCAGCGACTTGCATAGCAACTTGCGATGGGACAGAAAAGCCAATGCCGATACTGCCACCTGACTGAGATAAAATAGATGTATTGATGCCAATTAGATGTCCCTGACTATCAAGCAGCGCACCACCTGAATTGCCTGAGTTAATCGCAGCATCCGTTTGAATAAAATCGAATAAGCCTTGGTCGCCAGTTGAGCGCCCTAGCCCGCTAATAATGCCAAAGGTGAGTGTTTGCTCAAGCCCGAGTGGATATCCAAGCGCAAAAACGATATCTCCAACACGAGATTGATCAGAATCAGCGATCTTAATTTCTTCAAGCACATCGCCCTGCACTTTCAACACAGCGATATCTGTAGGCGCATCTTTACCGATCAGCTCAGCGTCCATCCAACGCCCATCGGATAATTGAATGCGAAAATGCGTACCGTTGGCGACAACATGAGAATTGGTCAGGATCAAACCTTGTTCTTTATCAATTACCACCCCTGACCCAATAGATTGTGGTCTGACCTCACCATCTTCGCCAAGCGCGCCGTTTTGGATAAATACGACGGATTTAAACGCTGGTTCCAAGACAGGGGCAAAACTTAATTGATTGCGGGATTGATCAACAGGAAGCGGAGATAACCCAAGCTGCGCGGATGCAGGATTTACCGTTGCCATTGTCGTTAAGCTTAAAGCCATGCCCGACATCATCAAAAATGCATATAAGTTGCGTCTCATAGTCAACACCTTGGTTATGCAAATCATTCAATGGCTTTTTAGAACATGAACTTTGATCTTTACGTATGTTATCCTGTTTTTAACTCATCGAAATCTTTGCGATTGATCGTATGAGTTACAATAATATTGAACGATAAAAGATGCACATCAACTTCAAACGCATTTTTGTGATGTGGATGTGAAGAGGATGAAGCTAGAAGATGAGCGCGAAGAGAACGGAGCCGAACACATAGAGCACCATGGCAACGAGTGGCGCAAGCACAACAAAGAAAACGACCGGTGACCAGCGGTTAAATCCGCGAATACGGCGCGTCCAAGGACCCACCTGCCCGTTGATGAGCATGGTTCGCTCACGAACAAACAAGTGAAGAACAATTAGCAATACGCCAATCAACAAAATGATGTGCATTTTAATAGCCCTGTTCTGCGCCCAATATTTTAAGAATCAGTTCA
Organism: Rhizobiaceae bacterium; assembly: GCA_020628775.1. Classification (GTDB taxonomy): domain Bacteria; phylum Pseudomonadota; class Alphaproteobacteria; order Rhizobiales; family Rhizobiaceae; genus Lentilitoribacter. Next base: position 1,241 of record JAHDEP010000064.1, on the reverse strand, counting down.
AATTCTCAAAAGTCATTAAAGTGTCATTATTGCCCAAGATAGGCTGATTTTCCAAATTTTCAAATAAAACTGTGCGTTATCGCAAAAAATTGATGAATTTACTTATGCTTTTGCCAAAGCCACCTGTTTTCCCAGAGTATTACTCATCACCGATACTTAATGGCTGGAAAACCGAATTGGCACTAGCTTTGTTAAAACCTAAACGTATACTCGCGCCAATTCGAAAAATGCGGTGAGAATAATGACAAAAACGCGTGCAACAATTTTGGGATTTGGTGCTGTTCTTATGTGGGCGCTGTTAGCGCTCTTAACGGTGAAAACGGTACCTATTCCACCCTTCCAGTTGACCGCAATGTCATTTGCCATTGGTGGATCGCTCGGCCTTGTGTGGGTATTGGTGACGGGTGAAGCTAAGTCGCTTAAATCCATCAGTTGGAAAATTTACGCATTCGGCACCGTGGGGCTATTTGGCTATCATTTCTTATATTTTTCCGCTTTGCGTCTTGCACCAGCTGCCGAAGCCGGATTGATTGCTTATTTATGGCCGCTTTTGATCGTTTTATTATCCGGCTTGCTGCCGCAAGAGACGTTAAAACTAGGACATATTATCGGTGGATTGATCGGTTTTGCGGGTGCAGCCATCATTGTAACGCAGGGACAAACAAGCTTTGATACAAGCGCTATATTGGGATATGGGCTTGCGCTGTTATGCGCCCTCACCTGGTCGAGTTATTCGGTCTTATCTCGCAGGCTGGGAAACACACCAACCTCGAGCGTTGTGATATTTTGCCTAGCAACGGCGATATTATCAGCCATCGCTCACTTGAGCCTTGAAACGACCATTTGGCCCGATCAGCTCACAACATGGTTAGCTGTCATCGGTTTGGGAATTGGCCCCGTGGGCTTGGCGTTTTTTGTCTGGGATGTTGGCGTCAAACGTGGAGACATCCAATTGCTGGGGGTCGCATCTTATGCCGCGCCTTTACTATCCACTTTTGTGTTGGTTGCCGCAGGGATTGCAGATCTCACCTGGACATTGCTTGTGGCCAGCATCCTCATCACACTTGGTGCTGTTCTCGCTGCCCGAGCCAGTCGTACCGCTTAATAAACATGCAGACCGTCAAAGTCAGCTTTACCGATATTAAATCCAGCGTGTCTTAAGCCTGCATAAGCCATGGTTAAATGAAATATCATGTTGGGAAAGCCGAATTTTGTGATGTAATCGCCAGCATCTTGTTCCA
>JAHDEP010000063.1:8180-14194 GCA_020628775.1 Rhizobiaceae bacterium | reverse complement strand
AAATCAACCTCAACGCCAAGGCCTCGAAGATAGGCTTTCGCAAGTTCTAAATGCCCTTTACGAAAACCCCATTCAGCAGATTTACGAAACCAGACAAATGCAACTTTCTGGCATTCTTCAGTTGGAAACATGCGATATATGCGACCCAGCTCAAACGCTGCTTCAGCGCGTGAAGCATCTGGGGATTTTGTAGCTGCGATGAGTAAATCATGCGCGCTTAAAATGTCGCTCTCAGTGGTAAGGTTTTGCAACAACACGCGTGCCTGATCATATTCCAAGACATTATTTTGTGTTTTAGAAACTTCGTCACGCGTTTGTGTTTTCCATAGCTTATCCAAGCTCTTGGTTTTAGTTTCAGAGTTCTCAATCTCTTGAACGGCAGGGATCTCTTCGGCAACTTCATTTTTGTGCAATGCGTGATGCGTTGCGATCGCGAGAGACATAATTGCAATCATAACCGCGGTTGCAACAATACCTAAAAAGATAAGTTCAATTCGCATTTTGAGTGTCATAATACCCTCCAAATTCTGCAATTATTCAAATTGGTCAATGAGACGTCATTGATGATCTCTGTCGTGCTTTTTGTATCGTTTTGTGTTGTGCACTTGATGATGTCAGAACGTTTGACGGCAAGCTTTCGAACTTTTGGATCGACAGAAAGAAAAGCTGTGATCTCGCCAACCATCTTTTTGGCGATTGAAGATTTGAAGTGATAAGCGTCCGAAAAGTTATCGATCTGTTTGGTCAAATCATTCGAATAGTCAAAATCTACAACAGTGCCGAGCTCAGCCAATTGCATGCGAAATTCGTGGCTGGTTTGTTCCATGCCATAGATCGAAATTGTTCGTTGCATGTCTTCAATTGTTGGCGGAACAACAAATACCAAGTTTTTGTCGTTTTCTTTCGCCCATTCAGATATCTCAACTAGATATGACCAATAACGCTGGGAAAACTCAAAACCCACCCAATCGGATTTGGCGTTTTTTGTAACCTGGTTCGCCATCTTTTTCGGCAGCGGTTTAATCTCATTGCTGGTCGCATATAGATGAGAAACATTGGACCAGTTCTCAATCGTGTATGATGCCTTGATCGGCGTGTTCACATCTTTGCGAAACGCGGGCGGTCTTTTGAGGATTTGATACCGCTCAGAGACCGTCAATCGATTAAGCTCAGATTGAAGACCACAATCAAAACAGCCCTCATCAACTTTTGGGTCACGTGGATCAAAATCCATTCTGTCTTTATATTCATCAGCCTTTGCCGCGATTGAAAACGACTTGGCAAATGCGTCAAAGTTCTCAAAAGTTTCTTTCTCTTCAACGGTCATCATTTTCCATGCCGTTTTAAAGATGCTCCAGTTCTTTAGGTATTCAATTTTATTTTGAACGATATACTCAGCTTCTGGAACACGGTTCATGTCATCTTTATGATCTTCATCAAAGCTGCGAAGCTGGATGCCAACAACTAGGTTTTTGATTTTCGGATCGTCTTTGATGACTTGAAATGTTGAATAAATCTCTGGGACTGTGCCGCCGCCGTAAGCCATGTTCAGCGTATCGACCATGCCCAGTTCGTGCCAATATTTGTCTCTTAGCGAGCGTGCGCGGCTGTCACCAAGGATGAAAGTATCAAACTTACCAACCTCGTATTTCGCCAGTTTCCAAAGTGGATAATGCGCTTTCTCAGCTATGTCTTGGATCTTTGTTGTGCGCTCTGTAGAACGGAAGACCTCATATGGGTCAACGCCGAATACAAGCCCGGCAGGTATCGCTCCTGCAGTAAATGCTGCACATAAAGCAATTGTGTAAGACACTGCATTGATTTTTAGCGGTTTTGATACTCGCATAATTACACTCCTTGATATTACTAAGACTGTTGCAAGTAGTGTGCCAGTAATATTATTGTTTAAAATCAATAATTTAGATATTCTGGTGGATGTGTTATTTTGCGAATTGCTAGTCACGATTTGCAATTTGCAATTCGCGCTTTGCTAAAACAACATGCTCATAATCTGTTCTTTTGAAGGGATCGCAACGAGTTTTGAATAGTGAATTGTTGCCAAGAACAGCAGTGCCACGGCGACAGTTGTACACCAGGCTGCCATCCAGTTGCGCGCAGTTTCAACCCAACTTGCACCATCCATTCCGGCGGTTTGGTTGCCTCGGTTGGACCAACGTTGTTTGGATAATCTGAAGATACAATACACCTTAACCGAGGCGTTGATCAGCTGATTGAGATATAAGATCCATGAATAGTTTAGTTCAACCTTGCGCGAATAGGTGCACAATATGAGCGATAGGAATAATCGGCTCAATGCAATGAAGATGACATAGGAAATAAGATAATCGAGACCAACTAAAACCGCAGCTGACACGGCAAGTGCGGGACTAACTAACATGGTCCACATCGAAAGTCTTTGATCGACCAAACACCACCAAATGAAAAAGGGCATCGCTCTGGGACCAAGCGCAATTGCGCGAGAACCGTTTCGAAGCATGTTGCCAGACCAACGTCGGAAATTTTGCACCATGCGGTCCATGCCAGAACCTTCAATCACTTCGATTGTGTAGCCCATAGCATCAGGCACATAAAGCATATGCGCACCGCTTTTAAGCATGTAATACCAGGTGCTTTTATCATCGCCAGAAAGGAAACGGAAATTACCCCATAACCAATGGTGAAGGTGATCAGCTTCCAAAAGCCTGATGAATTCAAGTTGCTTTAAGTTCTTTGCGCGGAACACGGACATGCGACCTGTGAGCGTTAGCACTCGATTTGACAATGCGTGCGATTGCATGGCCAATCGACGCTGTGAAAAACGCATCTTCAACCAGGTTTCAATCCATCTTGGGCCAATACAAATCACCTCTTCATCGGTCGTACAGGCTTGCAGATCGGGATACATTTTAAACAATGGCATGCATCGGCTAATGGCACCTTGAGAGAGTACAAAGTCACCATCCATGAAAACGACCAAATCATCATCGCGAACGGGCAGGCGGCACATGGCTCTTAAAACCAAGCCAATGGCAGCGCGCTTGCCTGATACGTTTTGGCGAATGATGCGCAAGGTAACATCGATATCCGATGCTTCGCGTTCTAAGAAATCCTGAATGATATCCTCATCAAAACGGTCGGAAGAACCCAACCAAATTGTACCTGGTACACCAGATTCATCGATCTCTTTAACGATGGAGCGAACCACCATTTCAGTGATTTCACGATGTTCTTTATAAGTTGTCATCATGAAATGCATATGGCGTGGGCGCCAGCCGCTATCCCAGATTTTTTGACCTTCTTTGCGCATTTTTGGGTAAACGATGCGACCATAAATAAGTGCACGCACTGCATGGGTGAACCACCAGCCATAGCGCCAAATTCCCAATGCACCCAATGTGAAGGTGATGGTTTTGGTTTTCTCATCAAACAGCGAATTTGGAAAGGTCAGAACTAAGATGATGCAGATAGCTAGATAAATTGAGATTTTAAGCAGCACCAGAGGTGTCCACTTTTTAAAACCTTTTGGCCATTTTGTCGGCTCATCCAGCTGGCTTGCGATATCATACTGAATTGTCATTGGTAAATACCTCCGCCATTTCAGATACAACGTCACCAATTGTGCTATAGATTTGGTTTGTTGAACGTTTGGAGAAAATCACAACTGCAGGAAGGCCTGCTGTGATCTTTTGCTCATCAGTTGGTTTAAGTTCTAAAAACACAAGGGCTGATTTAGCGTCGTTTTCGCGCCATACGAAATTTGAATATTCTGCATTAATATGGCCGACTTTGCGGTCAATCTTCACAACCTTTGCCACAATACTCTCACCCGTTGAAGGCAAAAAGACGCTCGCCTCATCATTAAGACCAACTGACATAACTTCAGATTGAGACATAAATGCCTGCACCAAAGGTTGCTCTCTCTTTTCCAGAGATACAAGCAATTGGTCTTGTGACAATGATGGCAAATTAAGATCTGCAACTTTCATGATGCGGCTTTTAAACGGCGCTCTGATGATAAGATCTTTTTGTTTGTTCTCTAAGCTTCTGATTTGATTATGAACAATCGCCATAGCAGAATTTGCAGCATCGATTTCTAAAGTCAGCAAATCAAGATCTGCGACAAACCCCATTTCAGTTAAATGACGACGGTCTGACATTGAAGTCACCACACTTGATTTTTCAAATGCGAGTTCGGCTTCTTTTAAACGTAGCTCCATTTCAGACTGGTGTGAAAGCGCGTCTTCTAATTTAAGCTGGTGCGTTTGAGTAGGAGCGTTGATTCTTTGAAGTCGTTTAATATCCTCATCAGCGGCCTTTAACGCAATTTGAGCTGCCTGCAATCTAACCTGTGCAATCTTGTGGTCAGTTTGATTAGCAACTTGATAAAAGCCCAGCCGCTGCGCTTCAATTTCATATCTTTTAACCGCCAAATCATATTGGCGCTCTTTTTCATTATACTCGACCATTTTGGCTTCAAGCTTAGCTTCAAGGTCAGCACTTTTGATCTTGGCAATTTCATCGCCTTTATTGACGATGTCGCCAACATTCATGCGGATCGGCATCACTTTGCCATCAACTGGCATGTTGATCGTTTTTAGCTGTGATGTGACAACAGCAGTTTCGATCTCAAGCTGCATGGTTGTTGAATAAATTAAAATTGCCAAATAGGTGAAAACCGAAATACCTAGGCAAATATAAAAGGCCGACATCGCAATGGTTTTCATCGGCCAGCGTTTGATTGGCACTTCGCTTGAAGGATTGACATCTGGTTTTGTAGAGATCGGTGTCACTGGGATATCAATCCGGCAGATTGTATCTTCGATCGTCGCCATCTGACCACGCACCAAGTCATTGATGAAGTGCTCCATAAGATCATGCGCTCTTTCAGAAAGCTCTGTAAATTCGAGACCGAGCATTCCTTTCTTCTTTTTAGAGCGTGTAATCTTGCCTTCAACCTCAAATGAAATATCAAAGCCCTGAAATGGAAGTTCAAGCACCAATGACACAACGTCATCTACTTTAGGCAGCTTGCTGGAAACACCATCCAGACGCAATCCGCCCAAACTCCAGTTTGTCGCTGTTAGCACTTCGCCGCTTGGCAGTGTAACCTTGAGCGGTGCGGTAACGCGATGATGTCTTCTCTGACAGGGTCTCTCTCTGACAATTTTCATAGACTTTGCTCCTTCACCCTATAGTCAGCAAATATCGTGCCAACTTAAAAAGCCGGAATATGGGGGTATAGACGCATATTGAGTTGGTTTTTGCTGCGAATTGCGAATCGCGAATTGCAAATCGCAAATATTGATCTGAGTTTTTTGAAGGCCAAATGATCTATGCCAAATTCCAATAAATTTGTAACGCATTGTTTTTATTGATTAAATTTACAAAATTCAATCCTTAATGAAATTCTGGCCTGCGTTTTGCACCTGCTTTGACAGAAATTAAATTCAAGGAGTGCGTGATGCGTAATACGTTTAAAGTTACACCAATTATCTTGGCAGGCGGTTCAGGAACTCGCCTATGGCCCGTTTCTCGCGGTGCGATGCCAAAACAGTTTTGTAAGATTTCAACAGAAGCCAGTTTATTTCAACAAACTGTAAAACGCGTATCTAATAACGCACTTTTCAACGCTCCAATTGTTGTCTTAAATCAAGAGCATAAAGAGATTGTTGATCAACAGATGATGGAAGTTGGTATCAAGCCACGTTTGCTCGTTTGTGAGCCTGCTGGTCGCGATACAGCTGCAGCTATTGGTTTGGCTGTTAGCTTGCTTGATAAACCTGAGGAGGATGTCGCGCTTGTTCTGCCATCTGATCATCACATTGATAATCAAGATGAATTTGAAAGCGTTGTTAAACAGGCCAATTATGCGGCGATGGATGGTAAGTCTATTGTCACATTTGGAATTAAACCAACACGTCCTGAAACTGGTTATGGTTATATCAGAGCAGGGGATAAACGCGGTTCGTTGAACATCCATGATCTGGATATCTTCTTGGAAAAGCCAGATAAAG
>JAHDEP010000063.1:0-8080 GCA_020628775.1 Rhizobiaceae bacterium | reverse complement strand
GAGCATGTTTTCTATCCTGATCGCTGGTTATTTGAGGGCATTTCGCCGATCTCATTTGACTATGCTGTGATGGAAAAAACAGCGCATGCTGCCGTGGTGCCTGCGGATATTTTATGGTCCGACATGGGCAGTTGGGAAGCCGTTTGGGAACGCAACACAAAGGACAAAGACGATAATTCGATTATCGGTGAAACCTATTGTGAAAATACTAGCGGTTCACTCGTTATTTCAGATGGTCCTGCGGTTGCCGTATCAGGTTTAAGTGATGTTGTTGTGGTTGCGCAAAATGATGCAATCCTGGTGACATCAAAGAAAGATACTCAGCTTGTGAAAAAGCTTGTTGGCCAAATGCAGATCAAAAATGAAATGCTTGTGGAAAGCAATGCCAAGGTGTCAAACATCTGGGGTGAGCGCACAATCCTTCATAATGCGGGCACACATCAGGTATCTACATTAAAGATTTTACCTCATAGAGAATTGTCAGATCAAAATTACAGCAAGAATGAAAAAAGCTTGTTCATTAAGTCTGGCACTGTGTTCTTTGCTGGTGAAAACAAACTCGAAAAATACTCCGCAAATCAACGCATTGAGATCAATGCAGAAACCAGTTTTTGTCTTCAAAACTTGAGTGATGAGCCGGTTGAAATTATCGAAGTTCAGCAAACTGCATCGGTGCAAAAATCGGGTTTTCAGTATCACCCGAGCATTAATCTGCAGGAATTTTCACGCGATGAAACTCGTATTGCATAGGAGGAAGTTATGACGAATGTATATTTATTTGATGTCGATGGTACTTTAACGCCCAAGGGTTCTGCAATCACGAGTGAAGTGGCAACAGAATTTTTGAAGTTTGCTGAAAATTTCCCGAGCTATTTATCGACCAGTAAGGCTTATAAAGATTTGCGCCAGATCCTGCCGAGTAAGCTTATGGCAAGCTGCAGAGGCATCTATAGCAGTTCTGGTTCTGAATATTATGAGAACGGGGTCAACATTTATCGCAAAGAACATAAATTCTCTAAGTTCTTGAAATCGGTTTGTGAAGACTTTGTTCGAGATAGTAACTTTCGATATAAAGCCGGTGGTCATTTTCAGCGTCGACCAGGTGCTCTAACCATCTCTGTTGTGGGTATGAAATCCCAAAGACCAGAGCGCATTCGATATATGGTTTGGGATAAATCTGTGAACGAAAGAACGCGATTTATCGAGCACTTAAACGAGAGTGGATTAGGTTACGACGCGTTTTTAAGTGGGAATTTGAACATTGAAATTCTGCCGAGCGATCAAAATAAATCCGCAATTGTTGATGATCTGATCGAACGTCATGGTGCAGACCGTATTACGTTCTTTGGTGATCGTATCTCACAATTTGGGCACGATTTGCCTTTGGCCGAAAGATTACGCGAAGTCAGTATCTATAATCGCGTTATCTCTGTGCCGAGCCCGCAGCATACCAAACACCATATTGAGCGGTTGCTAACTGCCGGAGGGTAACTGTGTTGAAGCTGAATTAGTCGCTCCAACCTTCCTTTTTACGATAAATTGTAGATGGGCTGAGTTGGAGCATTTCAGACGCTTTTGGTATACTGCCATCACAGGCGTTGATCGCAGCTTCAATAATTTCTCGCTCAATATCAGCAAATGATTTTTCAAGATCAACGGCTAGGCTCAGACCATTTGCCGAACTTGCAGTTGAGCCAGTTTCTATCGCGCCTGCTGGTGAGTTTTCTTCACTGCTTGCTTTGGGCAATCGATTTGCAAAATTGAGCATAGACGCATCGATTTCTTCTCCGTCATTTAAAATTATCGCATTTCGGATGACATTTTGCAGCTCACGCACATTACCCGGCCAATTATGACTTAAAAGCGCATCTTCCGCGTCCGCAGTGAATTTCTTAAACTCTTTTTCTTCCTCTTTTGAAAAGGTAGATAAAAGATCTAAGCCAATTTCAATCACATCACTTTCGCGTACCCTTAAAGGCGGTAATTCAATTGGTACCACGTGTAAACGGTAATAAAGGTCTTCTCTAAAACGACCTTCTTCCACCTCTACAATTGGGTTTCGATTGGTTGCGCAAACAATACGGACATCGATTTTTTCAAGTTTGTCACTACCAACTTTTTGCACCGTGCCGGATTGTAAGAAGCGAAGGAGTTTTGATTGTAGATCAAGATCCATTTCGCAGATCTCATCTAAGAATAATGTACCGCCATTGGCAGATACTGCAGCCCCCACACGATCAGATGTGGCTCCGGTGAATGATCCTTTTATATGTCCGAAGATCTCAGATTCGATCAACTCTTTTGGTATGGCCGCACAGTTTAATGCAATAAACGGCGCCTTGTTTCTGGGGCTGGCATTATGGATGGCTTGGGCGCAGACTTCCTTACCTGTTCCACTTTCCCCTGTTACAAATACGCTGGCTTTTGAGCGCGCAACCGCTTCGATCGTTTTATAAACTGCAATCATTGGAAGGCTTGAACCGATGAAGCCGTGGTGATCACCCTTTTTAAAGGTCGAGCGAATTTCGCGAACAGCTTTTTGCAAAACTTCACGTTCAAGCGCATTTTTTGCCGTTGTGATTAAGCGTTCCTGCGACGCAGGTTTGACGATGAAATCGTAAGCGCCGCGGCGCATCGCATCAACGGCTGTGGTGATTGATCCGCTTGAAGTTACCACTACAACGCTGATTTCTAATTCGCGTTGCTGGACGATATCTAACAGTTCAAGACCATTCATATCCGGCAGTTGCAAATCTAAAAGGATGGTGCGGATGGAGCCGCGTTCGATATGCGTGAGCGCTTCAGCGCCGCTTTCCGCAATTTCTGCGGTGATCCCAGCCTTGATCAGCCAGTTCTGCATGACTTTTGCAACAGAACCTGTGTCTTCAACAATTAGAACATCGGATGCCTGGTTTGTCATAATTCTGGCCTCAGCTTTCGTCGCGGAATTCAACGGTTTGTTTAACATGCGTAGATCTAACCCACGCTAATATCTGTTCGCATTCTTCAATCATCTTATAGGCCTGGGTTAAGTTGACCTGACCATTGATACATTGCTCATTTGTTGCGCTTGCAAGTTCAAATAGTTTCTTGGCGCCAAATGTACCCGACAGTCCTTTTAGACCGTGGCTTGAACGTTCTAGTAATGCCAAGTCTTCAGTTTTTACAGCGCCATTCGCATTGTTTAGATGTCGGCTTAGGTCCCTTGAGAACATGCCGAAAAGTTCTGAGATGTCACCATCTTCCATGCCATCTGTGACTTGAGAAAGAGTTTCTTGATCTAAAACATCTTCAGTGCGCAATGTGGTTTCAGATTTTGGCTCATCTGTCGTAACTGTCTGCGTTTGCAGCACATTGTTAATGACAGCAACCACATCATTTCTAAAGACTGGTTTGGAAAGAAACGCATCCATACCAGCATCAAACACTTTGAGCTTGTCTTCTTCTTGTGTGTAAGCGGTCAGCGCAATAATTTTTATGGATGATTTTTCTGGGGCAAGATTTCGGATTTCGCGCGTAGCGTCTAATCCGTCCATATTTGGCATAGAAACATCCATGAAAATTAAGTCATATGAATTGTTTTTAACGGCATCTACTGCTTCCAGCCCATCAGAAACAATATCCGTGTAACATCCAAGACGTTTTAAAATCACCGAGATGATCATTTGGTTTGTTTCGTTATCATCAGCCACGAGGACTTTTAAAGGCTTATTGTTTTGAACAACGGTGTTTAGCGTTGTTTCTTCAAGCGTTTCTTTTTCAGCATCACGCACTTCGATCAGTGGCAGATCAAACCAGAATTCTGATCCAAAGCCATAGGTGCTTTTAAATGCAATAGTGCCGTCCATCGCCTGAACTAGCGCTTTACTAATGGCAAGGCCCAATCCTGTGCCGCCAAACTTTGTCGAATATTCCTGATCAAGCGTCGCAAATTCGGTGAAGAGTTGGTCCTGCTTATCTTCGGGGATTCCAAGGCCTGAATCTTTTACACTAAATCTGATATTTGGTTTCTTCTCAGATCCAATATTTTCGACAAGTATTTCAACTGTGCCTGCATTGGTGAATTTGATCGCGTTGCTAACGAGGTTTATCAGTACCTGATTTATGCGGTGACGGTCGCCCGTTAGATATTCTGGTACATCGGAATTTACCGAAGAAATCAGCTCCACGTTTTTATTATATGCGCTTGCCTTAACCAGGCTTGTTACACTTGAAATGGCGTTTTCAACATGAAAAGAGCCATGCTCAATTTCCAAGCGTCCTGCATCCAGCTTAGAGAAATCCAAAATGTCATTGATAATGGTCATTAGGGAAATGCCGGATTGATTTGCGACCTCAAGATGGTTCTTTTGTTCAGGGGAGAGCTGCGTGTCTTTCAAAAGGTCTAGTATGCCTAAAACACCGCTTAATGGTGTTCGAATTTCATGGCTCATCATTGCAAGGAAACTTGCTTTGGATTTATTGGCAACCTCGGCGTTTTCCTTAGCAGTGACGAGCTCTTTTTCCGCAGCTTTCCGCGCGGTAATATCACGCGCGTAACCGATGAAGATTGACCCGATAGGGCTATCAATATTGCGCACTGCAAGTTCAAGTTCAAACTCTTCGCCTGATTTGCGCATGCCTTCGATTTCGATGCGATTTCCCAATACCGGCCCTTCACCAGTATCAAGATAGTGCTTCATACCTGCAAGATGTGCGTCACGGTATTTCTCAGGCACAATCAGATTAGCCATTTTCTTGCCAATCGCTTCATCTGCTGTGTAGCCAAAGATATCCTCAGCTGCAGGGTTGAAGCTGATAATTCTGTCTTTTGAATCAATCACGATGATTGCATCAAGGGCTGATTGCACTGCTTCTTCAAATTGAGCCAGCGCTTTCTTCTCTTGCGCCAAAGCGAGTTTGCGGTCGCTGATATCTCGGATGAAGCCAGCAAAGCTTAACCGGTCACTGCTTTCAAATTTATTGATTGCCACCTCAATTGGAATGGTTTCATTGTTTTTGTGCACACCGATGGATTCAAAAGGATGTCCGACGAGCTGGCTTTTTCCCTCATGGATGAATTGCTGAATATCTGCGTGCAACAGATCTGCGTTGTTTTTAGACATTAACTTCGCAACGCTTTGGTTTGTTAATTCCTCGCGTGAATATCCAAACATTTCTTCTAGTGCCGGGTTGGTATGCTCGATAATTCCGTCGGCATTAACAATAACAACGCCATCGCTTGTTGAACGAATAATGGAACGCATTCTTGCAAGACTGTTTTCTGCAACGATTGCAGCTGCCGCAAGATCGTCAACATGTGCTGAACTCATGAGCAGTCTACGCGCATAAATGACGACCATGCATAAAACGCTAACGATGGCGATATAGCCAATCATGAATTCAATTTTAGCACCGATCAACAGCTTGGTAGTTGTGACATATTCAACATAGGATGTGGTGATCTGAGCACCTGAATAGATTGAAAATATCAGAAGTGAAATCCAACCAGTAACAACCGTCAATGCCGCGGTTAAGATGGACCAAAGATCAATTCTGACGGCTCTTACGCATGTATAAACCAGAAGGAAAATGACTGAAGGTGTTTTAAAAACTGTTTCAAATGGAAGATCATAGGCAAAGCTGTAGGAAATGATCAACAAGAACAGCAATATTCCGTCAATAACAGTAAGCGTATATGCCAGTTCGTTTTTGAGCGGAACTCGTTTTGCAAAAAGAGCACGTAAGACAGAGGATAAAAGAAGCAGTACAGTGATCACCACCGTAAACTGGGAAAATGACTGCCAATCATTGCGAAAAGCGGAGAAGACATGCAAGCATAAAATAGCCAATGCCAGCAAGATCTGTATGCCGGTAATTGCAAACTCGCCGCGACGATCGTTTTGCTCTAATGCCTTTTGTATTTTTTCGTTGGCCATTTTTACCCCCAAAAGTGACCGTGTATTATATGAATAAACCTATAATTTTATATTTACGCAAAACATCGAATTTCGTTTTGCAGAAAGCCATAAAGTACAAGTCGAGGGTCGTGTTATTGGTCTTACGATCTACGTCGTGCCGCCCTCTATGAGCTCAATATCAAACTGGTGAATATGATTATTCCACTGTTCAGAATTCTTATCAGAGATCCAATTCGCAGCTTCAACACCAATGTCATAACGGGGTGTTTTGGTCGTTGTAATCTGGACAGGTAAAGCCTCTAAAAAGCTTAAGCCATTAAAGCCTGCAAGGGCGATATCATCGGGGACTTTCAGACCTTCAGCAATGCAATGCATGAGCCCGCCCGCGGCCAGGTCATCATTGGCATAGTAAATGACTTCTGGTTTGTCCGAACCAGATAAGATATCCGCTGTAAGTTCTCGTCCTTCTTTCATGGAAAGCAACTTTTGAGAAATTCGCGTTTGCGAAATGACGCCACCGTGGTTTTCTATATACGCTTTAAAAGCATCAAAGCGTTTTTTGGCACGTTCGTCCAGCCAGGCAATATAGGCAAATTTTTTGTATCCTTTGTTTAAGAGATGCTTTGCCATTTGCTCTCCGGCTGCTTTTTGTGAAATACCAAAACTTGCAGCTATTGCTGAACCGTCCACGTCCATTATTTCAGCTGTTTTAACCCCGGTCTGCTCGATGATACGCCTTAAGCCATCTGTGTGTTCAAGACCTGCAAGGATCAGCCCGCGCGGGCGCCAAGACAATAAATCAAAAACGATCTCTTCTTCACGTTCAAGCGAATATTCCGAAACACCAAAAACGGGTCGCAGATTGTTGTTGTTCAATGTATCGCTAATGCCAGAGAGGACTTCAGTAAATACTCTGTTTTGCAGACTGGGAACTACGACGCCGATTAAAGGATTGTCATACTTTGACATACCGCCGGCCAAACGATTGTGCACATATCCAATGCTCCTGGCAGCATCCTGCACACGCTTTAACACATCATTTGAGACATAACCTGTTCCACGCATAACGCGCGAAACGGTCATTTGGCTGACCCCAGCAACGTGCGCAACATCGTGCATTGTTGGCGGATTAGAGTATTGATTTTTCTGGTTTTTATCCGACATTTCTCTATCTGGACGTAATTCAACTTTTCAAATCTAGCAATAGCATCTTGACATATGTTTACGCAAACATATATTTTTAAAGTAATATGTTTACGTAAACATACAAGTTATAAACGCAAAATTGTGGGAGTGTTCATGCCAAGTCATCAAACGGCAGCGGTATTTGGGTTGGGTGCGATGGGCTATGGCATGGCCTCATCTTTGTTAAGGAGTGGTATCGATACCTATGGCTTTGACGTGGTCACCGAGCAGATGGAAAAATTTCAATCTGATGGCGGTCAAAAAGGCTCAATAGAAGATGCAACCGCTGAGATCTCCATTGCTGTTGTGTGCGTTCTCAATGCTGAACAAACTGAAGATGTTATGTTTGGAAACAACGGCATCGTTGCTCAGATGAGAGAAGGTTCTGTTGTTATTGCATGTGCGACAGTGCCCCCTGAATTTGCAAAAGATATGGAAAAACGCTGCGGCGTACATGGTATTGCATATTTAGATGCACCGATTTCTGGCGGATCTGCAAAGGCAGCTTCCGGCGATTTATCAATCATGGCATCTGGCACACCAGAAGCCTTTAAAGTTGCAAAATCTGCTTTGGATGCATGTGCGCAAACCGTATTTGAATTGGGTGATGCTGCAGGGGCAGGGTCTGCGATGAAAGCGGTCAATCAATTGCTTGCAGGTGTTCATATTGCAACGATGGCCGAAGCTCTAACCTTTGGAATGACGCAAGGTGTGACACCGGAAAAATTCATCGAAGTTATCTCCCAATGTGCTGGGTCTAGCTGGATGCTGGAAAATCGTGCGCCTCACATTGCGGATGGGGATTACACACCTTTGAGCCAAATCAATATTTGGCCGAAAGATCTAGGCATTGTTCTTGATGTCGCCAAAAAGGCCGGATTTAGCGCGCCAATTACATCGACAGCACTTCAGCAATATATGGTTGCTGTTGGTATGGGTTTAGGTCGCGAAGATGATGCGGCGATTGCAAAAGTATATGCCCGTAATGTCGGCCT
>JAHDEP010000328.1 GCA_020628775.1 Rhizobiaceae bacterium | reverse complement strand
ATAGTCGCACCTAAATCGCGGGCGCCTTTTGCCAAAGCCTGAGTAAGATCAGCAGGCTGAATATAACCATCGTCCGGGTGTTGAATTGCGCCAAGCAAGCCTTCTGTTTCACACAAAGGCCAAATCTCTTTGACTTGTTCTGGTGTTAAAATATTGACGGGAATTCCAAGCGTTTCAGCAACGCCTGCATAATACATATATTCATCCCAGCGATCTTTGGTTTTTGCTAAGCGAATATTGCTCACATCTGAGAAACCGACATTAACGCCTGTTTCTTCTTCCAGCTCACGATAAAATTTCACAGAATATTTATGGATTTGACCAACGGAATAACTCATGTTGAAAAGTGGCAACAAACCAGCTGCGTGCCATGTTGAGCCTGATGTTAGTTCTTTTCGTTCAATCAGAATACAATCGGACCAACCTTTTTTCGCTAGATGATAAAGCGTTGATACACCAACTACTCCCCCGCCAATAACGACGACACGTGCTTTATTTTCCATAATAACTTTCCCGACACAGTTAACGATTGCCCGATCAAACTAGCAGATCAATTTTCAATTACCAGTTAGATTTGTAACCCATAAAACGCAAAAACTCTGCGACTTACGACACAAAATATGTCGCAAATTGCAAAGTTTCTGCAAACTGTCCCGGGAGGGGGAAAGTCTATTCTTGCATTGCCCCAGGTCCTGGGATCGCGCCTTCTGGGCATTTGCCCAAAATGATCATACCGAGCACTTCATCTTTGGTGACATCTTCGGTTCTGGCATAACCAACAACCTGACCGTTCTTCATCACAGCAACACGATCAGCAAGATCGAATACATCATGGATGTCGTGGCTGATTAAGAAGATACCAATGCCATCTTTCTTAAGTTGATGAATAAGCTCACCAACCTGCTCGGTTTCTTGTGGTCCAAGTGCTGCTGTCGGCTCATCCATGATCAGGATTTTAGCGTTAAACAGAATAGCACGCGCAATCGCCACGGATTGTCTCTGACCACCAGATAGTTTGCTGACAGGCTCTTTAAAGCGTTGGAAATTCGGGTTTAAACGACCCATGACTTTCCGCGCTTCTGCTTCCATTGCAGCATCATCAAGTGTGCCAAAATTCGTGAGAATTTCACGACCAAGATAAAGGTTCGCCGCAGCATCCACATTATCGGCAACAGCCAATGTTTGATAGATAGTTTCGATGCCATATTTTTTAGCATCGCGCGGATTATTGATCGTGGCTTCTTCGCCATTTACAAAAATTTGACCTTCATCACGCTTATAAGCACCCGACAAGATTTTGATCAATGTCGATTTACCCGCACCATTGTGGCCCAAGATTGCGACAACCTCACCTGGGAAAAGATCAACATCAGCCTTATCAACAGCCTTGATGCCTCCAAACCCAATTGAAATGTTTTTCATTTCGATGAGTGGCGTTTCTGAGGATTTGTTTGAATTTTTATCAGTCATTATCCCAACTCCCCTTATTTCGCACGTCTACGGTAGATCGTATCAATCCAAACCGCGAAGACGAGAACTCCGCCAACAACCATTTGCTGAATGGCTGTATCAAATCCGATCAAAATCATACCTGTTTGAAGTGATTGCATCACAACAGCACCTAATATTGCGCCGTAGATGGTTCCAATACCGCCAGCAAAGGACGTACCACCAATAACCGCAGCTGCGATCACATATAGCTCGTCCAGCGTGCCAAGAGCATTGGTTGCTGAGTTTAGGCGCGCACTTGCAATAATTGCTGATAGTCCACAAAGAGCACCCATAAGCGCAAAGATCTTAACTGTGATCCACTTTGTTTTAATACCTGCAAGTTCTGCAGCTTCTGGATTACCACCGATAGCAAATACATAACGGCCAAAACGAGTGCGGCTCATTAAGAATGTCATGCCAACGCCAACTGCGATCATAATAAGAACTGGGATCGCAAATCCGTGTGAGATGAAAATCTCTTCAACCGGTGTTGTGATATTGTTTTCTTCTGCATAGCGACGCACGATACCTTTTGGCCAAGGATATGCATTTACAATCCAGGCAAAACCTAAAATCGAAGTACACGCTAAAACACCAAGGAATGTTTCTGCCCACATTGGACGTAATGGGAAATTAAACCGTTTGCGTTTTTTACGAGCTTGCCAAAAGCTAAAGAGAACAAGCGCACATGCAAGCAAAGCAATAATCCAACTGCCTGTTGAACCGATCGCACCAAATGGTCCGCCGCCAAGTTTGGCAA
>JAHDEP010000062.1 GCA_020628775.1 Rhizobiaceae bacterium | reverse complement strand
TGTCTATTGCGCCTCAGCCAAATACATATGACTTCTCATTTCTAGCACCATGCCCTTCATCTGGCCTTATTATCCATGGTGATGCAGATCGCGTTGCGCCTGAGAAAGATGTGCAAGCGCTTGTTGACAAATTGCGCACACAAAAAGGTATTTTGATCACGCAGCAGACAATGCTTGATGCAAACCACTTCTTCACTGACAAAACAGATGCGCTGATTGCAGAATGTGCGGACTATCTTGATCGCCGTCTAAATGGCGAATTGGTTCCAGAACCAAGACCATCTAAGCGTCTTCGCTAAATAAACATTACTTTGTAATTGTTAAACCAAAGCCCTTGATCAATTGGGCTTTGGCAAAACTTACTTGGCCTGAGGTAAACATCGCAATATCATGATCAGGGATAAACTGATCCTGACTTTTACGATCTAACAAGCTAATCGCATGACGCGCGATCGCTTCTGCCGGATCTAGCCAATCAACCGGCCATTTCGCGACCTGACGAAACTTATTGACCAAAAACGGATAATGCGTGCAAGCAAGCACGACAATATCTGTGCGTTTGCCATCTTTTTCGAGCAGACATTGATCGACAATTGGGGTGAGTTGCGAGCGTTCAACCTCATCACCACGCATATAAGCTTCGCAAAGCCCGGCAAGATCTTCTGATCCCACAAGCCGAACATGGCAACTTTGCGCAAAGGATTGAATAAGATCGCGCGTATATGCGCGCTTTACGGTACCTGGCGTTGCCAAAACCGAAATAAGCCCCGAACTTGTGCGTTCCGCAGCTGGTTTAATCGCAGGTACTGTGCCGACAAATTTGATATCTGGAAATGCTTTGCGCAATGCGGGCATCACAAGAGTAGATGCCGTGTTACACGCTATAATGATCAATTCAGGGCGGTAAGCCTCGATTAAACGACCCATCAAACCCACAATATGCGCTTCAAGTTCGCTTTCCTGCCAAGAGCCATATGGAAAAGCTTCATCGTCAGCGACGTAAATAAACTGCCGCTCTGGCGCAAGCACACGCGCTTGTCTGAGGACTGTTAAGCCCCCTATTCCACTATCAAATAAAAGTACTGGTCTTTGGCTGGGCTCGAGCAAGGTTTATATCTTTCCTTCATCATCTTCATCTGATCCACCTAAACCAGGTCCTGATGACCCTTTTGGGGCAGATCTGCTAAAACGATCGAGTGAAGATATAACACCGCGCAAAAAATGCACTTCTTCAGATGAAAATGCTGGACGCGTAAGCACTGCACGAAGATTATCAACAACTGCTGGCTTCTTCTTTTCAGATCGGAAATATCCACGCACATCCAATGCTTCTTCAATCTGATCTAAAAAACCATGCAGCAAATGCTTTGGCGCAGGTTCGAAAGATCGGACTTCATGTGGAATATCTGTTTCAGACGCCAAACCTGTTTTAAGCCACTCATAAGACATCAACAGCACTGCTTGCGCGATATTAAGCGATGCAAAGGCTGGATTTACCGGGAATGTGACAAGTTCGTCGGCCAAGCCAACTTCATCATTACGCAAACCAATGCGCTCGCGGCCAAACAATAAAGCAACGCGCTCACCTTTATTATGGCGCGCACGCATATCTTTCGCAGCAGTCACCGGTCCTTGCACAGGTTTATGCCCATCGCGTTCTCGTGCAGTGGTCGCCATAACAAAATTAACATCGGCAATTGCTTCGCGAAGGGTATCGTAAACCACCGTGCCTTCGATAATATGGTCGGCCTTGGAAGCGGCAGAGACGGCCTTCTCATTTGGCCAGCCATCGCGCGGGGCGACAAGACGCAACTCGGACAAACCAAAATTTGCCATTGCGCGCGCGACCATTCCGATATTTTCGCCTAATTGCGGCTCAACCAAAATCACAATTGGACCTTCAGTTAGCATTTCACGCTTTGAATTTGAGCCTGCCATTTAACATTTTCCATCACAAATATTCGATTTTTCACTGCCATATATCATTTAAAAACAAAAGCACACCCCTTTCCCCAAGGGTTTTATCTGTTTGAAACCAGCTTTATTGCCTCAAACGATTGCACCGCAGCACATGCTTTGCTATGAGGGCGCATCACAAGAAAACATGAATTAAGTATTGTCTGTACTACTTCCAGAACAAGGGTCCGAAACATGGCAAAAATTAAGGTCGACAATCCTGTCGTAGAACTCGATGGCGATGAGATGACACGCATCATTTGGCAGTTCATCAAAGATAAACTCATCCATCCATATCTCGACATAGATCTAAAATATTACGATCTCGGCATGGAAAGTCGCGATGCAACAGATGACCAGATCACTGTTGATGCTGCAAATGCGATTAAAGAACATGGCGTTGGCGTTAAATGCGCAACAATCACTCCTGATGAAGCTCGCGTTGAAGAGTTTGATCTTAAAAAGATGTATCGCTCTCCAAATGGCACGATCCGTAACATCCTAGGTGGCGTGATCTTCCGTGAGCCAATCATCTGTAAAAACGTTCCTCGTCTTGTCCCAGGTTGGACAAAGCCTGTGATCGTTGGTCGTCACGCTTTTGGTGATCAATACCGTGCTACGGACTTTAAATTCCCTGGCAAAGGCAAAATCACCATGAAATTCGTTGGTGAAGACGGTACTGAGCAAGAATACGATATCTTTGACGCGCCAGCTTCTGGTGTTGCAATGGGTATGTATAACCTTGATAAATCTATCGAAGATTTTGCACGTGCATCCATGAACTATGGTCTTCAGCGCGGTGTGCCAGTTTATCTTTCAACGAAAAACACCATCATGAAAGTTTATGACGGTCGCTTTAAAGATATCTTCGAAGAAGTTTACCAGAACGAATTTAAAGAAAAATTCGAAGAAGCAAAAATCTGGTACGAGCACCGTTTGATCGATGACATGGTTGCATCTAACCTTAAATGGTCTGGCGGTTATGTTTGGGCTTGTAAGAACTATGATGGCGACGTTCAGTCTGACACAGTTGCACAAGGCTTTGGTTCGCTTGGTTTGATGACTTCTGTTTTGATGTCACCAGATGGCCGCACTGTGGAAGCAGAAGCTGCACACGGTACAGTGACACGTCACTATCGTCAGCACCAAAAAGGTGAAGAGACTTCAACAAACTCTATCGCTTCAATCTTTGCTTGGACACGTGGTCTTGCACACCGTGCGAAGCTTGATGACAATGCTGAGCTTGCTAAGTTTGCGCTTACACTTGAAAAAGTTTGTATCGACACAGTTGAGTCAGGCTTCATGACGAAAGATTTGGCACTTCTAATCGGTCCAGATCAGCCTTGGTTGTCAACAACTGGCTTCCTAGACAAAGTTGACGAAAACTTGCAAAAAGCAATGGCTTAAATCAAAAAGCTAAGAAATTGATTCAAAAAGGCCCGCGAAATTATGTTTCGCGGGCCTTTTTCTTATTTAAAGAATTTTTTTATTACAAAAAAGACTAAAGCAGCGCTTTGACAGCAGCTACGGCATCATCTGCTTTTGACGCATCAGGACCACCTGCTTGCGCCATGTCAGGACGACCGCCACCACCTTTACCGCCAATCGCTTCAGATGCAGCTCTAACCAGATCAACAGCGCTGAATTTATCCGTGAGATCATCAGTGACCCCAACAACAACGCCTGCTTTTCCGTTATCGAGACCGACAAATACGACAACACCTGAACCAAGTGATTGCTTTCCATCATCTGCTAGCGCTTTAAGTTCGCGCCCGCCAATACCTTCGACAACTTTGCCTAAGAACTTGGTGCCATTCACATCTTCAGGCTGATCGCCCTTGGATCCACCGCCCATGGCCAATTGACGTTTCGCATCAGCTAGTTCTTTTTCAAGCTGCTTACGCTCTTCGAGCAATTGCGCAACACGGGGTGCCACATCAGATGGTGTGACTTTTAGCGCAGCAGCTGCAGCTTTCAAGTTTTGCTCCTGAGTTCTGAAGTAATCACGTGCAGCATCACCTGTGAGAGCTTCAATACGTCTAACACCTGCAGAGACAGCGCTTTCGCTTACAACGGTTACGACACCGATTTCACCGGTATTTGCCACATGCGTACCACCGCACAATTCGACGGAGAACTGGCCATCATGGTTTGAACCTTCAACTTGTTCGCCCATTGAGACAACACGTACTTCATCGCCGTATTTCTCGCCAAACAACGCACGCGCACCTGCTTCAACAGCATCATCAACACCCATCACACGGGTGGTGACCGGATTGCTTTGCAAAACAACCTCATTGGTGATGCTTTCAATTGCTTGTAATTCCTCATCACCAATCGGTTTTTGATGTGAGAAGTCAAAACGCAAGCGATTTTCAGACACAAGAGAACCTTTTTGCG
Organism: Rhizobiaceae bacterium; assembly: GCA_020628775.1. Classification (GTDB taxonomy): domain Bacteria; phylum Pseudomonadota; class Alphaproteobacteria; order Rhizobiales; family Rhizobiaceae; genus Lentilitoribacter. The sequence goes on along the minus strand of JAHDEP010000062.1, from coordinate 10,059 downwards.
CCACATGCTCACCAAGCACCTGACGTAGGCTTTCATGCAACAAGTGTGTTGCTGAGTGATTACGACAGATATCTGCGCGACGCTCAGCATTGACTTCTAAGCGTCCAGCATCACCTGTTTTAATGGAACCATTTTGCAACACGCCATGATGCACAAACAAACCATCTGCTTTTTTCGACACAGACGAAATCTCTGCAATAGCGCCATTTTCAAAGACAACTTGACCACTATCACCGATCTGACCACCCATTTCTGCATAAAACGGTGATTGGTTAAAGACGATATCAACTTTCTGACCTTCAGAAGCGGTTTCAACTTCCGCTCCATCCATAGCAATTGCCTGTACAACCCCTTCAGCGAGAAGTTTATCGTACCCCAAAAACTCTGTTGGACCTGCACGATCAAATACAGAGAACCACACAGCTTCAGAAGCTGCATCACCCGAACCAGACCAGTTCGCACGTGCTTCGGCTTTTTGTTTTTCCATGGAAGCATTAAAACCATCAACATCCACATCAATGGAACGCGCACGCAATGCATCTTGCGTTAGATCAAGCGGGAAACCGAAAGTGTCATAAAGCTTAAATGCGACATCACCTTTCAGCTCATCACCTTCTGTCATGCCGTCAGTTGCTTCGTTTAACAATTGAAGCCCACGACCTAGCGTGCGCTGGAAACGCACTTCTTCGATTTCAAATGTTTCTTTGATCAAGTCTTCTGTTTGGCGCAATTCCGGGAACGCATCGCCCATTTCAAGCACAAGACTTGGAACCAACTTATGCATCAAAGGCTCTTTTGCACCCAAAAGATTTGCATGGCGCATGGCACGACGCATAATACGACGTAAGACATAACCCCTGCCCTCATTGGAAGGCAAAACACCATCTGCAACAAGGAAGCTACAAGCACGCAAGTGATCCGCAATAACGCGATGGCTTGGCAGTTGATCGCCTTCAGCCTTCACTCCCGTTGCTTCTTGGGAAGCATTGATAAGTTTTTCAAACAGATCAATTTCATAGTTATTATGTTTGCCTTGCAGCACAGCAGCAATACGCTCAAGACCCATGCCAGTATCAATAGAAGGTTTCGGCAAGTTCAGGCGTTCATCTGTTGAAACCTGCTCATATTGCATGAATACAAGGTTCCAGATCTCTATGAAACGGTCACCATCTTCTTCAGGCGATCCTGGAGGGCCACCCCAGATGTGATCACCATGATCGAAAAAGATCTCTGAACACGGACCACAAGGGCCAACATCACCCATCGACCAGAAGTTATCACTCGTTGAAATTCGGATGATCTTATCATCACCAAACCCGGCAACTTTCTTCCAAAGATCTGCAGCTTCTTCATCTTCTGAATAAACAGTCACAAGAAGCTTGTCTTTTGGAAGGCCATATTCTTTGGTGATCAAATCCCAAGCATGCGTAATCGCTTGTTCTTTGAAATAATCACCGAATGAAAAGTTCCCCAGCATTTCAAAAAACGTGTGGTGACGTGCTGTATAACCAACATTATCCAAATCATTGTGCTTACCACCGGCTCGCACACATTTTTGCGACGTCGCGGCAGTTTTATAAGGACGCTGTTCAAGCCCGGTAAACACATTTTTGAACTGTACCATACCGGCATTGGTAAACATCAGTGTTGGATCATTTTGAGGAACCAGTGAACTTGAAGATACAACTTCATGCCCTTGTCCCTTAAAGTAATCTAAGAAAACCGATCTAATATCGTTTACGCTACTCATATCCGTCTTAAACTCCGCTAGCTATGAGAACGCGTTTATATGCGTCCCATGCTGATAAATCATCGATTTTTCTTAAATTCGAAAACCGATTATATCAACCATATAATGCCGCATCGGAGGTATTCTAAGAGAAAATCATATATTTTTGGGTTTCCGCTTCAATGTCTGGTCTCAAAAACGAAAAAAGCCACCCGTTAAAGGTGGCTTCTCATCAGTCATAAATATTGGATTATTTGTCGCCACCAGCAGCAACATCATCTTCATCTTTACCGCCCGAAGGATCGTCAAGTAATTGCTCAGCAATCAAACCAGCATTCTGACGAAGTGACAATTCAATCTCATCAGCAACCTCACGATTATCAGCGAGGAACTGTTTCGCATTTTCACGGCCCTGCCCTAAACGTTGACTGTTATAGGAGAACCAGGAACCTGATTTTTCCACGATCCCAGCTTTCACACCAAGATCAACCAGCTCACCGGTCTTGGACGAACCCGCTCCATACATGATATCAAACTCAACCTGTTTGAACGGAGGTGCCATTTTGTTTTTAACAACCTTCACACGTGTCTGGTTACCAACGATTTCATCGCGATCTTTAACCGCGCCAATGCGGCGAATATCAAGGCGAACAGAAGCATAAAACTTAAGCGCGTTACCACCTGTTGTTGTTTCAGGAGAACCAAACATCACACCGATCTTCATACGGATTTGGTTGATGAAGATCACCATGCAATTTGATTTGGAGATAGAAGCAGTCAACTTACGAAGCGCTTGGCTCATAAGACGAGCTTGAAGACCTGGCAGGCTGTCACCCATCTCACCTTCAATCTCAGCACGCGGTGTTAATGCCGCAACAGAGTCAATAACCAAAACATCAAGCGCACCAGAGCGCACAAGCGTATCGGTGATTTCAAGAGCTTGCTCACCTGTATCAGGCTGAGAGATCAACAAATCTTCAAGATCAACACCAAGCTTACGGGCATAAACTGGATCAAGCGCATGTTCCGCATCGATAAAGCCACAAATGCCACCATCTTTCTGTGCTTCTGCAATTGTTTGCAGCGCAAGCGTTGTTTTACCAGAACTCTCAGGACCATAAATTTCAATAATTCTGCCCTTAGGTAATCCCCCGATACCAAGCGCAATATCAAGACCGAGTGAACCAGTTGAGACTTTCTCGATCTCAACAACATTCTCATTCGATCCAAGCTTCATAATTGAACCCTTGCCATATGAGCGCTCAATTTGTGAAAGTGCTGCATCCAGCGCTTTACTTTTATCCACCGATTTTTCCTCTACTAGTCGTAAGGAGTTCTGTCCCATGATCTGATACCTCTAAGTTTAAAACCAACCGCTTTAACCAAGCGCCAACTTAACTTAAATGTACCCTATTTGTTCTCATTTGACAATACCCAATTAAATTATTGAAATATAACAATAAAAACTTATTTGTTCTATTTTTGTACACGCCCATTTTCTATTTCTGTTCAAACTTGGGCATCTACATTAAACTTGTTGGAGTGATGATATACGATTCGTGAAAGGTATGTAGTTTTGAATCCAGTTTTAATCATTGGCGGCGCCCATATTGATCGTAAAGGTGCGATGGAGACGGACTATATTATAGGCGCAAGCATCCCTGGAACGATTGAAGAAGTTGTTGGCGGTGGCGCTTTTAATGTTGCGGCCAACTTATCAAGGCTTGGCTTTGGCGTCACATTCATTTCCCCCAGAGCAGATGATACAAATTCGATCAAGGTTGCGAACGCAATTAAGCCACTTAGCATCAGCGATAAACCCGTGATCTTAAAAGGTTCAACGCCAAGCTACACAGCCTTGATTGATCGGCATGGTGAATTGGTTGCAGCGCTTGCGGATATGAAACTCTATGACAATTTATCAAGTGAAACGTTCCTGACAGATGATGTCGTAAACGAGCTTAAAAACTGCGGGATATTAATCACCGATGCGAACCTGCCTGAAAATGTGCTCACAAGGATATCTAAGACCATTTCTGACGATTGTCATTGGTACGCGATTGCCGTCTCCCCCGCGAAGGTCAAACGCTATCTACCAGTTATCGAACGAATTGATTGTCTTGCAATGAATATGAATGAAGCAAAGGCCATCACGGATAGATCAATCACTTCTGATTTTTCTGAATTGCGCAAGTCGCTCGAACAACTGGGATTACGCGGTGCGATCATCACAAATGGAGCAGATGAAATCATAGCCTATCTTAATGGTTCAGAGCACATCACATTAAAGCCTAAAGCCGTCGACGATGTTGCAGATGTAACAGGTGCTGGCGATGCGACTTTATCAGGCTTCGTCTCAGTCATTGAGACCGGAGGCGGAATAAAGCAAGCATTAGAGTTTGGAATAACCGCAGCGCGGTTGACAATCGCCATAAAGGGTGCACAACACCCTCTTCTGACAAATGACCTTGTTCTGAAAGAACTTGAACAAAACCAATAACAAAGTAGCCACATATGCAAACTCAACTGGATATTATCTATAGTGCGGAAGTTGCTGATGCACTTCGCAATAAAAAGCCCATTGTCGCGCTCGAATCCACCATCATTACTCATGGCATGCCTTGGCCGGGTAATTTTGAAATGGCAACCGGTGTTGAACAGCTCATTCGAGATCATGGCGCAACGCCTGCAACAATTGCGGTGCTAGATGGCAAGTTACATGTGGGCTTAGAGAAACAAGCAATCGAGCAGCTGGCGCAAACTCCTGATGCAATGAAGCTTTCGCGTGCTGATTTCGCCTTCGCGATCGCGCAAGGTAAAACTGGTGCGACAACTGTTGCAGCAACAATGATGGCAGCTCATCAAGCGGGTATTTCTGTGTTCGCGACGGGCGGCATTGGCGGTGTACACCGCGGCGCAAGTGATAGCTTTGATATCTCAGCTGACCTTCAAGAGCTTGCCAGAACACCAGTTATCGTGGTTGCAGCAGGCGCGAAAGCTATTCTCGATGTTCCAAAAACGCTTGAAGTTTTAGAAACAAATGGTGTGCCGGTAGTAACGCTCGGGCAAGATGAATTTCCAGCCTTCTGGTCATCAAAATCTGATCATGCATCGCCGTTGCGCGTTGAAAAAGCTGAAGATATTGCAAAGTTTGAACATGCACGCCGACTATTTCAAGACCATGGCGGCCTGTTGGTTGGTAATCCAGTGCCTGCAGAAGCAGAAATTCCACAAAGTGAAATGAACGGCTTTATCGAGCAAGCGCTCAAAGAAGCAGACGAACAAAATGTCTCTGGTAAAGATGTGACACCATTTTTATTAGGACGTATTTTTGAACTCACGGATGGAAAAAGTCTTGAGACAAATATCGCCCTTGTTCGGAACAACGCGAAAATCGCTGCACAAATAGCCTGCGCGCTTTAACGCCCTCACCGTCGAACATAATCCATACACAAACAAAAACCCCGGTGATCGATTGACCACCGGGGTTTAATTTTTAAATCTAAATTTCTAACCGACTATGAAAGCGGAGAAAGTTGGATTTCTACGCGACGGTTTGCTGCGCGACCCGCTTCTGTGCCGTTATCAGCGATTGGGCGTGTTTCACCAAATCCAAGTGTACGGAAGCGACGTGCATCAATACCTGACTGAGAAAGATACCCAGCAACTGATTGCGCGCGCTGTGTTGAAAGCGTTAGGTTAAACTGATCTTCGCCGGTTGAATCTGTATGTCCGTAAACATCAACCAGTGTTTTGTTGAATTTGTTCACGACAATCGCAACGCCACGCAATGTATCAACAAATGCAGGCTTGATTGCAGATTTACCAACATCAAATGTGATGTTTGAAGGCATATTTAGAATGATCTGGTTGCCATTACGGGTCACTGTTACGCCAGTTCCCTGAAGTTGCGCACGAAGCTCAGCTTCTTGTTGATCCATATAGCTACCGATAGCACCACCAGCTAGCAGACCAATACCAGCACCAATCAGCGCGTTTTTACGGTCATCGCCACCAGCGAGAAGTCCAAGACCAGCTCCAGCTGCTGCACCAAGAGCTGCGCCTTTTGTTGTATTATTGACTTTTTGCTGACCAGTGAATGGGTCAGTCGTCGTACATGAAGCAAGGACTGCGCCTGCCATAAGAACCGAAATAATCTGGGCTTTCATAAAATTCCCCTTCATAGAATTTGTTTGGGATCACCTATTACCCTGAAATAAGGCATTAAGATGAACTAATTCTTTATGTAAGCATTCAAACAGATACAATTTTAATTATCAAGCATGTCTCGAACAGCAGTTGCGAGCTGTTTTAGCGAAAATGGCTTCGGCAAGAAGCCAAATTTAGCACCTTCAGGCAGATTTTTAGCAAAAGCGTCTTCTGCGTAGCCAGATACGAAGATGAACTTGATATCCGGATAGTCCTTGCGCAATTCGCGCAACAGCGTCGGTCCATCCATTTCTGGCATCACAACATCTGAGACAACAATATCGATCTCACCGTTGAGCTCTTCTAATATTTCCAGCGCTTCAACGCCAGTACCTGCCTCGTGAACTTCATAGCCGCGCGTTTCGAGCATGCGCTTGCCACCGCGTCGGACGGCTTCTTCATCTTCAACCAATAACACAACGGCTGAATCGCCCGTTAAATCTGCAGATTCAGATGTTTTCTTGCTTGCTGCCGCTTCCAATTTCGCACTATCGCCGACACTTGGCGCTGCCGCTTCATTTTCGCTTTCATCAATTTCTTCAATATGGCGCGGAAGGAAGATCTTAAACGTTGTTCCCTTACCCACTTCAGATTCAGTATAGATAAAGCCCCCAGATTGTTTGACAATGCCGTAAACCATCGACAATCCGAGCCCTGTACCTTTGCCCACGTCTTTTGTGGTAAAGAATGGCTCGAAAATCTGCTCTAATACTTCCGGCTCGATACCAGTGCCCTGATCTTCCACCGCAACCATGACAAAATCACCTTCTGTCATACCGCGATAATTCAGCTCTTTAATTTCAGCTTCTTCAACATTACAGGTCCGAATAGTGACGGTTCCGCCATCTGGCATAGCATCACGCGCGTTGACAGCAAGATTAACTAGAACCTGCTCAAACTGGCCAAGGTCTGTTTTCACCGGCCAAACATCTTTGCCAAATTCCACATCAAGCTTCACGTCCGTACCCGTTAGGCGATCCACCAGCATACGTAAATCGCCCACCACATCGGTCATCGAAAGAACAGATGGACGCATGGTCTGCTTACGCGAGAATGCCAGAAGTTGACGCACCAACACCGCCGCGCGATTGGCGTTGCGTTTGATTTCCATAAGGTCAGCAAAATCACTATCTGCAGGGCGAGAAGACAAGAGCAGATGATCTGATGATAGCAAAATAGCGGTCAGAACATTATTAAAGTCATGCGCAATACCACCGGCGAGAGTGCCAACAGCATTCATCTTTTGAGTTTGCGCCATCTGAGATTCAAAGGCTTTTTGCTCAGTGGTCTCAACAACATAGATAATGGCTTTGTCACGAGCATGCTCATCACCTTGTTCAATGACAGCATTGACGTAGAACCTGAAGAAACGCTCATCATCTTTAGGATGACGCGCATCAAATGGCGGAATATTACCTTGCTTATCTCCAGCTTTTTCAAGGCTCTCTTGATATGATGCTAGATCTTCATCTCTAAATAGAGTTTCCAATTGTACGCCTTTTTCAATGTCTAACCGGCTGACAATACCGTCAAACATTTTCAAAAACGGCGCATTCGTCCGTAAGATTTTCCCTTCAGCATCAATGGAAGAAATCGCCATCGGGGTATTATTAAAGAACCTCGTAAAGCGCATTTCAGCCGCAGCAGGCGATGTATTCGCACCCGGTTCATCTTCTCGTTTTACAACGATCGTGCGGCTCTCGCCGGGTGCACCATCGCGCGTTGCGGATACTTTATGGACGAGTTTAACCGGAAGGCTTTGGCCATTTTGCTTGAGCAGATCTAAATCAAGCTGAGCTGTTCTGTTTAATCCTGGTTCGGCCTGAACAGAATTGATCAGTGCAATCCCCTCGCCCGCGACGATCTCAGGAATAGCAATCGAGCCAGATACAAAACTGGTCAGATCAATTGCCAACCAATCAGCAAGCGTTGCGTTGATGTACAAAATATTGCCGTCGTGATCCGCTGAGAAAAATCCAACAGGAGCATGATCAAGGTAATCAATCGCATATTGCAATTCTTTGAAAACACGTTCCTGATCTGATCGATCACTGGTAATATCTAAGAGTTCCCAAGCGATGAAATCATCGTTGTCCTCGTTTAAAAACGGCCGGGCAGATAAACGATACCAACGCGGCGAGATCTCACCATCAGTGGAGTGCAGCGCAGTTGTAAGCCTAAACTCTTCCTGCTTTGATTTACCCTCACGAATACCACTGGTTAAGCGATAAACGGCTTCTGTTGCTGCCGGATCATGACCAAGCAACAAGCTAATGGATTTTAAATCTTGATCATCAGCTGCACCAACCAGTTTGCGATAAGCGCTATTGCCGTAAATCACGCGATCTTTCTGATCTGAAATCAAAATGCCTTGTGGTTGACTATCAAGAATATCAAACGCAAACGGATCTGATTTTGGTTTCGGCGCAAACCCAATCAACCCAGTAATCAAAGAAACGATGAAAAAGATTCCCAAGATGCCTAAAAGGCCCAAACCGACCAAAAGCACGTTATTATCTATCTGATCCCGATAAAGGAAAAAAACGACCGAAAAAGCGATCATTGCCAGAGCAACGACAATTAATTTCATCGCGGGTTTTGATTTGGGCTGGTGATCCATATTTTATTCCGACGCAGATCAGTTGTTAATCACGTCTACCCCCTCGGATAGCTCAAGCATAGATGGCTGGCACGATCCATCTCTAAACCTAATATTTAAGCTAATTTTTCCACATCGAAAGGGCATTAATAAGATATCCCCACGCCTTTCGCGATTTTTTGTTAAGAATCAGCTATAAGTTCACATTAAACCGATCTTATACTCAACATTGCGTAGATGATACGCGTAATATTTAGGTGCGTCATGAATGAGACAGTGAGCGATCCAGTTGGAAATCTGATTTTTGCTTTGCTTATTGTCTGTGTTGCCATCGGGCTTTTTGCGGTTGTCGCCTTTTTCTTAAAAAAGAAGTTTAACTTGGCGGCTTTAGGGCAGAAGCTAAATGCCGGCTCGAGATTGTCCGTTGTTGAAACGATCGCCGTTGATCAAAAGCGCAAGCTTGTTCTTATTCAAAAAGACGGAGTTGAACATCTCGTATTGGTGGGTGGGCCAACGGATCTGGTGATTGAAACGAGTACCGCATCTGCCTCGCAGAGTAAGATTACATCGCCGATAGCTGAAAATATCTCCGCTCCTGCCGCAACTTCAGCAACGGAGACGGCAGCCCAAACAGCAGCACAATCTGCACCTCCAGCATTAAATTCCGAACAGGATGCGATTGACTTCTTTGATCAGGCGAGAGACCGCATATTTGCACCACAAGACGCGCAAAGTACAAAGCCAGCTCAGCCTAAACCTGTTATGCGTGATGATACTGATGATTTCCATTCAGTCCTGCAATCTCAGCAGAATACACAGCCAAAAACGCAATCAAGTATACAAACCAATACCAAGCGCTCGCAGCCATTAGAGCCGATCCCTGAAACTGCAGAAGAGCGCGTTAACAAGTTAAAAGCGCTTCTCGATGAAGCGCAGAAATCTAGATTAAATAAAAGCTAAATGCTTATTCGTCGCGATAGACTTTTTCGCGACGCTCATGGCGCTCTTGTGCTTCAATAGACAAGGTCGCAATTGGTCGTGCATCAAGTCTTTTTAGGCTAATCGGCTCGCCTGTGTCTTCACAATAGCCATATTCGCCTTCATCGATCCGGCGCAATGCTGAATCAATTTTCGAGATCAACTTACGCTGGCGATCACGCGCTCTAAGTTCAATAGCGCGATCTGATTCCGAAGAAGCACGATCAGCAACATCTGGGTGGTTCGAGCTTTCCTCAGCAAGATTTCCCATTGTGTCACGTGCGCCTTGCAAAATCTCGTCTTTCCAGTCGAGAAGCTTTTTGCGGAAGTAAGCAGCTTGACGCGGGTTCATGAACTCCTCGTCATCAGATGGTACATAAGAATCCAATTTTGAACCGTCACTCATGATCTGTATCCCTAAACTTAACGCCTTAGTGAGCGCTGTATAACCAGTGTCGGACCAGCTTACAAGTAGTAAAAAGTTGATCGCTGGTATCCGCCGGGCTGCTATTTAGTGTTTTTGTGTGACAGTTAAATGATGATT
>JAHDEP010000327.1 GCA_020628775.1 Rhizobiaceae bacterium | reverse complement strand
TACATTCAATGACTTAGTATGTAAAAATAATTTCACCCAATAAGCGTCATGAATCGTATCCCGCTCTTCCATACCATCTTGCTACTTTAACAAGAACCTTTGTCGCAACTGTTTATTTAGTCTATGAGGAAGCCATTCTATAGCATGATCCTTTACTTTGTTGTTAGCTACCATGTGCAACAGCCACTCGAGATAGGCTTTTGTATTGATTTTGTTTCGATCGCAAGTACCTACAATTGAATAGAGACAGGCCAGATTTTGGGCTGCTTCATTTGATCCTGCAAATAGATAATTCTTGCGTCCTAATGCAATAGGTCGGATGCTGTTTTCTACCAGATTGTTATCTATTTCTATTCGCCCGTCATGAGCATACATGCAGAGTCCTTCCCAATGATTAAGCGCATAGCGAATTGCCTTGGTTTGATCCAGTGAAGGGAGCAACGGTTTGACAAGTATTTGTTCATCGAGCCATTCTTTGATCTGTTCAAGAATGGGCAGGGCCAATGTCTGCCTGAGTTGCAAACGCTGTCCGGTAGTCATCCGCTTTTCGCGTGCGATGGCTTCAAATTCATAGAGTAGCTGACATTTAGCAAGGAAGTAATGATTATCGGGAGGCTTACCTTTATATGCATCAAAGAAATTTCTTCTCGCATGTGCCATACAATGGGCAAGTGTAGCCCCAGTTTTTCGTTGCAGGTATTGATATGCGCTGTAGCCGTCAACTTGTAATATACCGTTATACTTTTCAGTGATTTGGCAAGCGGCATCTCCGCTTCTTCCAGGATCATAATGGAAGGCATAGGCATTGATCATGGGACTACAAAGCGCCCACATATATCCACGATGACTGGAATTGATTTTCAGCTTGCTCAAAACCTTGATGGTGGTTTCGTCCATTTGCATATATGGCTGGGCCAGCAAATCTTTGATTAACAGATGATACATCGGCATCAATGCTCCGGCTACCTTCGCGAACAGTTTTCGCAAATGTGAATCACGCATCCAGGAAATACCCGCTTGCTTCAATTTGCGGCAGTAGCGATAGATCGGGGTATGAAACTGAATTTTGTCTACTGTCAAATCTGCCAAAAATGACTCATCAAACATTCCCCGCTCGATGGTTCGAGGCGGAATTGGAGCCTGTATCACCCCTTTGGATTGATCAGTAGGGTCAGCAAATTTGGGGCGCTTATAGACGATAACATAGAACTCGGCTGGCTTCATGGCCAGTATTTCAGTTTTATCCTCGCCTATGCAGACCAGCTCCTTGACGTCTACTCCATCAGGAAGCAGAACTTTTTCTATGCGTTTCAGGTTTTTGGGAAGTTGACCTCTTTTTCTGACAGGCCTGGATCTTTGGGGCTTTTTCTCGGGAGTCTTTTCAGACTTCTTAACAGCCACCACTGGCTTAGGCAATTCATCTTCCTTCAGAGGGAAAAGTGTGGGCGGTTGTAACTTAGGATCAGCGCTTAGGAAGCGTTCCTGACGTTTGGCAAACTGCATTTTTTGCAGCTTGTAAAGCTTCTGCTGTGCTAGCAGTAACTCTCGTTTCAGCTCTTGATTTTCTGCCAGTAATGCTTCCTTTGTCACATCTTAAAGATACGAAATTCACGCCTGTTTTGAAAGTGAAAATCGCTTTCTTTTTTGCACTGATTTCGTTTGAATGCCTTGCAATATCAGCAACAGATTATCATAGCTCAACTCGTAGTTTTCCAAGCCTTGCAGGTGTTCAAATGTTCCGGATTCCAGCCTCTTGTAGTACATGCTCAAACCGTCTCCTTCCCAGAGCAACATCTTCAAATGCGTCTTGCGCTTATTGATGAATACGAAGCCGGCTCCGCTCAGTAGGTCCAACTTCATTTCTTGCACTAAAAGCGCTAGCGTGTTGAAGCTCTTGCGCATGTCGCAGGGGCGATCATAAAGAAAATAGGTCCTGGATCGCTCAAACATTGTTCAGCTCGATTAGCAGTCCACTATCTAAAGCACCAACTGGCAGGAAGATTCGTACGCCATTTGGCAGAAGGATTTCCACTGATCCCGTAACTTGTGTTGGGATCAATTTCTTAAAACTTCCAGGCATCAAATCTGCCTCGATGCGATTGGTGTGATAGACAAAAGTTGCATACTTTAAGCCGTGCTCTGCAGCATAGGACTTCTTACTCTGGGCACTGACCTTCCAAGATTCTACATGGGCTTGCCATTCTTGCTTCTTCATAGAAATTTATTTTGACGCAATTTCTAACAAACCACTGGATTGGACAAGATGGGACTGAGGAGCGGGTTAC
>JAHDEP010000061.1:8801-14440 GCA_020628775.1 Rhizobiaceae bacterium | reverse complement strand
ATGCCGTTTTTCACGATCGAATTATTACGTGTGGCGATCATTTTATTAGTGCCTGCATTGTGTCTAATGCTTCCACGGCTGTTGTAATTTTATAAATATTACAGATGCTTAAGTTGATTAAATGAATCAATCTCATAGCAAATTGAATCATTTTATCCATCACTTGAATCTCTTTATCGTTTTTTATTTCTAATTCAGCCTATTTCATAAGTTCGATTTTCATCTGGACAAATTATCTATCTATTGATAGGTAGATAAATGTCACCACAAACTCAAACCACAAATTATGAGGCTGATTATGAAAATTTACGACATTGAAAACTTCCCAAATCCTGCACGAATTCGCATCGCACTTGGTGAAAAGGGCATTGCTGATAAAGCGGAATTTATCCCAGTAGATGTGATGAATGGCGAACACCGCACTGATGAGTTTAAAGCAAAAAATCCTGATGCATCTGTCCCGTGTGTGGAACTTGAATGCGGGACCATGTTATCGCAATGCACAGCCATCACCGAATATATCGATGCTGAATATGCAAACCTACCTGGCTATGCATCACTCACCGGCGATACACCAAAAGAACGTGCCGTTATTCATATGATGAACCGCAGAGCAGAAGCTAATTTGTTAGATGCCGTTGGTGCGTATTTTCATTACGCCACTCCGGGGTTAGGGCCGGAACTTGAGACTTACCAAAATGCGTCTTGGGGTAATCGGCAAAAGGACAATGCAATTGCGACAATGAAATATCTCAATGATGTCCTGCGCGATAATGAATTCCTCGCTGGTAAGAATTTTTCGATGGCAGATATCACCGCATTTGCAGGTTTGGCTTTCGCTGATTTTGCGAAAATTGATATCCCGAAAGAGCTGGGTCATTTGATGGCTTGGCGTGAGAAAGTTGCTGCACGACCAAGTGTTGCGGGTTAAAGTAGCTTAAGAGGAGAAAATTCCATGAATTTAAACGCAAATTTTGATGAACGCGTCTTGGTTCATTCAGATGAAGTTGAATGGAAAGCATCCCCAATGCCGGGTGTTGATCGAAGAATGCTCGACAGGATTGGCGATGAAGTTGCCCGCGCAACGACCATTGTGCGCTATGCACCTAACAGCAAATTTTCAGCGCATACACATACAGGTGGCGAAGAGTTCATCGTCATTGAAGGTGTGTTCCAAGATGAACATGGTGATTTTCCGGTTGGTACCTATGTGCGCAACCCACCGACATCAAGCCATACACCCGGGTCAGATGAAGGATGCACGATCTTTGTCAAACTTTGGCAATTCGATCCAGAAGATCGCACACAAATTACCATCGATATGAATGAGGAGCTGAAAAACGCAGATAATGCCGTTTTGTTTGAAGATGCGCGTGAAACGGTATCTGTCCAAAATTGGAAAGCCGGCGAGAAATCTACGATAGATTTGCCGGAAGGTGGCGAGTTTTTGGTGCTTGAAGGCGGTTTTAGCGAGGGTGATGACATTTTGCGAAAACACTCTTGGCTGCGTATGCCGCAGGGTTCAAAACTGAATGCAATCGCATCAGATAAAGGTGCTAGGGTCTGGGTGAAAACTGGCCATTTGCCCTATGCTCAAGCGCCAAGTGTTTGATCCTAAATAATATATCGGTAGCCAATATTTGAATTGGCTGCCGATCCTTTTGGCTAGCGACTATAATGTGAGAAATTTTGAACGGGTGAAACATGGTCCTCAAAAGGAACGTGTTTAGGACGAAATTTGGAATTCTCTAAACATTTAGGTTCCAGTACTCGGTCCATTCGAAAATGCCTGAAATCATCACGGCTCGGGTCCCATGCTACCAAATACCAAAGTGGGGGTAGGATCAGCATCGCCTGCGGTTCCACAGTTCTATGCGAGATAACACCTTTTGCATCACGGTATTTAAAGCTTATCAACTGCCGCTGTAAAAATCCTGTTTCAAAGACCGGCAATAGTTCTGGCGCCATTTCAGATATATCTGATGTATCAACCAGTGGCGAAAGTTCGCCGATATATAAACAATCCAAAAACTGGCGCAGATCGCGGACTTTGTCGGACGGCAAAGATTTCTCAATCTTGGCAAGTCCTGCATCTGCCAAAGACGAAAAGGGCAAATTACCAGCCGCTCGCATGGATACAACGCTTATCAAAAGCGCAAAGACTTCGACCACTGAGAGTTTTGTTGTCGTCTGAACACTTTGCGGATCAAGCTGCAAACCACCACCACGTCCCGGTTCTGAATGGATCACAAACCCTTCATCGCGCAATGCGCTGATATCGCGAAGGATGGTGCGACGAGACGCGTCAACATCTTGCGCAAGCGTTGCGATGGTGGAGGTGCCATTGCGGCGCAAACTGCGCACAATGGCCTGTTGTCGAAGTCGAGCATTCATAAAAAAGGGTTACCATTTAAAGGTGACAATATTTGGCACTGTTTCACTTTAGTCAAGATTTATACGCACGCAGCGCGTCGTTAGAAATAAACTTAACGCCTCCAAGGGGAGAAAATAATGTCGAATTTACCTCAGTTCCCATCCGCAAGCTTAATCGCTGTCAATGGCATCGAACTAGAAGTGTTTGAAGCTGGAAAGCAAAACGCTGGCAACCCAATTGTGCTATGTCATGGATGGCCCGAGCATGCTTATTCCTGGCGCTATCAAATCCCCGCTTTGGTCGCTGCAGGTTATCATGTCATTGTCCCCAATCAGCGGGGTTTCGGGCGTTCTTCTAGTCCTGACAACATAACCGATTTTGATATCTCACATCTCACTGGTGATCTTGTCGCGCTGCTTGATCACTACGGCTATAAAGATGCGATTTTTGTTGGCCATGATTGGGGGGCAAACATTGTTTGGTCGCTTGCAATGATGCATCCCACCCGTGTGAGTAAAATCATAAACTTTGCTTTGCCGTATCAAGAGCGCGGTGAAAAGCCTTGGATTGAGTTTATGGAAGTGGTGTTTGGTGAGGATTTTTACTTCGTACATTTCAATAAAAAACCGGGTGTTGCCGATAAGGTGTTGGATGAAAATAGAACAAGGTTCTTGCACAATTTATTCCGTAAGAATGTGCCACTCACACCACCTGAACCTGGAATGATGATGATTAATCTTGCAAAGGCTGAGGCAGCCTTGGGTGAACCCATCATGAGTGAAGAGGATTTAGATGTGTTTATCTCTGCGTTCGAAACATCCGGGTTTACAGGAGGGATTAACTGGTATCGAAATCTTGATCGCAACTGGCATATATTGGCAGATGTGAACCCGATTATTACGCAACCAACATTGATGATCTATGGCGATCGTGATCTCATCCCCAAGTCGGAAAATCTGCCCAATTACGTGCCTAATCTGGACATAGCCAGCATTGATTGCGGTCATTGGATCCAGCAAGAAAAACCTGAAGAAACGAACAAGACCATTTTATCATGGCTTAAAAAGTTTGATTGATGCGCTTAAGAGTGGGGTAGCAAACTGCCCCGCTTGACATTCCAGTTGGTGGAAGGGCTAACCTTCGGTTCATGAATGGTTTGGGAGACATTTACTTTGAGTAGGATTAGCCAATTAGCAATTATATCAGTCCTTATTGTTGTGGGTATTGCATGGGTCACGTTTTTTAGGCCAATGGGTGAGCATATGGCATCTAGTCCTCATATGTCTGCCCCGCAAATGTCGGAAGGTTCGCTCGCGAAATCAACACCCATCGCCACCGGTTTAACAATCCCCAATCTTAGTGTCGTTGAAAAACTCGGTGAACGTACATTCAATGAAAATTGTGCTGTTTGTCATGGCAAAAATGGCGCGGGCAATGAAGGCGCAGGACCACCACTCGTGCACATAATTTATGAGCCAAGCCATCATGGAGATATGTCGTTTCAGCTTGCTGTTAAAAATGGTGTGCGAGCTCATCATTGGCCATTTGGAAACATGCCGCCGATATCTGATGTTTTAGAGGGTGAAGTTGCGAACATAATAGCTTATATTCGAGCCCTACAAAGAGCGAATGGAATAAACTAGGGGTGATGTAATGACGGCGCTGATCATTGGATTGTTGGGTTTTCACGGGCTTCATTCAATTCGAATGGTCGCACCGGGCTTTCGTCAAAATATGATCACAAAACTGGGTGAAGGCGCCTGGAAGGGTGGCTATTCAGTCGCAACATTGTTGTTCTTGGTGCTCATTGTAATGAGCTTTCGCAATGCGCAAGCCCAGTCGGATATTTTGTGGCAGCTTCCCACATGGGGACGTCACGTTGCGTTCTTATTCATGCTGGGTGCGTTTATCTTAATCCCGTTTAATATGCGATCCAGCCGGTTTCGGTTCATCACCCATCACCCATTTCTGCTCGCAATTGTATTATGGTCGTCCGCGCACTTACTTGTCCGCTCAGATACAGCTTCTGTCCTATTGTTTGGATCGTTTTTAATCTGGGCGCTGATAAATTGGGTTTCAAACAAGCGCCGTGGGGGAGATATACCGCCTGTTGCGCCGCTTTATATCGATCTTGTTGCTATCGCAGGCGGAGTGATCGCCTGGTTCTTATTCTTCATGTTTGGGCATGAATTTCTCTTTGGCGTTAGCCCGATTGGATAGGCTAAATTCATCTGCTTAGTCGTCGCTATATTTAAGCCAAGTCCGGCCATTTTGCTCAACACGCGCCAAAAGCTCAAAAAGCTTGTCCTGATCGGTTTGGCTGAGGTCTTTTAATAAAACCTCATTCACTTCTTCAAAGACGAATTGTAAAACGCGTAGCTCTTCGCCCTTTGCAGTTAAATTTACCACAACACCGCGGCGATCAGCCTCAGCTTCTTCACGCAATAAAAGCCCACCATTGACCATGCGGTCGACAATACGAGATGCTGCAGGCGGAGCATTGCCCGTAAGTTCTGCAATGTCTTTGATCCCAAGAGCACCATTGCGCCAAATACACGATAACACGGCCCACTGAGCAAGTGACAAATCATGTGGCTGCAAAATGCGTGTGATTACGGATGTGCTGACACCAGCTGAAAAATTTAGCTGTCGACCAATTGACTTTGGTGCAGTCGGTGTTTTATGTTCCATGTAATTAATTGCCATGTAAAGTATTTGCTTGTAACCTAACATAATTTATTACCCACCTGGAGGGAAGCATGAATTCCAAACACAGTTCTGCAATTGCGATTTGCACGTTATTCGCATTGCCGTTTACAGCTGTTGCATCGGATAACGATCTTATCGGCAGAGAAGGACGCCTGATCGGAGAAGCCATTTTCGACACTGTCGATAGGAGCCAAAAAGGTTTGGTCCATATGGGTGACATGGAAGCCTATCGTGATGATGTTTTCATCAGCATGGATGAAAATGATGATGGCAGGGTCAACTACGCTGAGTTTTCGCAGTGGGATCCGGGCTTTATATATGTTGCAGAACAAGTAGGTCGCAAAGATGCCTATATTACAGCATCTAAAATTGTTTTTTCATTCTGGGATAAAAATGGCGACGGGGAGATGACCGTGCGGGAAATGCGCCTTGCAATGATCGCCGATTTAAAGCGCGCCGATCAAAATGATGATGCTGTGCTCACCAAGGAAGAGTTCATTTCTGGATTTCCCATAATTGTGGCGATGCGCGCTGCTATTCGTCCTGATCTTTAATA
>JAHDEP010000061.1:0-8701 GCA_020628775.1 Rhizobiaceae bacterium | reverse complement strand
CTGGATTTCCCATAATTGTGGCGATGCGCGCTGCTATTCGTCCTGATCTTTAATAAAATTTCGCATCAAGGTATTCCAACATGAAAAGTACAAATCTTGCCTATGGCTCAACCGCAAAAACGATACACTGGATATCCGCTTTGCTCATTTTTATCTTATTTGGCACGGGTTTTTTCTCCGGCAGCAATGATAGCCAAGCTCTGAAGACGCTTGCGCTTCAGGTGCATGTGCCTGTGGCAAGTTTGGTTCTGATCCTCACAATTGTAAGGCTTGTTTGGTGGTGGAAATTTGATCGCAAACCGGCACCATTGGACACGGTGCCAGACTGGCAAAATAAAGCGGCCAAATTGGTGCATAAATTGCTCTATCTGTTGCTATTTGTGCTGTTGGGCAGCGGTATCACCATGTCGATTATATCTGGTTTACCGTTTGCATTGTTTGGGGATGCAACACTTCCGATCTTTGACGATCTACCGCCGCGCACAGCCCATGGTTTGGCCGCGCGATTAGCTATTGCGGTTGTATTATTCCACGCTGTTGCTGCACTCCATCACCATTTTATCGTAAAAGACAACACGCTTAAACGGATGTGGTTTAGCGCTAAGAAGCAATAAGTTGGAAGAATTCGTTTCAACTAAAACCGGGCTTTAATGCTCGGTTTGAACGAATAATACTTCGTGTCATCGGATTTTTTGATGGCTTTTCCAGTTTCAGCTTTCAGCGAGAAGATGAAATTTGTCAGAAGGATTTTGCGTTCAAGTTCAATCCCTGCAAACATAACTTTCGAATTTCGTTCACTCAAAGTCGTCACGCTAAGCGTTGTGGTTTTATAGCTGCTTTTTACATTGCCAACCCCCAGATAGGGCGCGATGGCAAATCCAAGTCCGCGCTTTCTGAATTTGGCATAGGCATTAAAAGCGCTCATATCTGCGTCAACTGTTGTTGTGATAGAGCCAGCCGTTGAAACCTTTTGCGGTGTGCCAAGCGTTTGAAAAGTTGAAACCCCGCCGCAAATATCAAATGTGATTGCATTTGACTGGCAAAGTTCAGCGCTTCCGGTAAATCCGATGAAAACTTCTGGAACAGGAACAGACGAAGCGCTGGAGGTCATAACGGTAGCACCAGCGCCAAAATCCGCATCGAAATAAAAGTCTTTGATCAAATCACTCGCATGAGATGGTGACACACCAATCGCTATTGCAGCGATGAAGAATGCAGATTTAAACGTCATAAGCCCTATTTCCGTTTTATTGCCAGTGGCATTTTGGTGCGCAATACACGCCGATATAGAAACAGACTTGAGCGCAGATATTTAAAACTTTACCTATTTCGCTTACTAATTCTTGTTTTTGCGCTCGATATGGCCATATCAAGCTGATAACCCTTCATCATGGTAAATGAAGCCTAAAGAAATGAGCGTGACGAGCGATTGGCCAATATACTCAAATATGTTCAGCATTTGATTGCAGGCTTTAACAAAGGTTGGTGGTTCATTGCAGGCATCAGCGCGCTGGCGCTCGGCACAATAGGGGCGTTTCTTCCCGTTTTACCCACCACGCCACTGATCATTTTAGCAGCGTTTTGCTTTTCAAAATCATCTCCGCGATTACAAGCTTGGTTGGAAAATACCAAAACCTTTGGCCCGCTCATTACAGATTGGCGCGAAACGGGTGCAATCGCGCCAAAATATAAGTTTATGGCGGTGTCGATGATGGCGGCTACGTTTATTGCTAGCGCTGTTTTCGGTGCGTCAGGGCTTATATTGCTTATTCAGGCAGTTGGCATGTCGCTTGGTGCAGCTTATGTTCTAACAAGACCAAACTCTTAAATGATAAGGGAACATAAGCCATGAATGAAAAACCAGATCTTGGTGCTTTGTTTGGTGCAACAAATGCGGATACGTTTTTCGGCCTTGAAAAGTGCGATGATTTTGATGCAATTGACGCCTCCTCTGCATTTATTGGAGCGCCGTGTGCAACACCTTATGGCTCAGTTGGCGCATATGCGCAAAATGGTCCTTCCTCTTTGCGTAAGGCAATTGCATCCCTGACGGCCAATATCGATCGTCATAATTTTGATCTTGGTGGGCCAACATTTCCAAAAGGAACGAAGCGCGCGGTTGATTGCGGTGATTTGAGTTGGAGTGAAAC
The DNA here is from genome assembly GCA_020628775.1 of Rhizobiaceae bacterium. Taxonomy (GTDB): domain Bacteria; phylum Pseudomonadota; class Alphaproteobacteria; order Rhizobiales; family Rhizobiaceae; genus Lentilitoribacter. The sequence goes on along the minus strand of JAHDEP010000061.1, from coordinate 6,551 downwards.
GGACTTTGCATCCAACAGACAAGTAATTCGTCAATGCATATCAAAGATCGTTGCAAGAGATGTCGTGCCAATTCTCATCGGTGGGGATGATTCTGTTCCCATCCCGATGATCGATGCGCTCGCAGACACCGGGGAGAGCTATACGATCTTACAAATCGATGCGCATATCGATTGGCGTGATAGCCATATGGGGGAAACGCATGGATTATCCTCGACCATGCGCCGCGCATCGGAAATGAAGCATATTGAAAAGATCATTCAGATTGGCGCACGTGGAATTGGTTCTGGGCACTCAGATGATTTTGAAGATGCCAAAAATTGGGGTGTAAAGTTCTTCACGGGCTTTGATGTTTATCGCACAGGATTAACACCTGTCATTCAAGAGATTGATATAGATAGCAAAATTATCTTATGCATCGATATTGATGCTTTAGATCCTGCAATAACGCCCAATACGATAGGCCGGACCCCTGGGGGCTTAAGCTATTATCAGGTGTTAGAACTGATATTGGCTGCGGCTGATCGCGGACATATTGCGGCGGTGGATTTTGTCGAGATCATGCCAGAGATGGATATTGATGGGATCGGCGGGCTCAATGTTTCAAGACTTGTTGCGGCCACAATGGGTATCATTGCCCGTCAGCAAGCAAAAATTTGATTGCCCGAGATTTGGGTAGAACCTCAGGCAATCTATTGGCGTCATTTATGACATCTTCGCTTCAAGATTTGCAGCTGCATGGCCGCTTTGAACTGGTCTCCATAGGGGATATAGGAACAGCGCTAAGAAGCTCAGGTTCAATGCAGCATTAAATGCAGCACCTGAGGCGATTGACGCCAAACTATCGACGATAAACCACGATAGAACTGCTTTAATCATGATGGGACGAAGCTTTTCGTGATGGGCTTCAAACAAATGCGTTGTTAACAGCCAGAACATCACACCCCAGCCAACGCAAATGCCGCCCAGTATGGCCCACAAAAGTCGCGTTTCAGTATCAGTAACGGCGGTTAGCTCAGCAAATGGCCAAATCGCAATTGATATAAACCAACGTGCAAGAGCATCAACGGATGGATGTGCGCCCAAGACGCTTAAAAAACCAAAGCCTATGAGTGTCGCGCTCGCAATTTTGAGCCATTTAATGGAAGATTGTACATGCATGATAATATCCTTTGCGGTTGACAATTTTTGTGTCTGCAAAGGAAAATCTACCTCTAGGCAAATGAAAGCAATTACCTTGGAGGTAAGCGTTCTTGCTTAGGAGAGGGTTTGAAGTGAAACCAAAAGCAAGCTGATTGATCCAACAATATAGAGGATTGTTGTTCCGGTCACGGCTACTAATCGCATGATTTTTTGCGAGGTTGGTACGCTCACATCTTTAAACAAACCCAAGGGATGCAGGATCCTGAAGATGATAAAACTCATGCCATAGGCGTGCAAAAACGTATCGCTAAATCCTTTGAGTTCTAAAAAGAACATGATGACTAGGAGGATTGGAGCGTGTTCAATGAGATTGCCGAAACGACGGATCGCAAGCGCCAATTTTAAATCGCCAGCATCTCCAATACCTGCGCGCAACGTCCAACGGCGCACGCCGATAAGATTGGCGAGGACAACCATGATCAATGCCGTTAATGCGACATAAATGGGAGTAATGATGATTTCGGACATTATCACTTTCCGTTTTGAACGTGTTGCTAACATAAAGTGCTGTTTGATTGGTTGTACGTAGCTTTTGCCCAATTGGACCAACGTGTGGCCATGAAACTTCGAAATTTTTTCAATGAATGTAAATTTTTGAATTGATTGAGAATTCGGCGCGCATTGAACCATCCAAATTGGAAATAATTATCCTCATTACCTCCAAGGTAAGTGTTTTGCGGAAAAAATTACGTTAGAAGAGGCGTATCAGGAGGCGCAAATGCAAAACAACTTTGGAACCAATCTGAAAGAATGGCGCGGGCGCAGACGTATGAGCCAGATGGATCTTGGTCTGTCGGCCAATATTTCTGCAAGGCATATTTCATTTTTGGAAACGGGACGGTCGCGCCCAAGCCAATCTATGGTCATGATGTTGTGTGACACGCTTGATATGCCGGTATCAGCGCGCAATGCGTTTTTAACATCCGCTGGATTTGCCCCGGTTTATAAAAAGCGAGATTTAAGTGGGGAGGATATGGCGCATATTCGTGCGGCGATGTCCTGGACGTTGCAAAATCACGATCCATACCCGGCATTTGCGCTTGATCGTCACTGGAATGTGGTCAAAACCAACCGCGCAGCGGCGCTCATGCTTGGTGCCGCAGGTTTATCAGAAGGTGATAGTCTGCTCAAAGCCCTTTTGGATGATGAGATCATGGGGCAAGTCATTGAAAATCATGCTGAAGTTCTGCGCGCTATGCAAATTCGTCTGCGCACTGAAAATGAACATTTGGGTGGTGATGAAGTGCTCGATGAAGCAATTGAGGGCATTACGCGTAAACTCGAAACTGATTTTGATGGCGCAAACTTTCAACATGACGGGGAAGTTCCTGCGATTATTCCCGCAGTTTACAAGATGGGCGATCAGCGCATGTCGTTTTTCTCAACTATCGCGCAATTTGGCTCCACCGAAGATATCGCATTATCGGAATTAAAGATTGAAATGCTGTTCCCAACAGATGAGGGGACAAAACTCATGTTAGAAGCGATGGCTGATCAAACTATGGCTTAAGCAACACAGCTTTTGCATTTAATTGAGTGCGCTGAATACATTCCTGCGCCGTCCATCCGCATTGAAAACGATATTGCTCCCATGTTGGGATCGATAGCATCGTCCACAAAATGTCCGTCGCAACTTCAGTTGTCAGATGCTCTTGTAATTGATTTTCATTTTTCAAAGCTAATATCGTCGTCTCACAGGCATTGCGAATATGCTGCATGCGCAGATCATATGCTTCTTTTGCTGCATCATCCTGATCGCGCATATCCATCATCGCTTTGACCACCCCATAGATCAGGGGCAAATAGCCAAACCATGCTTCGATATAGGCTTCTAATCGTAATAGTCCGGTTTTTGCATTGGTTGGTTTAACCAATCGACCAGCCGCATCATAAATCTCATCGAGGCGATACGTCACCGCGATTAACAAATCCGCGCGGGTGGGGAAGTGAAGGTAAACTGCCTGCCGACTAATCCCGGCATCTTTCGCAATATCACTCATTCGCACTTCTTTGCCGCCCGCACTTTTCTCCAGCAGCTTTAAAGTTGAATCTAAAATTTTTTGACGTGTTTCAATTTTTTCTCTTGACATGGTGTAAAGTAACTCATATTTGACACGGTGTCAATTGACACGGTGTAAAGTAAATAAACGAAACAAACTAAATTCTAATTTGGAGATAAAAATGAAAATTATTGTATTTGGTGCCACTGGCACCTTGGGTCGAAAAGTCGTTCAAGAAGCCTTATCAGAAGGGCATGAAGTGACAGCATTTACGCGTTCAGGCACGTTTGAACACGCATCTTCCCCATCGCTAAATGTTGTAAAAGGCGATGTTTTCGATGCTTATTCTGTTGCGCAAGCGGTGAAAGGTCATGAAGGTGTAATCTGTGCATTGGGCGCAGGGCGCAAGGGGACCGTGCGCACAATGGGTACAAAACATATTACCGAAGGTATGAAGATCCACGGTGTAAAACGCTTTGTATGTCTATCAAGTCTGGGTGTTGGCGATAGCCGCGGTAATCTTAATTTCCTATGGAAAAACATCATGTTCGGGCTCTTGCTACGTCCAGCTTATGAGGATCATCACACACAAGAAGCATTGGTCAAACAATCAAATCTTGATTGGACAATTGTGCGTCCAAGCGCATTTACCGATGGGCCAAAAACCGGCAAATATCATCGTGGCTTCTCACCATATAAGCGTGATGGTTTGGAATTAAAAATCTCGCGTGCAGATGCTGCCCAATTCATGGTCGCACAGTTGCAAAGCGACAAGTATTTGAGCCAAACGCCTGCGATTTCCTATTGATTGCTCGCAACACATTTCAAAAAAAAACGCCTATCGTCCCGCATATAGAATTCGTGAACCGCGAATTTCTTCGGGGCGACATTCTTACTTCGTAGGAGTAGGGGTTAGCCAGGCCTGAAGATAGGTCTTAAACCGCAGGTGCATTTCCTCTTGGTTGTTGATGGCACAAAAATGAAGCGCCATTGCTTGCACTGCAAAGGCTTGCACACCTTCCGCCAGCAGCACCTCAGATACATCTTTTCTAAACTGCCCCTGTGCAATCCAAGCCGACACAATCTCAATCGTGCGGTCAAAGGTTTGTGCAATCGGCCCAATTTCTTCCTTAACCGCAGCACCTGAATGGCGCACGATCACGTCAAATATATAGCGCTCACCTGTCATAAAATTCATCAATGGACGCATGCGTGTAATCAGTTCGTCAACATCATCGGGTGCAGTCATTGCTTCAGCCGCGTCTAAATATTCATTGATTTGAGCGCCAATAATCAGCTCCATCAATGCGTCTTTATCCTTAAAATGCGCAAAGAATGTGCCTTTGGCAACACCGGCGTTCTTGACGACTTCTTCAACCCGCAAAGCGCTGTGGCCATTGGCTGCAATCGCCTCTGTGGCAACGCGAATGAGCTTTGCGCGTGTTTCAATGCTGCGTTTTTGAGTCTGTTTAATCATGGTGTGAAAATACAGATTTAATGACCGAGGTCAAAAATAAATATTGACTACGGTCATTTTCATAATTATGACCATGGTCAATTATTATCACTCATAATGGAAAAATCCCCATGGCTCAAAAACGCATCCTCATTATCAACGGTCACCCAGCTGAAAAATCACTGTCTAAATTTATAGCTGAAACCTATGCAGCTGAAGCGCAAAGCGCCGGACATGACGTACGCCTAACGCATATATCGGAAATGAATTTTGATCCGGATTCTGGTTTTGCAGGCTATAAGCAGCACAAGGAACTCGAGCCGGACTTATTGACCTTTCGCAAGGATGTTGAATGGGCGGAGCACATCGTGCTGACAACGCCGATGTGGTGGGGTGGGTTGCCCGCAAAGCTAAAAGGTCTTTTTGACAGGACTTTCTTGCCTGGATGGGCGTTTGATACCCGCACCACCAAGCTTGGCATGCCCCTACCAATGTTAGGTGGACGCACTGCGCGTATTTTTCTAACATCTGATACGCCAGGTTTTTTCTTCTGGCTGCTTTACGGCAACGCGCTACGTCGTCAGATCAAAGGTCAGATCTTTCATTTCTGTGGGATAAAACCTGCTCGTATTTCTCATTTCGCGCCCGCGACAAATGCAAAGCAAAGTCATGTTGAGAAATGGATTGGCGAAGTTAAAGCAATTGGCGCCAAGGGTGAATAACATCCACAAAGGGAGCGTGGATATTATACTCGGGCTACAATTTTAGCCGTGAGAGGGATGACGGCCATCAGCACTGCAAGTAACCAAAATGCTGTAGCAAGGCTTGATAAATTTGCTGCAAACCCGATCAATGCGGGGCCGAGTAATATCCCAGCATAACCGGTTGTGGTGACAGAGGCGACCGCGAGGCCTGACGGCATGATTTTTTGTCGTCCTGCAGCGCTGAAAATGATCGGAACAAGATTTGCTGCCCCAAGGCCAATAAAGATAAAGCCCGATTGCGCAATGAGCGGGAGAGGTGCGAGCAGCACAATTGCGATGCCAAAAATGGTGAGCAAACCGCCCAGAATAAGAACTTTTAAACCGCCTAAAACCGCGATTATCCGATCCCCACTTAAGCGGGCGATGACCATTGCAATCGAAAACAAGATATAGCCAATGCCTGCATTTTCTTTCGCCGCTAATTCCTGATCTATGATCAATAACGCTCCCCAATCGAGCACTGCGCCTTCAACCAAGAATGTAATGCCCGCAAGCAGTGCAAGAAGCAAAACAATACCTTGTGGGAATTTAAACGGTTCGGGTTCCTCACCACTTACCGACATTAATCCATTGCGTGAGAGCGCCATGGCCAACAATGTCAGCAATGCGCCGATAAAAGCTGCGATGTGAAATTCAAGACCGATTGATAGCAAAACTGTAACAAGAGCTGCGCCAAAAAAGCCGCCTATGCTAAATTGCGCATGAAAATTTGACATAAGCGGTCGCTGCTCAAGTCCTTCAATTTCAGCGCCGTGAACATTCATCGCCACATCAATCGTTCCCAAAGATGCACCAAACAAAAATAAGATGCCACCCAAAATGATCGGTGTGGGCGCAAGAGTAAGAAGCGGTAACAGCGCAACCAAACCAAAACCACCCAGCAATATCATTGGTTTTGCACCATAACGCGCCGAAATAATGCCCGTGACCGGCATAGCAATAATCGAACCCAAGCCAAGACAAAGCAATATCAGACCAAATTGACCTTCATTTGCACCAACCTGCGCTTTGATAAAAGGAAACAGCGGCGCAAGACATGCCATAGCAAATCCGGCTGAAAAGAATGCAAGCCGCGTTGATAAACGGGCAGGGGCGGTTTGGCTGTAATCTGTCACGAAAATGCTTTCTGT
>JAHDEP010000060.1:4485-14479 GCA_020628775.1 Rhizobiaceae bacterium | reverse complement strand
CAGATCATGTCGTGCAATATTTCTCGTCCACCGGTCTGAATGTAAATCGGTGCTAAACCTGAATAATCATGATAAATTGGTGAAAGCGCTTCGCGCCCATAAATACCATTTGGGTCTAGCCATTTGCCAAATTTTAGTGCCATCCAACCTTGCACTAAATCATAATGATCGTTTTCATGAAGGCTGTTGCCTCGATCGCCAATATCCGTCCATGGACACAGCGCAATGCATAAACGAGGTTGTTCTAATCCAAGTCTTTGTAATTGTTGTAACAACATAAGAGCCATATGGCCGCCAGCGCTGTCGCCCATAACGATGATATTTTTCGCGCCAACTTTGTTTGATAGATATTGCCAGGCACGCAAAGCATCTTCTTCTTGAGCGGGATGAGGGTGTTCTGGGGTTAGTCGGTATCGCGCGGCAAAAAGTTGCGCATTTGTATGATGTGAAAGCATAGCGGCAAAACGCTCGCTAATTGGACCGTGAAAGCTATATCCGCCTCCGTGGAAATATAAAATATTTGCCTCGGGCATTGCGTTTTGCGGTCGATACCATGTGCCTCGGCAATCTTCACAAATTTTAGCTGGAATCGGATATTGATCATCTGTCTCGGTCTGTAGGCTATTAAAAATCTCCCGACCTGTTTCAATATTTGCATGCGTCATTGCTTTGGTAAATTGATGACGCCAGAAGCGAATGCCGATTTCTGTGTTTGCATCCCAGTCATGAGTAATCTTCTGCCCGCGCGCGTGTCTTAGATAAGTTTGCATGGCGATTTTGTTGATAGTCCAGAAACTTGCGAGGCTTTTTGAGAATGTACCGGTAAATCGAATTTTTGGCATGAGTTATCGTCCTTTATCTGCATGGGAGTGTTTGCATGAACGAGTTTTTGCCTTAAATAGGACCCGCGCTATAGAACGATTTCGACACTAGAGCAGAAAATGCAGCCCAAATCCTTTCTTTTGCAGACACCGAAAAACCTGTCGAGCTGCATTGCCGCCACCGTTGTGAGAGACACAAGGGGTGCGCAACTTTCGTCCGCTGATAGATATAATTACTTTCCCGCCAATCCTCTGGTCTCCATTTCTTTTGTTATGGAAGGTCAGCTGCAGACATTTGATTTTAAAGGTTCAGAATTTGATTTAAGCAGCGCACGAACGATGCCACGTTTTTCAAAGATCCTGTCAACTGAAAAGCCTTTAATGAGCTGGAGTGAAGGTGATGTCTTTGCAATTACCATCGGGTTTTATCCCGATGCTTGGGCAAAACTATCCGCAACAATGAGTGAAAGCGAGCTTCTGGGTAAGCTTGAAGGTATATTTTTAGCACTGGATCACGCTCAGGGCGTCGATCAGATATGGGCTGACATTTGCAAAAATGTTCAACCGATTTGGCAGTCGTGTAGAGAAAGTAAAGACATGCCAGATTGGATTGGATCCGATCGATTGAGCGATTGGTCGCACTTTATGTTGGCTAGAATTATGACATCATCTACCGGCAAAAGTTTGCGCACGATGGAGCGTCGGTTTCGCCATTGGACCGGGATTTCAAAACAACAAATTAATCATTATGCGTCGATTGAGATGTTGCATGATCTGGTGACAAAAAACCCAGATGTGCCACTTGCAGAATTAGCGCTCACATCGGGATATTCCGATCAATCCCACATGGGACGAGAGGTGAAACGTTTGACTGGATTTTCTCCAGCTAAGATAAATCACCTGATAAAAACAGCCGAACCATTTTGGTGCTACCGGTTAATGGGCGAGAGATTCTAACGCAGCTCGTTCCATCGCTGCCCCATTTGCGACAAGAGATGACGCGCATTTTTCCCTGTAGCAGAGATAATGGCAGCCATAACTAAAAACCTCGTAGAAGTTGCCATTTCTATTTGCAATTTCAGAATTGATGCGAAAAGATGCAGTGTAATTGAATAACCAAAAACTGGGAGAGTTTTATGAAAATGATTAAACATGTGAGCCTGAGCCTTGCAGTACTTGCATCATCAACAGCAATAGCATTTGCCGACTGTGGCGAGGTAACATTCTCCGATGTAGGTTGGACTGATATTACTGCAACAACGGCTGCAACGACCACTGTGCTTGATGCGCTTGGCTATGAAACTGACGTTAAAGTCCTTTCAGTTCCTGTGACATATGCATCAATGGAAAAGGGCGACATTGACGTTTTCCTAGGTAACTGGATGCCGACAATGGAAGGTGATATTGCTAAATATCGTGATGCAGGAACCGTTGATACAGTACGCGCAAATCTTGAAGGCGCTAAATACACACTTGCAACCAATGCGGCAGGTGCAGCGCTGGGTATCAAAACATTTGCTGATATCGCTGCAAACAAAGATGCGCTTGAAGGCAAGATCTACGGGATTGAGCCTGGCAATGATGGCAATCGTCTTATCCAAAGCATGATCGATGGCAATGCTTTTGGTCTTGAAGATTTTGAAGTTGCAGAAAGCTCAGAGCAGGGCATGTTGGCTCAGGTTGCTCGCGCAGACAAAAAAGAAGAAGCAGTTATCTTCCTTGGTTGGGAACCACACCCAATGAACGCAAACTTTGATATGACATATCTTGAAGGTGGCGATGACTTCTTTGGTCCAAATCTAGGTGGCGCGACAGTGTTTACAAACACAAGCGCAGGCTATGTTGATAAATGCCCTAATGTTGGCAAGTTGCTCACTAACCTTGAATTCTCGCTTGCAATGGAAAACGAGATCATGGGCGCAATCTTAAATGATGGCGAAGATGCAAATGATGCAGCTGCAGCATGGATCAAATCAAACCCTGGCGTGCTTGATACATGGCTCGCTGGTGTAACGACTAAAGACGGTGGTGATGGCATGGCTGCAGTTAAATCTGTGCTTGGTCTTTAATCAGACTATAATCACCTAACTTCTTTTTAAACTAAAAATACCCCCTCCATTTGGCATCAATCGCAGAATGGGTGGGGTCTACGGGCGGATTACATATGGAATGGTTGACGGACGCAAAAATTCCGATTGGCAAAACTGCCAAAACGGTTTTTGAATGGCTTCAGGATAATGGTGCTTGGTTTTTTGATGGGCTGGCAGAATGGCTCGAAGCACTCATTGATGGGATATTATGGGTGTTGCAAACCCCGCATCCTTTAATCATCGTTGCCTGTTTCGTCGCGCTCACCTGGGTGTTGCAGCGCTCTTGGAAAACCTGCCTTTTCATTTTTCTAGGTTTCCTATTCATCATCAATCAAGACTATTGGGAAGAAACCACCGAAAGTTTAACGCTCGTGTTATCAGCTTGTGTCGTTTGTATGGCAATTGGTGTGCCCATTGGGATTGCAGCAGCGCACAGACCGCGCCTTTATATCGCCATGCGTCCGGTGCTTGATTTAATGCAGACCTTGCCAACATTTGTATATCTTATTCCAGCGATTGTGTTCTTTGGCATCGGCATGGTGCCCGGTCTCATTGCAACGGTCATTTTTGTTTTGCCTGCGCCAATTCGTTTAACGCATCTGGGCGTGTCGTCTACGCCAAAGACCCTGACTGAAGCTGCTGAAGCATTTGGCGCGACATCCATGCAAACATTGCTAAAAATTGAGCTGCCGTACGCGTTTCCGCAAATCATGGCGGGGCTAAACCAAACAATCATGCTCTCGCTTTCCATGGTGGTGATCGCAGCGCTCGTAGGTGCCGATGGGCTTGGTGTGCCGGTGGTGCGCGCGCTAAATCAGGTGAATACAGCGCTTGGCTTTGAAAGCGGGTTCGTCATCGTCGTCGTCGCAATCATGCTAGACCGAATGTTACGCTTGAGAGGGTCAGACAAATGAGTATTGCTGTTTCTTTTGACCAAGTGAACATTGTCTTTGGCAATGACCCTGACGCCGCATTACCGCTGATGGATGAAGGTAAATCACGCGAAGATATTCAATCTGAATGTGGCCAGATCTTAGGTGTTCACAATTGCTCGCTTGATGTGAATGAAGGTGAAATTCTCGTACTAATGGGCTTGTCCGGCTCTGGAAAATCCACATTGCTGCGTTCGGTCAATGGGCTAAACAAAGTTGTGCGTGGCGCTGTGAACGTTAATACCGGTGACGGTATGGTTGATGTCGCGAGCGCTTCTAAAACTCAGCTGAAACAAATTCGCCGATCTCGCGTTGCCATGGTTTTCCAACAATTCGGACTACTGCCTTGGCGCACGGTGTCCGACAATGTTGGCTTTGGTCTTGAAGTTGCGGGCGTAAAACCAAGCGAAAAGCAGGCACGCGTTAAACAGCAATTGGAGCTTGTTGGTCTTTCAGATTGGGCAGATCGCCAGGTTGGTGAACTCTCTGGCGGTATGCAGCAGCGGGTAGGGCTTGCACGTGCATTTGCCACCGAAGCGCCAATTTTATTGATGGATGAGCCGTTTTCAGCGCTTGATCCTCTCATTCGAACACGCTTGCAGGACGAATTGCTTGAACTACAGGCTCGCTTACAACGCACCATCATCTTTGTGAGCCACGATTTGGATGAAGCCTTTAAACTTGGCGACAAGATTGTCATCATGGAAGGTGGGCGGATTGTTCAGTCTGGCGAACCGCGCGCGATTTTCTCAAATCCGGTCAATCAGTATGTTGCGGATTTCGTCCAGCATATGAACCCGTTAAGTGTGCTAACAGCGCAAGATATTATGGAGCCGATCAAAGGTCGTGCACCAACGGATGTCGTTGCCATGGAAACACCTTTGGCAAAAATCATGGATCAGCTTGGAAGTTCAATCGAAGCTGTTGCTGTTCACGATGATGCGGGAGAGCCCGTTGGGCAAATCAATCCGCAATCGATTGTAAATGCGCTGAATAAATAAGCCCAATTAGCGACTGATAAAGAACAAGAACACGGCCATTGTGCCGTGTTTTTTGCGTTTTTGATCTAAGTAAGCCTATGAATTTATTGGTGCTTTACTCCATGAACGTTAAATGAACGCGCCTTTCAGATAAAGTTCAAGCGCAAGTTCCTATAACCGAATTGCAAGTTACGCAGCATTAACAAAAATTCGAAGGAACACACTCATGACACGTAAACTAATCATCTCAACAGCACTTATTTTGGGCACAATGATCGCGCCTACTATGGCCAACGATGTATCAATCCAACAGTTTGGCTTTGGCAATTCTGCAGGCGGTGGACAGCAGGGCTGGCACAACATTATCGGCGTTTATCAAAATGGTGGCAACAACACTGTTGCAAGCACTCAGAACGGCAATCACAACACTGCAGGTTCTGGCCAAGAGGGATTTAATCATCACTCAACAACAGATCAATTGGGCAGCTTCAATACAGCAGGCGTTGGTCAGTTTGGTGCAAACCACACATCAATTCTAAGCCAAGATGGTCACGGCAATATCGCAGCTGGCGTGCAGATCGGTAACGGCTGTTCTGCTGAAGTTGACCAAAATGGTGCAGGCAATACAGCAGCCTTTGTTCAAGTTTGCCCTTAATGGATGCCCGCAATTCCGGTGGCATGGATTAATTGAGAAATTGCCACCGGAAAACTGGAAAATCAGGAGACAAAATCATGATTATGAGAAGCAAGTTAATCCAAGGTGGATTTATCGCAAGCATGTTGTTGCCAGCCATTGTTGGTTATTCTGTTGTGGGGGTAAATGCACTTGAAACCAATCAGGATGCAAAATGTCAGATTGAAACTGTACAAGATGGAAATGTACTTTATGTGCAGGCAAAATATCTTTCTGACCATGGCGGTATTGGTAGCTACCAATTTGGTGTTTCAAACGGTGGCGGTGTCAATATCAATCAAGGTGGATCTTTCCAAACGTTGGGAGACGAGCCGCAGGTTTTAAGCCAGGTTGTGTTAAGCCGTGGCGCAAAAGCATATGACGCTAATCTACATATTATCTTTGAAAATCAAGTTGCCGAATGCCAAACAACATTCCGCTGATTTTATTTTCTCACATTAAAAACTAAAAGCCCCGTATCATGCGGGGTTTTTCTATTTAAATCATGCTGTTAGTCAAAGAAATACATGGTTAATGGAATATGAATAGGTGGTTCTGATTGCATTCAGCGACAAGGTTTTATTGTCAGTTTAACGAACAATTCTACACTTGAGGAAACAGACCATGACAAAGACTTTTACAAAAATTATCACATCCACTTTGGCGTCAGCCACCATTTTAGCGGCTCTTGCTATGCCAGCACAGGCAGGCGGGCAGATCCAATTTCAGATCAATGCACAAAACCAAAAAGACGAGAAAGCAATCAAAACCGGATTGGCGTTTTATTCGCTTTATAAAGGCATAAAATCACAAGGCGGCATCACGCAAAATGGCAATGGAAATACTGCAGGTGTTGCGCAGAACGGTTTTGGCAATCAGGGTATCGTGCACCAACAGGGCGATGGGCATAACGGCTCTGTTCAACAAACAGGAAACAACAATTCACACGGATTGTTCCAGTTTGGCAAAAACACCACATCTCACGTTAATCAGACGGGTAATAATGGCGCTGGCGCGACGTTTACCTTCGGCTGGTAGATCTAATCATACTCGTTAAATGACCCGCCGAAGTTCAAGCTCGGTGGGTTTTTTATTGCTTAAATTCAGCCAATGCTTCCATTAAATGTGGTGCTGTTTGCATCACGTAGTATTTTTCATATGATTCCAGATAAGTGTCATCAATTGCTCTCATACGCAAAAAGCTGGCGATTTTATCATATGCGCCATCTGGACCTTTGATATTGCCCGCAGTGACTTCTTCACGAGCACCTGCAAGTAATTCCTTGGCCTTTTTCTCCATATTGGATGTGAGATCAAATTTACCCGCGTTAAATGCCGAATTAAACTCTGTTTCCCAACACGAAATCCCTGCTGATAGCAGCTTAATCAGCGCTTCCTGGGAGCTCTCAGGGATATCTTCAAAATGTTTACGTTCATATTCGGTCAGTTTTTGGACAAGCAGACTGCCTTGGTGACGCAGAACAATTACATCACCATGCAAGCATACCTCATCAGTTCCAAGCGCACGGATGGCTGATTGCGGGTCAAAATCGCAACGGATCTTACTGTCCAAGAAATGCTTGATTGCGGTTTCATGCAGCCAAAAACGATGCGGAAGCTTGCGTTTTAGCCAACCCAAAATCCACCAATGCCAAGTCAATGATTTGTGCATTTGATAATAATGATGTTCAGGCACGTTCTTTTTGCGCGTAGCGATCATCTTATCAAGCTTGTTCGCATCAAAATCCATACCGTGCTCTTTTGCGCCAGCAAGTATCCATTTCATCGCATGATCAGATAACCCGCGCTCTTGTTCTGGATATCCACCGCCAATATCTGAATGCGCGCCCTTAAACCACATGGTCTGTGCGCAGCCATCGCGTTTGCCATTTGCTGAAATATGATTTGGCCGATATTTACTGCGCTTCTCATCAAGGGCAACAGCGTGGCGGATGGATTTAACAGTTGGCAAACGCCTTGTATAAGCTAATCGCGTGGAGTGCCGCAAAAGACCGACCGATTTAACAGTGTCAAAAATACCCACATACTCAATCGGCAATTCATATTTCGTACCGCCCGCATCAATGATTTGACACAAACGCCCCTGAAAGGATTTGATGTCTTTCCATTCGATCGCTGTTTTTTTGGTATAGGTAGACACAGCATAGGGAACCATGTTTTTGCTGCCGCGTTTTAAAAGCCCCATCTGTTGGATCATACCAATAAGCGCACGCGCGGTGTAAGCGCCACGACTAAAGCCGAAGATGTAGACTTTATCTCCAGGCGTGTAATTTTCCATCAGGAACAGATATGCGTCTGTCACGTTTTTCTGAAAGCCAACCGCAAACGCCAAGCCAGCCAGCATGTTGAGCGATTTTGAAATACCTGTTTGTTTGCCAGGCGCGGCTTCGGTACCTAATCCTGTATCATAATAAACAAGCTGATTGTCTGTGCCGTTGAGTAACTCGACCAAATCATAAACATTGGATGCTTCGCCATGTGATGGCTTGTTGCCGGTGCCATCACAACACAGAATAATGTTTTTTGGTTTCGTCGTTTTCTTAGCCAATTACATGCACCCCCGAAACAGAACTTTACTACATTAAAAAGTAGTGTGTTTGGGGATGCATACTATTAATGGTTTTAGCAATTGTCCATAAGCTGCGTTTGTCTTTAACTTCCGTTTAGACCGATGCCGGCAAATCTTACGCCGCTCAAATCAGCCATTTCGCGTTTCCACGTTGTAATATCATTGTGTGATAAATCTCGTAAATCATCATGACCGCAAGCGCGCGCTAAAACTTGCATTAATTCAACACTTGCACCGAAATAACGCGCTAGTTTTTCTGCGCCATTTTGGACATTTAGCCGCGCTCTGAGTTCAGGTTTTTGTGTGGCAACACCCACCGGACAATTGTTGGAGTTACACATTCGAGCTGCAATACAGCCAACGGCTTGCATGGCAGAATTAGAAACAGCAATCGCATCAGCACCAAGTGCCATGGCTTTGACGAAGTCTTCTGCAACACGCAAGCCACCTGTGATGACGAGCGTCACATCGCGACCAGTTCTTTGATCAAGATATTTCCGAGCGCGGGCAAGGGCAGGGATTGTTGGTACGGATATATGATTGCGGAATATCAATGGCGCCGCACCGGTGCCGCCGCCACGACCATCAAGAATGATATAATCAGCGCTGGCTTGAAGGGCAAAATCAATATCGTCTTCAATATGATTGGCAGATAGTTTAAAACCGATTGGAATGCCCCCAGAACGCTCGCGCACTTCATCGGCGATCTTTTTAAAATCAGCTGGTGTTTTTAATTCAGGAAATGTTGCCGGCGAAATTGCGCTTTGACCCGGTTCTAAGCCGCGTACTTCAGCGATTTTGCCCTGTACTTTATCACCAGGTAAATGCCCGCCAGTTCCAGTTTTCGCGCCTTGCCCACCTTTAAAGTGGAAGGCCTGCACCTTTTCAACAAGTTCGGGTTTCCAGCCAAACTGAGCAGAGGCGAGCTCATAGAAATAGCGGCTATTCTCAGCCTGCTCTTCGGGCAGCATGCCACCTTCGCCGGAGCAAATACCAGTCCCAGCAAGTTCAGCACCGCGAGACAATGCGGTTTTGGCTTCCTCTGATAAAGCACCATAGCTCATGTCAGAGACAAATAGCGGGATATCCAATTGTAGTGGTTTTTCTGCGCGCGGTCCGATCACGACTTCGGTTTTAACCGCAACATCATCTAAAAGTGGTTTACGTGCCATTTGTGCGGGAAGAACTAAAATATCATCCCAATGCGGCAAATCTTTACGTGGCACACCCATGGAACCCATTTCGCCATGATGGCCGAGTTTAGACAAACCATCACGCGCAAGTTCGTGAATGCGGGCAACTGTCGGCTCTTCAGGCGTTGCGACTGCAGTTGGCGCTTTATTGCCGGTTTTCGGTGCAGGTGCACTATCACCAATGTTTAAATCACCAAGTTGAGCGTGGGTCCCATCACAAAAAGGAGCATTGGCACTGGATTTACACTGACACAAAGCCGCGCTCTTTGTTTCATCTGCGGTAAACTTCATCGGCGTAATGCCCGTACCAGCGTGCGATCCATCACAAAATGGTTGCGATTTTGAACGGCCACATTTGCACCAGTAATAGTCTTTGCCTTTTTCCAGATCGACTTTGCTTGGGTGTTTTGCTGCGATGATTGCTTGATTGTCTATAGCCACGATGATCCTCCGCTTTGTTGCTTAGAATAACTTAGCAAGTTCAGATGATGATGATAAGTTAAGGAAAATAGCGTTCACTGTTCTGAAAAATGAAACAATCGGAATTTTTAATCGCCGCCAATTTCCAATGCGCCTGAAACGAATTTTGCTTTGATCAACTCACGCAAAGAGTTCCCGACGTAAATTTCGTCTGCTTGTCGTAAATCATCAATTCTCAAAACAGCTTCCTGCGCCTGATTGGTCTCAAGAAGATGCTGACGGTAAATCCCCGGCA
>JAHDEP010000060.1:0-4385 GCA_020628775.1 Rhizobiaceae bacterium | reverse complement strand
AGCGATAGATCTTCGCAAGTTCCATAGCGAATTTTGCTTTGGTCAGACATTCTTCATACTCCAGCTCCGCAGTTGATTCCAGCGTCACACCGCCACCCACATTAAATTGTGCCGTGTTATCATCATATAGGCTTATCGTTCTGATGGGCACATTAAACTGCATCTCGCCCATTGGGCTGATCCATCCAATAGCACCGCAATAAGCTTCGCGAGGCGTGTGTTCTTCAAGTTGGTTTAGGATTTCCATTGCTCGCATTTTAGGAACGCCTGTGATCGAACCACAGGGGAATATAGCGCGAATGATATCCGCAAAACTTGTCCCTTGCGCGAGCTTGCCGCGAACCTGGCTGACCAATTGGTGCACGGTTGCGTAGGTTTTCAGCTCATAAAGTTTTGGAACTTTCACTGATCCAGCTTCGCAGACTTGAGAAATATCATTTCTTAAAAGATCTACGATCATGACATTTTCGCTGAGATCTTTATTGCTGGCTTTAAGTGCATCTTGAATGGCCTGATCTTCCAAAGGCGTTTTACCGCGCGGCGCTGTGCCCTTCATAGGGCGCGATTCGATGAAGCCTTTTTGATCCACTTGGAAAAATAACTCCGGCGAACGCGATAAGATGATCGGACCGCCAAGGTCGACATAAGCTGCATGATTAACCGGTTGAATGTCTGCAAGTTGTTCGAAAAGCTCAAACGGGTTTCCACGCCATTCAGCATTCATTGGAAAGGTTAAATTACCCTGATAGCAATCTCCAACCCGCATGTGATGGGCCAAAGTATCGAATTTTTGTTTGTAGGTTTCAAAATCCCATGCGGGGCGGGGCGTACTGAAATAAGACGGCTCGGCGGTTGATTTAGGGTGGTCGCCTTGTTGGCCTTTAGATGGAGCTTCAAAGATGCCGAAATGTGCTAGCTTTGCCCGACGCTTCTGCGGGATTTGCTTCTTTAGTTTCTCTTCAAAACAAAACCCGGCTTCATAGCTCAAATAACCAGCAATCCAGTAACCACGCGCCTGATAGCCCTCAATGCTGTCTAAGACATCAATGAGTTCATCAGGTGTGTCCGCGCTTATAATCTCGACAGGATTTTGGAACGAAAGCGATGTTCCCGCAATCTCGTCTCGAAACAGGATTTGATGATCTGTTTGTCCTTTAAGGGGTGCTGTCATAAAGCGTCTGTCACTGGTAAAAAATAAAACCTTCCGCCGAAATGACGGAAGGTTCACTCTAAACATTATTGTTGTTCTTAGAACAAGCCTTCGATCAAGCCATCGTCATTCAGCATGATTTGTTCAGCTTGCCCGCCCTTCGATCAGGGCGGACCTAAGAACCTTGTTATCGATCGGTTTAGAACAAGCCTTCGATCAAGCCATCGTCATTCAGCATGATTTGTTCAGCTGAAGGTACACGTGGCAAGCCAGGCATTGTCATGATCTCACCACAGATCACTACGATGAATCCTGCACCTGCAGAGAGGCGTACTTCACGAACTGGCAAAGAGTGACCAGTTGGTGCACCGCGTAGGTTTGGATCTGTTGAGAACGAATATTGCGTTTTCGCCATGCAGACTGGCAAATTGCCATAACCATCTGCTTCCCATGCTTTCAGTTGATCGCGAATTTTCTTATCAGCGAGTACTTCGTCAGCGCGGTAGATACGTTTTGCAATTGTTTCAACTTTTTCAAACAATGGCATGTCATCTGGATAAAGCGGGTGGAACGCAGCCATTTCGCTTTCAGCCATTTTGACCACTTGTTCAGCTAAGTCTTTCACACCTTCAGAACCATGTGCCCAGTGCTTACAAAGGATCGCTTCAGTACCAAGGCTTGCGACATAGTCTTTAACCGCTTGTACTTCGGCATCTGTGTCAGTCACAAAGTGGTTGATGGCAACCACGACAGGCACACCAAATGATTTGACGTTTTCGATGTGGCGGCCAAGGTTTGCACAACCTGATCCAACCGCATCAACATTTTCTTCGCCGAGATCCGCTTTCGCAACGCCACCATTCATTTTCATCGCGCGAACCGTTGCAACAAGAACAACAGCATCTGGTGAAATGCCAGCTTTGCGGCATTTGATGTTCATGAACTTCTCAGCACCAAGGTCTGCACCAAATCCGGCTTCGGTTACAACATAATCAGCCAGCTTAAGCGCTGTTTTAGTGGCTACAACAGAGTTGCAACCGTGAGCGATATTGGCAAACGGACCACCGTGCACAAAGGCAGGGTTATTCTCAAGCGTTTGAACAAGGTTTGGCTGCATTGCGTCTTTTAAAAGAACCGTCATTGCGCCATCTGCTTTAATATCGCGGCAGTAAACAGGAGTACGATCGCGACGATATGCAACGATGATGTCACCAAGACGCTTTTGCAGATCTTCCAAATTGTTAGAAAGACACAAGATCGCCATAACTTCAGACGCCACTGTGATATCAAAGCCAGCTTCACGAGGGAAACCGTTTGCAACACCACCAAGAGATGCTGTGATCTGGCGCAGAGCACGATCATTCATATCCATAACGCGACGCCATGCAATACGGCGAATATCAATCTGCTGCTCATTACCCCAATAAACGTGGTTGTCGATCATGGCAGACAAAAGGTTGTGTGCAGAAGTGATGGCATGGAAATCACCTGTGAAATGCAGGTTCATGTCTTCCATAGGTACCACTTGTGCGTAACCACCACCTGCAGCGCCACCTTTCATACCAAAACATGGGCCCAGAGAAGCTTCACGAATACAAATTGCAGCGTTTTTGCCAATCGCATTCAAACCATCACCAAGACCAACTGTTGTTGTGGTTTTACCTTCACCAGCAGGTGTTGGGTTAATCGCTGTCACAAGAATAAGCTTGCCGTCTTTCTTACCCTCTTGGGCCTTGATAAATTCAGCTGAAACTTTTGCTTTGTCATGTCCAAATGGCAAAAGATCATCTGATGGAATGCCAAGCTTTGCACCAATTTCTTGGATTGGTTTCTTATTGGCTTCGCGCGCTATTTCAATGTCGGTTTTAAAGGCCATATTCAGCTCCCTAGATTTGTTGTTGGAGAGAATGTAGGCGCAGATATGTGAAATTACTTGCCTGAAAAAGACAGTAAATAGAACATTCAAGACAAATGGCATTTTTGCGATATTTTGTTGAGTTTACTCAAAGTTTTGGTGTTTTCTCAATTTGAAATGATCTGACTAGGAAAGTTTGCGAAAAAATGTAATGCATGCATGAAGAGTAAATTCAGCTTTGAAGGCTAGGCCATGAAAATTCATTTGAATGGGCATTTAGATGTCCCGCAAGAGCGTTGGGAAAGTGTGATGCAAGCACTGCCTGAGCATATCGCGCTTACCCATGCGGAAGAGGGATGTATTTCTTTTGAAGTTGTGCCTTCAGAACAGATCAAAAACCGTTTAATGGTGGCTGAGGTCTTTCAAGATCGTGCATCATTTGACGCGCATCAAACGCGCACAAAAGCGTCTTCTTGGTTTGAAATAACCGCAGGTATTCCGCGTGAATATGAAATTACAGAAGTCGAATAGCACTTTTCATTGCGTTTGTTGGAAACTAATCTGGTGACTGAAACTAATCTCGAAAATGCGTGTTAAAATGAGGCTCAATCATCAAATTGTTCGATAAAATATCCTATAAAACAGTACTGGTCATATTGGGCTATATTGGTCTTATGACAGGTGGCGTTTTATGTGGGAATTGGATGTTTGCATCTTTGCGCCTAGATGCGCAATCCGCGTCCACCTTGCCATTGTTTTGGTTGTTGGTGCCAGTATTTGTCGTCTATTTCATCACTTCTGGATTGCCATTCGTACCTGCATCAGAAATTGGTTTTGGATTGTTAATCGTTTTGGGTGGTGAAATCGCTCCGTTGATAGTGCTCGTCTCAGCTTCGGGGCTGATCACATCCTTTTTGGTCGGTAAGTTTGTATCCAAGCAAAAGTTGGCAAAATTGCTGAGCTGGTTTGGATTAGAAAAAGCATCAAAATTCCTGCTAAAACTTCAGCATATGAACCAGCAGGAAAAGCTTGATCATATGATGCAAGGCGTATCCAAAAAGTGGAGCATCGCGCTCATGAGATACCGTTATTTGGGTATTATCGCCTTGCTCAATATTCCTGGTAACGCCGTGATCGGCGGCGGTGGCGGGATTGCATTCATGGCAGGGGTTACAGGATTGTTCTCAGCGAAATGGTTCGCTCTATCAGCCATCCTTGGCGTGTTGCCCTATCCGCTATTCTTCTTTGTCGCCTGGTTGTTGGGATACTAAAAAGCCGCCGCAATTATTTATCGCAGCGGCTTATCGATTTGTATTTACTGAGGATTTACTCAGCCAGCTTAGTGACAATTGCTGAGTGTGATTCAAGCGTTTTGTGCAC
>JAHDEP010000059.1:10752-14494 GCA_020628775.1 Rhizobiaceae bacterium | reverse complement strand
GGTGACAAAACTACGCTATCACTTCGTCCAGAACGCATTGAAATTTATAACAATGCTGACTTGGACAATTTGATTGAGGGCACGATCAAGGAGATATTGTACCTTGGCGATCATTTACGGGTTGTCATGGATGTCGCTGGAAATGACGAATTTATTGTCAAAGTTCGTAACAAATCGAGCGGCTGGGATATCTCTGAGGGTCAAAAAATAAAAATCGGATGGTCTGCAGAAGATTGTAAAGCGTTGGATGCTGTCGTCTAATTTTAAAACATAACCAAAACACAAACTCATGAACATACTTGGGAGAGTAAAAATGAAAATCAAACACTTTCTAGCAACTTCAGCTTTGACAGCTGGTTTGGCGCTTGCAGCTTCTGCACAAGCGAACGAAATCACTGTTGTATCTTGGGGCGGTGCTTACACAAAAAGTCAGGTCGAAGCTTATCACAAGCCTTGGGTTGAAAAGACTGGTAACAAAATCGTTTCAGAAGATTACAATGGCGGTATCGCTGAGATCAAAGCTCAGGTTGAAGCTGGTAACGTAACATGGGACATCGTTGACGTAGAACTTTCAGATGCGATCCGTGCATGTGATGAAGGTCTACTTGAAACAATCGATCCGGGCATTTTGCCAGCTGGTGCTGATGGCACTCCCGCTGAGCAAGACTTCATCGAAGGTACACTTCATGAATGTGCTGTTGCAAACATCGTTTGGACAACAATCTTTGCTTACGACAGTTCAAAAATTGCAGACGGCCCAACAACAATGGCTGACTTCTTTGACCTGGAGAAATTCCCAGGCAAACGTGGTCTACGTAAAGGTGCGAAAATCAACCTTGAATTCGCTCTAATTGCTGACGGCGTTTCAGCTGCAGACGTTTACGATGTGTTGGATACACCAGAAGGCATCGATCGTGCATTTGCAAAACTTGATACAATTAAAGATCAAGTTGTTTGGTGGGAAGCTGGTGCTCAGCCGCCACAACTACTTGCTGATGGCGAAGTTGCAATGACAACTGCTTATAACGGCCGTATCTTCAACGCTGTTGCAGGCGAAGACAAGCCATTCGAAATCGTTTGGGACGGTCACATCTGGGATCTTGACCTTTGGGTAATTCCAAAAGGCACACCAAACAAAGAACTTGCAATGGACTTCCTTGCATTCTCAACTGCAACTGAGCAGCTTGCGAAACAAGCGTCTTACATTTCATACGGTCCAGCTCGTAAATCATCTGCACCGCTTGTTGGTAAGTTCCACAACAAAGACATCGATATGGGTCCACAGATGCCAACTGCACCTGAAAACCTAACAAACGCAACTCAGAACAACTTCGATTTCTGGGCTGATAATGCTGATCAGTTGAACGAGCGCTTCAACGCTTGGCTAACTAACTAATATTATCGATGAGCGCGGGGGATAAAACTCCCGCGCTTTCAAACACTTAAAAGATAGTTTTGAATCAGTATGCAAGATAGCTCAACCACAACACCTGAAACTCTAGTGACCGCAGATGGCGTGCCACTTAAGCAAAAACTGATTCAATCAACGCGTCGCGCTAGATGGCGCGCATTATTGTTGACATTACCGCTCGTGATTTTTGTTCTTGTAAGTTTCATTTTCCCAATTGGGCAAATGTTGCTTCGTTCCGTGAACAATGACACCGCATCCAGTGTTCTTCCAAACTTTACCATCGCCATTCAAGATTGGGATGAGCAAGGATTACCACCGGAAGAAACAATCGAATTATTTGTTAAAGACATGCAAGTCGCCCGCGAGAAACGCGAAATCGGTAAAACCGTCGGCAATCTTGCAACACGCATCAATTATGAAATTCCAGGAAGCCGCAGCCTGTTCACTTCCTCTTCGCGTAAGCTTGCGAAGGTAACGGAAGGACCATACACAGAAGCGCTCCTCGAGATTAACAAAAAGTGGGATAATCCTGTTCTTTGGCGCAGTTTAAAACGTGCGACAAACAATTTCACCCCTTATTTTTACATGGCCGCGCTTGATCTGAAATATGATGACGAGGGCAATATCACAGAGGCTGATGAGCTTTATCAGATCTATGTGTCGAACTTCTTTAAAACCTTGAGGCTTTCGGCGACAATCACCTTCATATGCTTGTTATTGGCATTCCCGGTTTCCTATTTGTTATCAACGTTACCACTTAAGACATCCAATCTTTTGATGATCCTAGTACTGTTGCCATTTTGGACATCGCTGCTTGTGCGCACAACGGCGTGGATTGCCATCCTTCAGACGGAGGGCATCATCAATGACATACTCGTCTTCATTGGATTGGTGGGAGAAGATGGCCGCGTACAAATGATCTATAATCAAACGGGAACGATCATTGCGATGGTGCATATCTTGCTGCCATTTATGATTTTGCCATTGTTCTCGGTGATGAAGACAATCCCACCAAGCTATATGCGCGCTGCAAGTTCGATGGGTGCAAAAACATTTACTGCATTCCGCCGCGTTTATTTCCCGCTGACACTACCGGGTATTGCCGCTGGTACGTTGCTCGTCTTTATTCTAGCGATTGGCTATTACATCACTCCTGCCCTTGTTGGCGGTGAAGATGGTCTGCTTATTTCAAACTTGATTGCTTACCACATCCAAAAGTCGCTTAACTGGAGCTTGGGTGCAGCGCTCGGGTCACTGTTACTTGCAATCGTTCTTATTCTCTATTGGCTCTACAACAAGATTGTAGGCATTGAGAAACTGAGTTTTGGATAGGAATGCGGCAATGACAAAACTACAAACTGGCTACATCATTTTCGCTGTCCTAACTGTTCTGGTATTTATAACCACCAGTTCAGTTAGTGTGACCCTTGGCTTCCTATTCCTATTCGGCACGCCGCTGTTTTTTATGAAGGCGCTGCCTGCATATGCAACTTATCTGAACTACTTCAACAAATATCTGTTCTTGTTGCTATGCACGTTCATTTTCGTCTTTTTGATCACACCAATTCTGATCATCATGCCATTATCGTTTAATGCGGAACCGTATTTTACCTTTACAGAAGGCATGCTGACTTTCGATAGCGCTGCTTATTCATTCCGGTGGTATCAAGATATCTTCTTCAATGGCATGATTGACCCAGCGGCAACCGGCGCTGCATGGTGGAGCGACATGTGGGAAAACGCGCAATGGGTGCGCTCAACACGCAATTCATTCTTTATCGCCATTTGTTCAACATTACTCGCAACAGGCCTTGGCACGCTAGCAGCCTTGGGTCTATCTCGCGCTGAAATGCCATACCGCGCAGCTATTACTAGCCTATTGATCTCACCAATGATCGTACCTTTGGTGATCACCGCAACGGGCATGTTCTTCTTCTATTCAGACATTGGTCTGGCAAAAACTTATCTCGGTGTGATCTTAGCGCATACTACGCTCGGCATACCATTTGTGATTATCACAGTGACAGCTACTTTGTCCGGATTTGATCGCTCGCTTATCCGCGCAGCTGAAAATCTAGGTGCAGATGGTTGGACAACATTCCGTAAGGTTATCATGCCGCTTATCTTGCCAGGTATGATTTCCGGCGCCCTCTTTGCCTTCATCACATCGTTTGATGAAGTGGTTGCTGTGCTCTTCATTGCCGATGTTGAACAACGCACAATCCCACGTCAGATGTTCTCAGGTATTCGTGAGCAAATCTCACCAACGATCTTAGCTGTGGCTACTGTGATGGTGATCCTATCGATCATTCTACTTGGTGTACTTGAGCT
>JAHDEP010000059.1:0-10652 GCA_020628775.1 Rhizobiaceae bacterium | reverse complement strand
TTAATGTGGATTTCAGCACCATTTACATAAGATGATTTCTCACCACACAGAAAGCTGACAACTTCGGCCACTTCTTCCGGGCTACCCAAACGCTGCATCGGCACTTCCTGCATCACCATCTCATCTGTTCCGGGTGATAAAATCGATGTTTCAATTTCACCAGGCGCAACTGCATTGACGCGAATTCCGGTATCAGCATATTCAGATGCAAGTTCGCGCGTTAACGCCGATAACGCAGCTTTAGACGTCGCGTAAGCAGCACCCGCAAATGGATGGGTCTTAGATCCAGCAATCGATGTGACATTGACGATTGAACCTTTAGCCTTTTTCAATGGCTCTAACAGCTCACGGCAAAGCGATAACGGCGCAATGAAATTGACCATGTGCACACGTAACATGGTTTCAACAGATGTCTGGGATGCGCTTAATCGCTCACCATTTTCAGCCTTTGGGGAAATCCCGGCATTATTTACCAGCGCATCAAGCCCTCGCCCATCAAGCCTTTCATGCAGCTCACCCATCGCTTTAGCAACAGATTTTGGATCTTCTAAATCAACTTCGATATGTTTGACGATGCCTTCTGCCCAAGGACAAACTTGTGAAAAAGGGGTGCGTGCAAGCGTGAACACTTCCCAACCGGAATTGTGAAACTTACGAACAATGGAATGTCCTATCCCGCGACTGGCACCCGTAACGGCAACAATTGGGGCAGTTTCAGGTGTTGAATGTCCGCTGACAGGACAGGTTTGTGGCTGTTCATTATCCGTCATTTAGCAAATCTCATTTTGGTGCATTTTGTGCGTAATTGTTTAATTAGCGTGTTGGCTGAATAAAGCACAAAAGCGCTGGAAAAAGTATCTCAAAATTTTGAATTCATTGATTTAGCTCAATGTCATAGCGCCCAAAACCCGATATTTTTTGATCAGAAGAGATTGATAAAACCAAATCATCCCTAGTTTTACAGGGGCAAAATCACATATGAGATGAAAAACAGTCAAACATTCTAACAAATCAAATCTGATTAGAACATTTATTCTGTCAATTTGGTGAAATCACGTGTAGAACTCAAATTAGATAATTCGTTTGTATGCTAACGATTTTTGCTTTATTATAAAAATACACACTTACTATGGAGACGCCATTGTCCGCTTTAGAATCCGCTCAGACGCAGAATAGTGATGAGTTTCCATTGCCAAAAGCTACGTTTGCCGAAAAAGTCATTTCAGTTGAACACTATACTGATCGACTATTTAAGTTCCGCATCACACGCCCAGCAAGCTTCCGCTTCAGATCAGGTGAATTTGTAATGATCGGTCTGCCTTCAGAAGGTAAACCATTGTTCCGCGCCTATTCGATTGCAAGCCCTTCATGGGATGAAGAAATTGAATTCTTCTCCATCAAAGTGCCGGGTGGTCCGCTCACTGAACACCTACAAAAAATTCAGCCGGGTGACACAATCTGGATGCGTCAGAAATCGACAGGCACATTGGTAATGGATGCGCTAACGCCAGCCAAAAACCTCTACATGATTTCAACAGGCACAGGTATTGCACCTTTTGCATCTGTCATGCGTGATCCTGAAGCCTATGAGAACTATGACAATGTGATCGTCACTCATACTTGCCGTGATGTTGCAGAGCTGAAATACGGTTTTGATACTGTTGCGCTGACGAAAGAAGATTTGTTGGTGGGTGAAGAAGCTTCTGAAAAGCTGATCCACTTTGCGACGACAACACGCGAACAAAGCGATCAAATGGGCCGTATCACAAATCTGATTGAAGATGGCACATTGGCGAAAGCTGTCGGCCTGCCTGATCTTAATCCAGAAACAGATCGCGTGATGATCTGCGGTTCTATGGCAATGATCAATGATCTAAAAGTCTTGCTCGAAGCTCGCGGTTTTGAAGAAGGTGCAAACAGCAAACCTGCTGATTTTGTGATCGAGCGCGCCTTCGTTGACTAAGCCAATTTTTTAAACACATCTAAACCCGCTTGATAGAGATATTAAGCGGGTTTATTTTTGCGCTTTGTAAAATCCATCCTCAATGATGTCCTGCGGTAGGTTGCGGCCAATAAACACGAGCTGGCTAACTCGCGTCTCCCCCTCACCCCAAGGTCGCTGCGCCACTCCTTCGATAAGCTGATGCACCCCTTGGACGACAAACCGCTCGTCATCACCAGCAAAACTGATGATGCCCTTGGTTCTGAGCATATCCATGCCGAAATGTTCTAATACCCATTGCATCCACATCGAAAACTTTTGCCGATCCATCGGTTTATCCGTTTCAAGCGAGAAACTTTGAACATCATCGTCATGATGATGGTGGTGGTGATGCGACAAAAACTCAGGATCTTTAACCAAAGTGCGATCAAGCGCAAAAGCGTTCTGCGACAAGATCAAACTCAAATCGATTTCCGAATGCTTCGTTTCAAAGATCTTCGCTAGCGGATTAATCGAACGAAGCACCGTTTTTATACCATCCAAATCTTCAACCAGGTCGACCTTGTTTAGCAAAAGAATATCTGCAAATGCGATTTGCTCTTTTGCTTCGCGTGATGCTTCTAATTCAACTAAGATATGCTTTGCATCAACCAATGTCAGGATCGCATCGAGCTGCGTTTTTGATCTGACAAATTCTTCTTGCAAAAAGGTTTGCGCCACAGGTGCGGGATCAGCAAGCCCTGTGGTTTCAATGATGATATTATCAATTGCTCGATCGCTTTTAAGCAGCTTATCAATGGTTTCGATCAGATCGCCACGCACACTGCAACAGATGCAGCCATTGCTCATCTCAAAGATATCTTCGTCAGCTCCCACCACCAACGCGCCATCAATGCCAATCTCGCCAAATTCATTGACGATAACCGCATAATTCTTGTCATGCTTTTCAGATAATATCCGATTAAGCAGCGTCGTCTTACCAGCGCCGAGATAGCCGGTAATAACGGTAACAGGTATTTTTTCTGACATTAATTGTTTTTCTCACCCAATATCCATTTGCAGAACAACCACGCGAGGACTGCAAATGTCAACTGAGAGATGATGAAACCCGGTGCATCTGCTGGTCTGATACCGGCAAATGTGTCTGAAAAACTACGCGCGATCGTAACCGCAGGATTGGCAAAAGATGTCGATGCTGTGAACCAATAGGCTGCAGTGATATAAAGCCCCACCGCCATCGCAACAGCTGTTTCTCTTGCCTTGATGGTCAACAATATGGTTGTCACCAAGCCGAATGACGCAACGCCTTCAGCAAACCATTGAGCGCCGCCTGAGCGAACCTTCTGAGAAAACTGCATCACATCAAGCTCAAACATTAAATGCGCTGCCCACACACCCAAAATACCACCAATAATTTGAACCAGCACAAACAAAACCGAAGCCTTTGCAGCGATTTCACCGCGAAGGAAAAACACCAATGTGACAGCGGGATTAAAATGCGCGCCAGAGATGGGTCCAAACATTGTAATCAGCACAAACAAGATTGCCCCGGTTGGGATCGTGTTGCCTAAGAGCGCGATGGCAACGTTACCGCCCGCAAGCTGTTCTGCCATGATGCCCGAGCCAACGACCGTTGCGAGCAAGAAAGCTGTGCCAACCAATTCAGCCGCAAGTTTTTGTATGTTTGAATATGCCATAATATCATCGCCCTATAAACGCATGCTGTGCAACACACGCATATCAAAAACGATAAGAGCCCGCAAACACCAGATAACATGTTTAATGCTTAAGGGCTCTTTATGAAACATTTATGACAGTATGATTTAGCCTTATGCCACAGCGCGTGACAAAGCGCATTGTGACCATAGATCGTGTAAGGCGCTCACAAGGTTTTCAATGTCTGCATCACTGTGCAATGGCGTAGGCGTAAAGCGCAAACGCTCTGTTTTACGCGGCACAGTTGGATAATTGATCGGCTGAACATAAATACCGTAATCATCAAGCAACATGTCCGAAATCATTTTACATTTTGCAGCGTCACCAACCATCACCGGCACAATGTGGCTATCATTCATCATATGAGGAATGCCGCGCGCATCAAGGCGAGCACGCAATCTTGCAACGCGTTCCTGCTGTTGCTTGCGCTCAAAACTGCTCATTTTAAGATGCTGAATGCTGGCTGCTGCTCCTGCTGCAATTGCCGGAGGGATAGCCGTTGTGAAGATAAAGCCTGATGCAAAGCTGCGAACAAAATCGCAAAGCGCTTCAGATGCTGTGATATATCCACCCATTACGCCATAGGCTTTACCCAAAGTACCTTCAATCACATCAATGCGATCCATAAGGCCTTCGCGCTCAGCGATACCGCCACCACGTGGGCCATAAAGGCCAACCGCATGAACTTCATCAAGATAAGTCATTGCGCCGTATTTATCTGCAACGTCACAGATCTCTTTAATTGGCGCGATATCACCATCCATTGAATACACGCTTTCAAATGCAATCAATTTTGGTGCATCTGGATCTGCAGCAGCAAGCTTTTCTTCCAAATCCTTCACGTCATTGTGCTTCCAAATAACTTTTTGAGCACGTGAATGACGAACACCTTCAATCATAGACGCATGGTTTGATGCATCCGAGAAGATAATCATATTTGGAATTTGCGCGCCAAGTGTCCCAAGCGCTGCCCAGTTTGAAACATAACCTGAAGTGAACAAAAGGGCTGATTCTTTATTGTGAAGATCCGCCAGCTCTTTTTCCAACAATACGTGGTAATGCGTAGTGCCAGAAATATTACGTGTGCCACCAGCGCCTGTACCGGCGCGATCGATGGCTTCTTTCATCGCATCTGAGACTTTTGGATTTTGCCCCATACCAAGATAGTCGTTTGAACACCAAACAGTGACATCGGTCACCGTACCGTCAGGCTTATGGCGTGTTGCTTTTGGGAAGTTCCCTTTGTGTCGCTCCAAATCGGCAAAAACACGATAGCGGCCCTCTTCTTTTAGGCCATCAAGCGACTCAGTGAAAAACTTTTCAAAATCCATAACTATCTCCACATGGACAACGCCACTTGGGCGCTTACTCTTTCAATTGGTTTATATACAACCTATTGCCGCAAGCCAATGCGACAAATCTGCAATGCACCATATTGAATAACTTTATGTCAGCATTGATCCAAATCAATCACGACACATTCAGTTTCAAAAGTTCTCAATATTACCAACGATCACGGTTTGAGGCGTTTTAGCTCCCCCAAGGGCCGTGATGATCGCCTTCTTCATCCAAACGTTTAAAGCCGTGGGCACCAAAGAAGTCACGCTGACCTTGGATGAGGTTTGCTGTCCCCTGACCACGACGGTAAGTATCAAAATATGATACCGCCGATGCAAGCGCTGGCACAGGCGAACCATTGAGCACGCTTTCGCTAACGATATGACGCAATGGACCATCGCATTCACCGAGCAGTTTTGAAAATGCCGGTGTGATCACAAGGTTTGCCACATCGGGATCCTTTGAGAAAGCTGTCGAGATCTCATCAAGGAAGCGAGATTGGATAATGCAGCCAGCACGCCAGATTTTCGCAATTGTTGGCATTGGTAGCCCCCAATCAAACTCTTTAGATGCAGCAGACATCACAGCAAAGCCTTGTGCATAGGCGGCAATCTTACCTGCAAGCAATGCCAATTCTAGATCAGCAATGAATTTTTCAGGGTCAGCTACATCTGTTGAAGCAGGCAAGCCTAGGACACCTTCAGCATGAAGACGCTCACCTTTTGCAGCAGACAGGCTTCTTGCAGCAACCGCAGCTTCAATCGCCGTTGCCGGCACACCCATATTAAGTGCTTCAATAGCTGACCAACGGCCCGTGCCTTTTTGACCCGCAGCATCCAATATCAGATTAATCATCGGTGTATCAGTTTTTGGATCGATAGCTTTAAGAACTTCAGCGGTGATTGAAATCAGATAAGATTCAAGTGGACCTTCGTTCCATTTAGCAAACACATCGGAGATAGCTTTTGGTTCCATTTTCAAGCGATCACGCATGATGCCATAAACCTCTGCGATCATCTGCATGTCAGCATATTCAATACCGTTATGAATGGTTTTTACAAAGTGACCTGCACCATTTTCACCAAGCCATGCAGCACATGGGGTGTCTTTATATTTAGCTGAAATCGCTTCAAGAACACCTTGCACACGTGGATAAGAAGATTGCTTACCACCAACCATGATGGAAGGGCCATGACGTGCACCCTCTTCACCGCCAGATACGCCCATGCCAATAAATGTCAGACCAGTGTCTTTCATTTCATCTTCGCGACGAAGTGTATCTCTAAAGTTCGCATTACCGGCATCAATGATGATGTCATTATCGCTCATTAATGGTTTTAGCGCTTCCATTTGCATGTCTACAGGACCGCCTGCTTTCACCATGATGATGACCGGACGTGGCGGACGAATTGCATTGACGAACTCTTCAAGCGTTTTACAAGGAACGAGTTGGTCAACCAAATCGCCTGCGCTCTTCATAAATTCTTCGGTCCGCGCGTAGGTTCTGTTAAAAACTGCTACTTTGTATCCGTTTTCAGCGATATTAAGCGCCAAATTCGCACCCATAACAGCCAGACCAATGACGCCAATTTCCGCATTCGACATGTTTTATTCCTTGCATGATTTACTTGATTATTGGCCGATATTACTATCAGGCAATTCTCAGCACGGCTAGTTTACCGATAACATTTTTGCCATTATTTTTGGGATAAATGCGCCTTGTGCGAAAATCTTTCGATCTGTCCCAATTATTGACACAGAATCTTTCAAACATGAGGTAAAATTGGTCGGACTCGATTCGCTATGTTGGTCAACTAAAAATATCGGTATTCCACATATGTTCAGAATCACCTGTGAATCATTGGCACAAAAATAATAATAACCGACTTGGCACTGTAACCGGGCATCGACACATGTAACTATGTCCTTTACGAGAACAAAAACTGCAAAACACGAAAACAGAATTGAAGGTTAAATGAACGACGCGGCACCAAGCATCACATCGATTGCCTCGAACCAGAATGCTGAACCAACTTATCGCGAAGCACCTAACAACTTAGAAGCTGAACAAGCGCTTCTGGGAGCGATCTTGGTCAATAATGATGCTTTTTATCGTGTGTCGGACTTTCTAAAAGCCGAGCATTTCAACGAACCGCTGCACCGTAATATTTTTGAAGTCGCTGGCGATATTATTCGTATGGGTAAAACTGCAAACCCGGTGACCATCAAAACCTTTCTGCGCGCAGATGAGAAAATCGGCGATCTAACCGTTGCGCAATATCTAGCGCGTCTTGCTGCAGAAGCTGTGACAATTATCAACGCGGAAGATTATGGCCGAGCAATTTATGATCTTGCATTGCGTCGCTCGCTAATCACCATTGGTGAAGACATGGTCAATATCGCCTATGACGCGCCCGTTGATATGCCGCCGCAAGGGCAGATTGAGGACACAGAACGTCGTTTGTTTGAATTGGCAGAAACCGGCCGTTACGATGGTGGATTTCAGTCGTTTAATGATGCTGTGGCCATTGCGATTGATCTAGCCGGGGAAGCATATCAGCGTGATGGAAACCTATCTGGTATTTCAACAGGTATTGATTCCCTTGATGGCCGCATGGGTGGTCTGCAGCGTTCCGATTTGATCATCCTTGCGGGTCGTCCAGGTATGGGTAAAACCTCGCTTGCGACCAATATTGCCTTTAATATCGCCAATGCATTTGAGCCCGAAGTTCAAGCAGATGGCAGTACAAATGCGAAAAATGGCGGAATTGTCGGGTTCTACTCATTGGAGATGTCCAGTGAACAGCTGGCAACACGTATTATTTCTGAGCAAACCGAAGTTTCATCGTCAAAAATTAGACGTGGTGAAATCACCGAAGCAGATTTTGAAAAGCTCGTTGCTTGTTCTCAGATGATGCAGAAAACGCCCCTATATATTGACCAAACAGGTGGTATCTCCATCGCGCAATTAGCGGCACGTGCTAGACGCCTAAAACGCCAGCGCGGTCTTGATGTTTTGGTGGTCGACTATGTTCAACTGATGACAGGTTCAAGCAAAAATAGCGGCAACCGTGTGCAGGAGATTACTGAGATTACCACCGGTCTCAAGGCGCTTGGTAAAGAGCTCAACGTTCCAATTATCGCCCTCTCCCAGCTTTCTCGTCAGGTTGAGAGCCGCGATGACAAACGCCCGCAACTATCGGATTTGCGTGAATCTGGTTCCATCGAGCAGGATGCCGATGTGGTGCTCTTCGTGTTCCGTGAAGAATACTATGTTCAAAACATGGAACCGCGGCGTACACCTGAAGAAGAGCGCGCTGATGTTCGTAATGAGGAGTATCTTGCCTGGGAAGAAAAGATGTCCAAAGTTAAAGGCACAGCTGACGTGATCATCGCTAAACAGCGTCACGGTCCAACTGGCACAGTAAAACTTGGGTTCCAGGCTCAGTTCACACGCTTCTCAGATCTTGCTGATAGCTCCTATGACCAGTTTATTCAAAGTGAAGAATAATATTGGCCAAACAGTGCGGCTGAATATCGATCAGTCAGCAATTTCAGAAAACTATGAAACTCTGAAAAAGGCTTCTGGGTCTGCAACGTGTGGCGCAGCGGTCAAAGCCAATGGCTATGGATGCGGCGTTGAAACCGTTGCTCAAACGCTCGCAAATGCAGGATGTCGACAGTTTTTTGTTGCTGATGCATTTGAAGGCGTGAAATTGCGCAATATTCAAAAAGATGCTGATATCTTCATATTAAATGGCGTGTTTGAAGAAACGATATCGCTGTTTGCAGAACACAATCTAATCCCAGTGCTAAACTCACTTAGCCAGATAAAATTGTGGTATCAAACATCAACCAACCAACCCTGCGCCATCCACATTGATACAGGCATGAACAGGCTGGGTTTGCGCGTCAACGAAGCTTACAATTGTCTAGATGATCTGACATCCGTTCCAAAACTCATCATGAGCCACTTCGCCAGCGCTGATGATCCAGATGATCCTAAAAACGCAACCCAGCTCGAGGCATTTACTGCTCTTGCTCAAAAATATGCCGGAATAGATGCTAGTATGGCAAATTCCGCAGCAACATTATCAAATCAAGCTTCGCATTTTCAACTAACGCGTCCAGGGATTGCGCTTTATGGCGGCAACCCATTTAGCCATCGTGCAAATCCAATGAAATCTGTGATGAAAGCAGAAGCTCGCATCATCGATATTCGTGAGGTTCTGCCTGGTGAAACAGTCAGCTATGGTGGCACATTTAAAGCCGAAGAAACTATGCGCATCGCAGTCTGTGGTGTTGGTTATGCCGATGGATATCCGCGCAATGTTTCCGGACAAGGCGTGCCATTGCGGCAAACTTTGAAAAACGGTGCCAAAGGTTTTATCAATGGCGAAATGATCAGCTGTATTGGTCGCGTCACGATGGATCTTACAATGTTTGATATCTCGCATTTACCGCTCAACACAGTAAAGCCGGGCGATTGGATTGAACTCTTTGGCGACCAAATCGCGCTAGATGACTTTGCTGCACAATCCGGAACAGTAAGCTACGAAATTCTTACAGGCATTGGCCGCAGATACGGGCCATCCATCTGATTCCAAATAAGAACTTGCCTAATTTTGCTGCCTATAGTAAACGAGAACAAAACATGAATATTTATGGGGTTTCTGTTGGCTAAATCACGCACTCAATTTGTTTGTCAAAACTGCGGCACCGTTCACGCGCGATGGGCTGGTAAATGTGATGGATGTGGCGAATGGAACACAATCATTGAAGATGATCCCAAAGGCGGCATTGGCGGCGGTCCGGGTAAAACGCCCAAAAAAGGTCGCGCCGTAGCACTCACTACCCTGTCTGGTGAAATTGAAGATGCGCCGCGTATTCAAACCAACATCTCTGAACTTGATCGCGTAACAGGCGGCGGATTTGTCCGCGGTTCAGCAATCTTGGTAGGTGGTGATCCCGGTATTGGTAAATCAACGATTTTAATGCAGGCCGCAGCTGCGCTTGCACGACAAGGCAATCGCGTGATCTATGTGTCTGGTGAGGAAGCTGTTGCGCAAGTAAGACTAAGAGCGCAGCGTCTTGGCGCAGCGGATAGCGATGTCATGCTTGCTGCTGAAACCAATGTAGAAGATATTCTCGCAACACTTGCCGATGGGGACAAGCCAGACTTTGTCATTATTGATTCGATTCAAACTTTATGGAGTGATTTAGCAGAAGCTGCACCTGGAACAGTTACCCAGGTGCGAACCGGCGTTCATGCAATGATACGTTTTGCAAAACAAACGGGCACAGCTATGGTTTTGGTCGGCCACGTCACCAAAGACGGACAAATCGCCGGCCCTCGCGTTGTTGAACACATGGTGGACGCTGTCTTATATTTCGAAGGCGACCGCGGACATCATTACCGCATCATGCGCACCGTAAAAAACCGTTTTGGGCCTACGGACGAGATTGGTGTTTTTGAAATGTCCGATAAAGGATTGCGCGAAGTTGCAAATCCTTCAGAATTATTCTTGGGCGAACGTAATACGGCAAGCCCTGGCAACGCTGTCTTTGCCGGTATTGAAGGAACACGACCAGTGCTTGTTGAAGTGCAGGCTCTTGTTGCCCCCTCTTCTCTTGGCACACCGCGCCGCGCCATTGT